>VGIO01000202.1 GCA_016867855.1 Calditrichota bacterium
ATATCCATCCTTATAACCGGACTGGAACATCCACTATAGTAAAATATACGAATTATTTGTTCGAGTAAAAGATATTTCGTTTGCTCATCACGGATATGTTATTATATTTATCATTCATACTTGTTTAATAGAACTATTGGCAGTGTCCGATGAACGTTGCGATAACAGAGCGACGCGCTGAAAAGAGCGTCATTCCCGCAAAATTGATGATATTTCAAATTGCCGATTAAAGCTTCACTTTAATAATTAACAGCAGATTTAGCAGACGGAGCGGATTATCTACTACTTCATTCCGCTTTATTGTTTAATCTGTTGTTAAAAACTAATTCCAATCTTGTGAGATATTCAGCGCTTAACGTAGAATTTGAGTATAAAATATGTTCAGTGTCAATCCACTAAATAACCGCAGCCTTAAACTTTATTTAAATTTTCTAGCGTTTACATTCCTGATCTTCGGCTGCGATGTATTCGATGATGATAATCACCGTATTCGGCCAGACATACCGTTCTTGAGTTTAATCGAATTGGATACCCTGTGGGCGAAACACTCTGGTCAGATACGCCGAATTACGGTGGCGGTTTCACCGGCTGCGGCGGCGCTGAACGCGGTAATGACTTGCCAGATAACTAGCCCTGGAGGCGCCACTACTCATTTCAGACTCCTCGACGATGGCGGCAGTCAAAAACCACGGGACGCTTTAGGTTTTGCGGACACTTTGAGCGGCGACCGCATTGCCGGAGACGGTATGTTCTCGCGGCGGATTTCGGCTAAGTTCGCTCAATTGGTAGGAATCTATAAGTTCACCTTCGACCTAATGACTGATGTTGCTGTAACTCCGCAGATGTTGGAAGTCTCCGTGCGGGTGTTGGAAAACACTCCGCCGCAAATAGTTCGATTTTTAGCGCCTGATGAGATTAACCGTGAATTCTTTGTAATTGTGCAGGACTCGAACGGTTCAGCCGACATCGCACTGGTTAATTTAGTCCGGTTGGAAGCCTACGCGCGCCCAGAAGCAGTTTATCCGATGACGCGTTCGAATGATTCAGCCTGGTATTGGATTCAGCCACGGGGATATGGCGCCGGTTTGCGCACTGGGAATTATCCCTGGTCAGTGCGGGTTGCCGATTGGACAATGCGGCAGTCGAACCAATTCGTCCAAAGCGATTCTATCGAAGTTCATTTCACCAACGGTCCGCCATCAATCCGAAGTGTAACTGGCCCGGATACAGTTTGGGTCAGTGCAAATGAAACTGTGGTTTTTTATTATTTAGTTAAAGTTGACGATGTCAATTCTGCATTCGACCTCGATTCGCTGCTTTTAACGATTCGGGATCCGGAAAGAGAAGTTGCCCATTTTGTCTATTTCGACGATGGAGGCCTGCCTGACGCCAGTCTGGATTCTATAGCGGGAGATGGGGTTTTTACCGCCGGCTTTTCAGCCGACAGCACTAGCCGGACTGGAGTGTTGTTCACCTTTACCTGGCTGCCGACCGACCGTTCGCCGCAAAGGGGTCTAATTTATTCTAATAACCTTGTGATTTTACGCCGGGTGAGCGCGCCCGATAGAACAAAAACCGAGGCTGCATTCCATTCAAAATATACAAAAATCGACTGGTAATAGTATTTTTGTCTTACAGGAGAGCTAATTGCAAAAGTGATGATTAATCCAGAAAACTCAGACCATGGCAAGGCGGACGCCCGCGTCCGCTGAAAACCAAGCATAGAATGCGGCGGACGAGTGCGTCCGCCTGCCATCAGTTAATAAATCCAACACTTTTGCAATTACCTCAGGAGATTTAAAATTCAATATTCACATAGTAAAGACATACAACATAAATTCAGACTAACGCTTTTCATCGTTCTTAGTTCTGTTTTGCTGTGTTCAGCCGCAGTTCAACCGGGTGAATATCGACTCGATACACCGCCGCAGCACGGCGCACGGCTGCCATCCAATTCCATCATCGACATCGTTCCCGCGCCGGATGGCCGGAGCATCTGGTTCGGCACCGGACGTGGTTTGGGACAAATTCACCTGCCCGGCGCCGAATGGTCGGTGATAAATGAGAGTTCCGGGCTCGGTCGCGGCGGTGTGTCGGCGCTGGTCGTGTCGGACAGCGTCATCTGGGCGGCGACTGCCTATACCGAAGAAATTCGCGGCGAATACTACCCCGCCGGCGGCGGCGTCGGCTACTCGCGCGACGAAGGCGTGTCCTGGCGCTGGATGCGCCAGCCGGTGGACTCGGCTGATGTAACCGACTACAGCCCAACCACGACCAACATTCAAAATGTCACCTACGACATCGCGGTTACAGATTCAGCGGTGTGGATCGTCTCTTGGGGGGGAGGCTTGCGCAAATTGCGGCACGGCTCCGACCGCTGGGAGTTAGTTACGGTGGACGGCAACAGTTTTAAGCCGCTGCAATATTTATCGCACCGCGTTTTTAGCGCGGCTTATGACGGCCGCAGCCTATGGGTCGGCAGCGCCGCCGGCGTTCATCACAGCGAAGACGGCGGTTATACTTGGGCGGCTTCCAGCGCTGGAGCCGGCTCGATTTCCGGCAATTTCGTCGTCGCTTTGGGCGTGCAATACGCTGGTCCGGACACACTTATCTGGGCTGCGACCTGGCGCGCCGAGCGCAATACGGAATACTACGGCGTGTCGGTAACCGCCGACCACGGCGCTTCGTGGCGAGTAGCGCTATCCGATTCGACAAGGTTCATCTCCGGACCTTACAGCGGCGCCTACTTAATAGACATCTACGGCTCGCTGCGCGCTCACAACTTCGGCTTTAAAGACAGCACAGTCTATGTCTGCGCCGACGGCGGTTTGTGGTTCAGCGACGATTTAGGCCGGACCTGGGACTGGGCGGCAAATCCAATTCACCAAATCGCTGACTGGACCATCAATGAGCGCCTTGACAACCCTGACTTCTATTCAGCCGCAGCCATCGGCGACACATTATGGATAGGAACGGACAACGGGTTAGCCTTCTACCATCCATCTTTGCTTGGCTGGCGCATCCTGCGCGCTCATCAGCCTGCCGGTGTCGCCGGACAGCCTAATACTTATGCCTACCCGAGTCCTTTCTCGCCGCGCCGTGGGCATCAGACCCGCTTCCAATTCCGTGCCGCCGCACCCGGCGACGGCGTGCAAAGTTGGGGCGTCTGGAACTTTGCGATGGAACCGGTCATTGAATTCAGCGGACCTTATCCCGCCAATGTTTTCTGGGGCGGCGGCACGGGAATGATGGCCGGCTACGGCGCCGTCGCCTGGGACGGACGCGATGCAAAAGGTAAAATCGTCGCCAATGGTGTATATTTTTACCGCCTGAAGGTCAACGGCAAAGATCTTTGGGGGAAAGTGATGGTGATAGACTAATGAAGAATTTAGAATTTAGAATGCTAAATGCTGAATGTAGATTGCAGAATGCAGATTGTAGATTGCAGAATGCAGATTGTAGATTGCAGAATGCAGATTGTAGATTACAGAATGCAGATTGTAGATTACAGAATGCAGATTGTCGATTAAAGGTTACAGGAAGGTATGGATTTTCTTCCCGCTTGTGGAGGATAAATGATAGTTTCCCCCCACGCTTGCGGAGGATAAATGATAGTTTCCCCCCACGCTTGCGGAGGATAAATGATAGTTTCCCCCCACGCTTGCGGGGGGGAGCAAGGGGGGGTGTGCAACCTTTAGTCTCATTCAAAAGCACAATATTCAGTTTGCTCTTTTTAATTACCATCTTTTTGACTTTTTCTTTCGCTCATTCCGCACCTCTGGGCGGTCAGGCCGGGTCATTTCTAAGAATGAGCATTGGCGCCGACTTAGCGGCTTTAGGCGGCTGCGGCGCAGCGCTGACCGGCTACGGAATGAACTGGCACTATAATCCAGCCTCGCTCGGATTTCAGTCTTTACGTCAGGCAACACTTGGCTGCCGTATTCTGTCTCTCGATCGCAGCGTCGTCTATATCGATTACTCTTTCCCGCTCAAAGGCAACGCAGTGCTCGGCTTCGGCTTCCTGCGCGCCGCAACGACCGACATCGACGGGCGCGACTCCAACGGCGAGCGCTTCGATATACTGTCTAATTCAGACAACCTCATTCATGGGACTTTTTCGATCTGCCCGCACCAGGATATTGCGCTGGGTGTCTCGCTCAAATGGATGATCAACAACACTCCCCATCTGCAAGCCGATGACAAAAGCCTCAATGCTTACGGGATGGGCATCGACTTGGGTTTTCAATTCAGAGCGTCCGGCGACCTGCGATTCGGCTTTCAACTGCGCGATTTAAACGCTAAATACGGTTGGGAAACATCCAAAGTCTGGGGCGACGACGCAGGCGCTAAGGACGATAATTTTCCGACGCTCATCCGACTCGGCGGCGCATGGAACCCGCTTGACGACCTAACTCTGACTTCAGATGTTGTGCTTCATAAACAGGAATTGGGCCGGTCGTCGGACGCCGCGCAGCCTCATTTCGGCGCTGAATGGCGCTACGAAATGAAGCCCGGACTCGGCGGCGCCTTACGCGGCGGCTATGACCGCGATAATCCAACCTTCGGCTTCAGCCTCGACTTCGTCCTGCGCTGGAATATCAAGGCTCGCTTCGATTATGCTTTCGTAATGGAACAGGTCTCGCCCGGCGGTTCGAATATAATCGGTTGGAAATTCAGTTTTTAAGATTAAGGAATAAAGAATATTGAGACAAAAGACTGTCATCCAAAGAGTATTAGTATTAGTTCTAGTGTTCTCACTTTTTACATCGTCCAGCGCTTCCACTTCAGCCGCGGCGTTTCTGAAGATACCCACTGGCGCGCGCGAGCGCGCTATCGGGCAGACCGGTGTCAGCCATTCGGTTTCCGCCAACGCTCTGTATTGGAATCCAGCGCTGCTGGCCTTCGGAGAACGCGAAGTGCGCTTCGGCGCCTTCCGCTGGTTAGTTGACAGCCGCGGGTCGCTCGGCGCAGTTAAGTTCCGCGCACGCTGGGGCGGCATCGGCGCAAATTACTTCAATTTATCTACGCCCGGATTTGAAGCTCGCAGCCGGCCCGGCCCGGTCGAAGCCGAATTCACTTTACATCAAGCCTATCTTACGCTCGGCGCAGCCTATTTAGTTCGCTCTGATTTATCTATTGGCGCATCCGTCAAGGGCTGGGTCGAGGAT
>VGIO01000203.1 GCA_016867855.1 Calditrichota bacterium
TGCTTGTCATAGCCGCGTCCCGGCTGCCCAAATCCGCCAAAATAGTGAAAATCCTGCCGAAATTGAGTTGGTTTTATGCCCAAAGCCAGACTGATTTGCTTTGAACTGACGCGCAATTGGTCCGGCGGCAGCGAGGTCAGATAATTCAAATAGCGCGCCATCCGGTCGACCGTCGCCGCCGGCGGCATCCGCCAATACTTCATTGCTCTATCTTTGTTAAATATAATAACAATATAATTTTTTAGATTAATACGCGCAATATTTAAAGCGACCTATTCTGTAAATAACGATTATAGCGCGAAACGAAGTATTTTCAGCGTCTATTATTATATTATGCCTTCGTTAATCGAGTAGCGCATCAGACTTTATATCAACTCATCCTCCATCTTAATTAGCGGTAATATCTTGAGGATAGGCGTATTGAAAATTTAGGCTTAAACACACAACGGTCACACCGAAAGCAGCGAAGCATCTTGTATATTACCATTAATGAGCGAAAAATCCCACTGTTCTGTCTTTGCAATAATGATGGTTATCTGATAGTGGCACAGACAATCCCCACTTTTGTAATTGGTAGGTCGGGACGCCCTGCCCCACTATTCTATTCGATTAACATTATTGCATTTACATTACACTAATGCTATGTCAAACGTAAGATGTCGTCATCCTGAACGAAGTGAAGGATCTCGTCCTAAAGACTTACTTACCCAGACGAGATCCCTCACCTCGTTCAGGATAACATGCGACATTGCACAATTGACATAACACTAGCCATAATTATCAGGATTAACTACGACTTTGAGAGCGGTCGGCAGAATGTGGATCTTGATTTCTTCACCAAAGGGAAATGGTGTTCCATCGAGGTGAATATTGCCGGGATAAGCACGTTGGATTTTCACCTGTGAGGCTAATTGATGCACATAACCCGGAATCAAAGCCGTGCGCTGACGGAACATTTCAGGCGTGTATTTGGCGACATTCAAAAGACTATGGCGTGGGATGAGACAGATATCGAGCAGCCCATCGCGTTCACTGGCGGTCGGCGCGATCGTAACTCCAACGCCGTATTCGCGCATATTAGTTACACTGAACAGCATTGGACGCCCGCGGTAGGTCCAGCCGCCCGGCTCGGCTTCGATGGCGATCTCCTGCGGTTCATACTGGAGATAGGTCGTCAGCGCGGCGGTGGCGTAAGGCAGCACGCCGCGCAGCAAACTCTCCTCGAACACGGTGGCGATGACAGCCTCCCAGCCGATGCCACAGGAGACTAAGAAGATACGGTCATCGACCGACCCTACATCGATTTGCAGTGAGTAAGGCTCTTTGAGCAGCGCGAGGGCTTTCTCCAGACGCAGCGGGATGCCGACATTGCGGGCATAGCCGTTGCCCGAACCGGTCGGCAGCACTGCCAGCGCAGTTTCGCTGAGCAGGATGCCCTGCGCCGCCATATTGACCGTGCCATCGCCGCCGACAGCCACGACCATCTCAAAACCATCTTGAGCGGCGCGCTGGGCTAAAGTCCGCACATGCAGCGCATCGCGGGACTTGATAACTTGAACCCGACGGTTCGACGCGCCGAAATGCTTGCGAATCAAGTAATGCAAGCGGCTGATGAACTTTGGCGTCCCCGACCGCGGATTGATGATGATTAAAGTGCGCAGATCTATACAAAATTTAAAATTAAACTATAATATACTAATCTTTATTAGATTAAATCAAATCAATTCGAACTATACATAGCGTCATAAATTTTTGCGTATGTTTAGATATCATCCTGAATGAAGTGAAGGATCTCGTCTGGATAAGTAAGTCTTTAAGACGAGAACCTGAACGAAGTGAAGGATGACGACATCTTACGCTTGACATAGCGCTAGTTCCCAAGTTTAAATGGGTTTTACTTGTGAACTTGCTTGTTTTCATTCTTTTTTCGGACAAGCCGCTAAGAAAAACTCCCAATAATTATAAGCGCCAACAACGCCAAGCCGATGCCCAAGGCTAAAAAGCCGAAGATATATAACAACAGGCGCGGCAAGAATTTCATTGGCGCCACGGACATAGCCTCCAGACGCCCCGATTCTTGGAGTTGCTGATACCACCGGCCGCGTTCTTTCTTTAAATATGTCGAAGACATCGAGCCGGTAAAGATAACTTCGTCGAAGGGAAAGTTCTCGGGCCGCAGATGTTCGTTGAAAAAGTGAATAGTAAAAATGAAACCTGTGGCGAGCAGCGCCTCTTCGGAATGTATGATGTGCGCCGCATTAATCGCCCAGCCGGGCAGTATCTTGGTGAAAAATTCAGGAAACCACAATGTCAAACCCGATAGTCCGATGATGCTGACGCCCCAAAATACGGCGAAGTAGTCGAACTTCTCCCAGTATGCCCATCTGCCAAACTGAGGCTTCTGCACAATGCCGAGAAACCAGCCGATATGCTGAAAAAATTCGCGAAAATCGCACGGCTGCGGGACAAGGCTGTCCTCGCCCCATAATAGTTTTTTCAATGTGACTCTACGCGCCGCCAGCCGGAAGCCGAGCGAACCCAAGTGCAGAGCAAAATATAAGAAGGTCATTCCCGCCGCGACGCGGTGCAGAATAGCCATCGTGCGTAAAGTGAGCAGATTGGCGGCAATCCATTGCGACGCCGCCGAATGACTGTATTTCAAAGGCAGTCCGGTGGTCGCCAAGATTAAGAAACTAACGATGACGATGCCGTGCAGAACCCGCTCGAAAGACCCGAAGCGTCTGTAGCGCACTTTCTTGGCTTCCGCATCCTTAAACCGCCTCCCGTGCCGCAACCGGTCGATGACAGTCCGAATCAACCAAAGGATTGTATGGATTCCAAACACCGAGAGCGTTACGCCCAACAGCCAAAGCATAAATTTATGAATGATGGTCAGGATGATGTTCTCCTTTTGCACCATCGGGTCGTAATGTTGCAGCATTCCTACGAAATTGATATTGGCGTCTAAATGACAGCGGCTGCAGGTCTGGATGATATGTTGCTTGGAAATCGTCGATTGAGGATTGTCCGACGGCAAAATGAGGTGGTTGTCGTGGCAGGAAGCGCAGGTGGCAAACTCCCGACCTTGATAGCCCAGGCTATAGACCTGCCCATGATATGTGCTTAAATAACCCTTGACGACATTCGGATTAAGTTGAAATTTCATCGTTACATCGCGATTGGCGTGGCAGGAACTGCACAGCGAGATGACCGATTGACCATTGAAGCGGCTGGAGATGCGTTCGATGTTCTTTTCACCATGGCAGGTTACGCAGGTCGGCGCTTCAGGGTGGCCTTTGCGGGCGGAAATGCCATGCACGCTTCGCTCGTAATCGCGGTTCTCGCTAGGGTGGCAATTTTGACAATGCAGCCGTTCTTGCGCCGCGCCGAGATGCGTATCGTCGGAAATTTTCCAATGATAGATGTGGCACTCGGTGCAGTTTGCCGTCCCGCCATCGGCGTCCACTACCATAATTCTGCCATGCGCGAGGTTTTCTTTCTTATGGCGGTCGTCGCCGTGGCAGCGGTTGCAGGTTGCCGGCAGTGTCTCTTTGAAGATAGCGCTCTCGACGCGCGCCATTTCAGTGTGATGCCCGGTATGGCAGGCGACGCAGGTCATCAGCCGCGGGTCAGCGTCGCTCTTGCGATGGATGGTCGCTTCGTGTCCCGGATGGCAGCGGTCGCAGGTGGCGTCAAGTTTATCGATATGAACTAGCGAACGCGGGTCATCGACGCGGTAAAGTTCGTGAATGCCGTGACAATCAGTGCAGATAGGCGCGCGGCTATTGTCTTTCCCAACCTGCTGGTAATGATGTGAATTGAGATAGTCTTGAGTCTGCTCTTTATGGCATTTAACACAGCGCTCGACGGCGAACAGGCGCCAGTCGGACGGCAGCATTTGACCGCGCTGGGTCTTGATGTGCGCCGAATGACAAGAGGTGCAGCTGACGCCGCGATAGGCTGTGTCCGGCGGGCTGTAATGCACCGAGCGCTCAAACTGACGGCGCTGCTCAGAGTGGCAAATACCGCACACGGCGCGGGTATTGGCTTGTTCCGCGATATCGTGCGAACCGTGGCAAGCCGTGCAGCCGGGGATGGCAGTGAAGCCGCGCTGCGCCAGATGGTCGTAGAAGCCCGACATATAGACTTCAAACGCCTCCGTGTGACAATCCGCGCAGTTGACGCCCTGAATACGCTCCGGGTGGGGATATTCTTTAATCCCTGCCAGCGCTGTATGGCAATCCGTGCAGCCAAGTCCGTTATGCATCGACTTCTCTATCCGCGCCACGCTTACGAACAACGACTGTCGCAGCCCGCCTTTGACGCGCGTCAGACTCGAATCGCTGTGGCAAGCCTCGCAATCGGCATCATCCGCCCGGACCGTTGCTGCGAGCAATAACGACAGGCAAAGAAAGAACAGGATTTTAGAAAAAGGGGACATTCATAGATTTAATTTTGTTAAATAATTAATTTTAGCGCTCCAAATCCCAAATTGTTAATAATACGAGATAATTGCAAAAGTGTTGGATTTATTAACTGATGGCAAGGCGGACGCCCTCGTCCGCCTTGCCATGGTCTGAGTTTTCTGGATTAATCATCACTTTTGCAATTAGCTCATACTATACACGACGACCGCTTATGACGTTGTGTGTAATATGAATACTATTTTCTAACTTTCTAACCTCCCAAATACGCCGCTTTTATCCGTGCATCCTGGCTGAGCAAGGACGATGGTCCTTCTAAGAAGATTCGTCCGGTTTCAAGGCAATAGCCTCGCAAGGCGACTTTTAAGGCGGCGCGGGCGTTCTGTTCGACTAAGAGGATGGAGCGGCCTTCGGCTGCCAGTTGGGCGATGATTTCGAATATACGAGCCGTGAATATAGGGGAGAGGCCTAATGAGGGTTCATCGAGCAGCAACAAGCGCGGTTTTGCCATCAGACCGCGGGCAATCGCCAGCATCTGTTGCTCGCCGCCGGAGAGAGTGCCGCCGGACTGGTTCTGCCGCTCCTTTAGAATTGGGAATAATTCCGTCACACGCTCGATTTCGGTCTCGATTTCATCTTTATCAGAGCGGCTGAAGGCGCCCATCAGCAAATTTTCGCGCA
>VGIO01000204.1 GCA_016867855.1 Calditrichota bacterium
TCCCATGAGATATGGCTGTAAAGTGGACAGGCAGGGACGCCTGTCCTCCTGCCCGCCTGACCATAATATAAAGCCAGTTTTTTTTGCAACGAAGCGCTAGTTAATTTTGGGCTGAACATATAATGCTTCACAACATTCAGCATAACGCTTGTGAATATGCAATCTACTTCCAATGCAATGGATAGTTACAATCGATTCAACGAATGCACAATATCGCTGATGACATCCGCGCTGAAACCTCTGCGGTCCAGCGCAGCGGCAAGTTTTTGGATCGCGCTTTTTTCTAGTTTAGGCGACACATTCGATTCGTTGGACGAGGTCGTTTGCAGTCTGAGAAGTTTTTTCTCGATAAAGTTATGCGCAACCTGTTTCTCGGTTTTTTCGGGATATTCTTTCGCCAACACTTTATCGATGAGCATTTCATCTATACCACGCGCCCGTAGTTCGTGGCGCAAGAAAAATCTGCCGACCAACTTTTCGTCCCGTCCGTGTTGAATAACATCCTCGGCGATGGCTCGTTCATCGATATAACCGTCCGATGTCAACAGTCGGACAACTTCGTCGATTAATTTATCCGGCGCCCCTTTGCGCTTGAGACGCTGTCTTAATTCGCGCCGGGTTAACGCCCGCCGGGCTATCAGGCGCAACGAAACATCGAAAACCTCATCAAAGGTTTGGAGCGCAGCCTTCACTATTAACCATTTTCCTAGATTTAAACCGCCTTCAGATATTCTCTTAGATGGTGATAATCCTCAAAATTCACTAACTAATGTCAATGCTAATGTAAATGATGATGATTTACATTAGTATTGGCATTGGCATTGATATTCTAAATTCGCTTAGGTTCCGTGTTGCCAAGATTTTAGGTATTCCACCTGTTCCGGTGTGAGAGTATCGATTTCTATACCGAAGGCTTGCAGTTTCAGGCGTGAGACGATATCGTCGATTTCCACCGGCACGGAGTGGACGCCTAACTTGAGTTCGTGCTTGGCGGCGTATTCGGTGGAAAGCGCTTGCACCGCAAACGACATATCCATCACTGAAGCGGGATGCCCTTCAGCCGCCGCGAGGTTGATGAGCCGGCCTTCTGCCAACAGATTGATGCGATGCCCGTTGGGTAGGATGTATTGGTCAACATTTTCTCGGACCCGAGGACGCTTTTCGACCGCCATCTTTTCGAGGCCCGAGATGTCAATTTCGACATTGAAATGTCCCGAATTAGCGACGATAGCGCCGTTTTTCATCATTGCGAAATGTTCCGGGCGAATGACATTGATGTCGCCGGTCAGTGTGCAGAATAGGTTGCCCCATTTGGCGGCTTCAGCCATCGGCATCACCAGGAAACCGTCCATCACGGCTTCGATGGCTTTCACCGGGTCAACCTCGGTAACCGCAACGATACCGCCCATTCCCCGCACACGCATCGCAAAGCCTCGCCCGCACCAGCCATAGCCAGCCACCACGACCTTGCAGCCCGCCAGCAGCACGCCGGTTGACCGCACGATGCCATCGACCGTCGATTGCCCGGTGCCGTAGCGGTTGTCGAAGAAGTGTTTGGTCATAGCGTCGTTGACAGCGATAACCGGATATTTGAGCGCGCCGTCGGCGTGCATAGCCTTTAGGCGGATGACGCCGGTGGTGGTCTCTTCCATCCCGCACTTCATTTTCGCCGCCATTTCCGGCTTCACTTGATGCAGCGTAGTCACCAGGTCGCAGCCGTCGTCCATCGTGAACAACGGATTGTGGCCGAGTGCCTGATGTATATGTTTATAATAGGTTTGGTTGTCTTCGCCGTGAATTGCGAATACTGATATACCGAAATGATTGACCAACGCCGCGGCGATGTCGTCCTGCGTCGAGAGCGGATTGGACGCGCAGAGCCTGACCTCCGCGCCGCCGGCTTGTAATGTACGCATCAGGTTGGCAGTCTCGGATGTAACATGCAGGCAAGCCGCCATCTTCATGCCCTTCAGCGGCATCTCATCGGCAAAACGCGCCCGGATTTTCGCCAACACCGGCATATCCTGGTCCGCCCATTGAATGCGGCGCAGTCCCTCCTCTGCCAGCGCCAGGTCAGCTACATCGAACGGAATCGTCAAATTCTTCGGCATCGGAATTCTTCGTGCCATTGGTAGTCCTAAAAATAGTTGAAAATTGAAAAGTTAGAAAGTCGAAAGGTGTAAGTAAATCTTACTCGCTTACTTACATACTTTTAAAAGAAACTAAAACTTTATATATTAGTAAAATTATTACGGATTGTAAATAACTATTTCACCTCAAAATCGAACTTACCAATAAAACCGACCGCGAACTCATCGCCCTGACCGTTCGACGCGACGAGCAGGCTTTCGAGGCGCTGATGCTGCGCTATGAGGAGCGCGTCTATCGGCTGGCGTATCGCATTTTGCTGCGAGCCGAAGACGCCCGCGACACGGCGCAGGAAGTCTTCCTGTCCATCTGGGAGAATCCGCAAGCCTACCGTCCGACGGCTGAGTTCTCGACCTGGCTCTACCGCATCACGCTGAACCGAGCCATCGGACGCTGGCGCCGGCGGCGGGTAGGCGAGTTTCTCTCGCTGTCGAGAGGCGGGGATGAAATCGAAGTCGAGTCGGATCCAGACGGTCAGCCCGACCGCGAAGCCGAGCGAACTGAACTGCTGCAAAGCCTTGAAACTGAAATCCAACATCTTCCAGTCCACCAGCGCGCCACCCTGCACCTGCGCTACAAGGAAGACCTGCCGGTGAAAGCCATCGCCGAGACATTGCGCATCAGTGAAAAGTCGGCTGAGTCACTGCTCTTTAGAGCCAAGCAGACGCTGCGGGCGAGGTTAAAGGATTTGAAATAGAGGATTTGTTGAGTATATTTAAAATAAATGACAATATGGACTGTCCCTCGTCAAAAGTCCATTCGGCTTGAAAAGCCTTTGCGAGTCCTTATATAGTGATGGCATTTTGTTTCAGTAGAGTTGGAATCGACCGTTCAGAAATTGTAAATTGAATGGAACAGGATAGTATCTCGGGCAAAACTGAGCATTCAAACAGGTCACTCGACCGAATAAGGCAGAGTTATCCCAATAAACAAGCAGACGTTTTAGTATTCGGATTTAAGCAGCGCGCCGGTAATAGCGGTGATGCAGACCATTTAGGATGGGCTTCTCAGCGACTTTGCCCTTGGCAGGTTGCTCGATCGTGCGAGGTTCGGGAGAGTCTTTCTTAAGCGAGAGATGCGTGCGAGATACATTGTAGTAGCGGTAAAATCTTTTCTGCGTATTTCTGTTCGAAGATGTGACTTCCATTTCCAGAAAATCTTAAAACCAGCCTTTTGCCACTTGATTACGGTTTCAGGTTTGACTATAATAATAAAGTTCTTCCAGTTTTGGCAGGCTTGAGACAGCCAGGCGAACAGGAGTCGGTCTGAGTTTCTGAACTTCGGTTTTGGCGTTGTTCGCTGCAGAACGATGATCAGTTGCCTGAGCAGAAGCATCTCAAGCATCAGTTGTTGTCGGCTCTTGAGGCTGCCGAGAGCGGTTCTTAGAAGGTTGAGGATTGTTTGAGACATTCCTCAAGATAGTCTCAAATCGTCGAGTCGTCAAGCCATTTCAAGCACGGATGGAATTTTGACGAGGCACAGCGGCATTAACACGCGGGCGTAACCTGTCGGATTATTAAAAGAGAGAAGACATTGGCTTGGAAGTTAGATAGATTGGCTGATCAACAGTGATGCCGCCAGGTTATCAGTTGGTGGAAGGATTGCCACCCGTAAAATGGTTTTAGTTCGCTGAAATGGATTAATCTCAATTTGAAAATAGAAGACTGATTGAAGATTTGTCAAATTTCAGTCTTCGCAGAACTTGCCTGAGGATTTGGGGAATTACGTCTGCTCCCCAGCCTGAAGCATCTCCTGCCATCAGTAGCTGCCTCCCCTTATTCTCGTCACTCCTCCAACTATTTTCAGTTTTTCTTTTAATTAAACAAATTTTCATTGACAAGCGAATTTCTCTATTTTAAATTACAAACAAATAAAACCGATAAAACACTAAATACGCAAACCAAGACTGTTTAATGGCAATCCCCAAGGAGCATCTCTCCACCGGTCAAGTCGCCCGGCTTTGCTCGGTGACTCCCAATGCCGTTCTCAAATGGATAAAGGCTGGGAAGCTCACCGCTCTGCGGACACCCGGAGGCCATTACCGCATTCAGCGCGACATGGTGAAAAGTGTTCTGGGCGAGGAGTTGCCATCGGTCACGAGGTTGATGGAAGGCCGCCCCTTTCTGTATTGCTGGGATTTTAATTCGGTTGAGGGAATCATCCAGGAAGGCTGCCGGGACTGCATCGTTTATCGCGCCCGCTCCCGGCGGTGCTACGAGGTTGCCCGTTCTCCAAACGATGCTGAACACGCCAAGCTCTTTTGCAAGGATAGCTGCGACGAATGCAGCTATTACCGCCTGGTTAAAGGTCAACGCCCCAATGTGCTCATCGTGACGGACAAGCCGGAACTGCGTGCCTCCTTGTCCACCAGTTGTCGTGTTTCGGACTATAACCTCGGTTTCGCAGATTGTGAATATCAATGCTCAATGTTGATTGAGAACTACCGGCCCGATTATGTGATTCTGGACTGTTCCATGGGGTCAGAGCGCTCGCGGGATTTCGCACGGCATTTATATGCCGATCCGCGCATCCAGCTCGTCAAGACCATAATGGTCGGAAATAGAGGTCAATTCCCCTCCGGCTGCGACCGGGAAGTCTTTGCCTTCGTTGAACTGCCCTTCACCCTTGAAACATTGGATGCGTTAAGGAGTGACCTCGAAAGGCTGAACTAAAGTGGCATTGTTCAGGAAGGACTGAGAGTGCATTCTGACTAACAAGTTTGTGAAATTTCGTATTAATCTCATTAACAAGGAAAAGAGGGATGGACACGATGAAACCCAGCACTGAGGCTCTGGAAGACAACGACGGATTCCTGATGGAAATGTCCCACTGGTCAAGGGAAATCGCCGAGAAACTCGCCCTGAAGAACGACTTAGGCCCATTGACGGAAGACCATTGGAAGATAATAGAATATGTCAAGGACTATTATCAACCTATCTTATTCATA
>VGIO01000205.1 GCA_016867855.1 Calditrichota bacterium
TGCGTTTAGCCGAGCAGATGTCGCAGATTGTCGAATTCGTCGAACAACTCAACGAATTAGACACATCCGATGTCGAACCGCTGCACCATGTGCTGGATTTGCATTCGGTCCTGCGCGAAGATGAGCAGCAGCCTTCGCTGCCGGTCGATGAAGCCCTTATGAATGCCCCGGCTAGGAAAGGCGATTATTTTCGCGTGCCGCGGGTGATAGAAAAGGGATGATATATCAAGTTGCCGGTCATACGATGACTAATATTAATAACTAATATATTAATATATAAATACTTAATATTAATCATTAGTCATTACCTGTCAATATATTATTAATAGGCGCAGAATAGAGTGTCTCGGGCTTGGAGGGCGGGATTTGTCCCGTCCCGCTGCGGGCGGATTGAAATCCGCCCGCCAAGGGACACTATAAGCTGCCCCAGTTAATAGTAATTAGTCATTGGAATAAGAATATAATTTCACTTATATTAATGCAAAAACAGATTGTAATCGGCGTCATACCCGCTCGTTTCGCTTCGACCCGTTTGCCGGGCAAGATGTTGGCGGACATTCGCGGGCAGCCGCTTTTATGGCATACTTGGCACCGCGCTCTGCAGTCCAAACGGCTCGACCGTCTCGTCATTGCCGCCGGGGACGCGCGCATTGCCGAAGCGGCGCGCTGCTTCGGCGCCGAGGTCGTCGAAGTCTTCGACGATGTGCAGTCCGGCAGCGACCGGGTGTGGAAAGCCGTTCAGAAATTGCAGATTGAAAAGTGCGTGGCGCGAGACGCGAGGTGCGAGGCTAAATCCAAAATCATCGTGAACATTCAAGGCGACGAGCCGATGCTTGACCCGCTTGTAGTGGACGCCGTTGTCGAAGCGTTGCTAAACAACCCGCAAGCCGGCGTCGGAACCGCCGCGTCGCCTCTCATAGACGAGTCCGATTACTTAAATCCCGCCTGCGTCAAAGTCATTATAGATAAAAACCACCGCGCCCTCTACTTCTCCCGTTCTCCAATTCCTTATGGTCTGCAAAATAAAATTGTTGACAAGCGCGAGGCGCGATGTGTGAGGTTCGAGGCGCAATCCAAAATCCAAAATCCAAAATCCAAAATCGTCTTCCGCCATATCGGCATCTATGCCTACCGCTATGAAACCTTGCAACTGTTCACTCAACTCCCGCCCAGCCAAATGGAATTGACCGAACGTCTTGAGCAGCTGCGGCTGCTCGAACGGGGCGTCAAGTTCACCGCGGCGGTAGTGGACTACAACGGCATTGCGGTCGATACAGCAGATGATTTGGCGCGGGTGAGGCGGCATTTGGATAATTATTAATGCAATGTTATATTTACTATATGGACTATATGGACTATATGGACGATAAATCAGGCGCGGCTAACTCCATCTGTCACACAAGCGCTTAAGCGCTTAGGCGCTTAAGCATTCAAAAGGACTTAATCCAATGAACTGCCTACATATAATTCTCGCACCGGCGGCCGGTCTAATTGCCGGCTTGACCACGCCGACACTTCTCGCTGCCGCCGGGCAAAACGCCGCCTCACCGGTCAACATCCAAATCACGGTGACCGAGCGCAACAGTCTGGCTATCTCGCTGGACATCGCTGAATTCAACTGCGAGCAGGTCTCTGCCGACGGCGAAAGACTAACACGCATCAGCCTTGACCAGGAAGCCTCGACCCGACAGGCGGGGATGCCCGAACTGCCGGTCGTAACGCGAGTAGTGATGCTTCCACCGCGCGGCGGCGTGCGGGTAATTATCGACGACATAGAAACGCATATTGAAAAATCTGTCCCTATAGATGCTGATGGTGATGCTGATGGTGAATTGGGAAGAGGTTTGCGGGAGGTTGGGGAGGACGGGTTTTGGCCGGCTAGTCCGGTTGTCGTCGGAACGCCGGCTATTCTGCGCGGTGTGAGGCTGGCGGCCGTGAACTGTTATCCGGTGCAATATAACGCCATAACTAAGCAGACCCGCTTCATAGACCGCATTAATTTCAGATTAGTATTTGAAGGCGAGGGCGAGAACGAGGTGGAAAATCCCGACCGCCTCCCTCTGTCTTCTTATGCCGCTAAAATTCTCGATGAACTTGTGTTAAATCCCCCTCCGCAGCGGGATGATGTGATGTCGGGCGTCTATCTCTACATTGTGCCGCAGTTCAACGGTGTGGATACGACCCTGGCGCCGCTCATAAACTGGCGAATGCGGCAGGGGCATAAAGTATCCGTGGCCAGGGTCGTTAACGACGCGCCTTCGGCGACCATACTCGCCGTCATCCGGCAGGCTTACGAAGCCGACCCGCCGGTCGAATTCGTCACCTTAGTTGGCGACGCCGGCGGCATCGAAAACAGTCTCCGGCTGCCAGCCGCGACCAACACTGGCGACTATCAATATACGCGCCTGGACGGCAACGACCCGCTTCCCGATATCGCGCTCGGCAGGCTTTCAGCCCACACGCTTCAGGAACTGGCCCTCATCGTCAATAAAATCGTCTCTTACGAATCGAATCCGATGATGGGAAATACGAATTGGTTCCGGCAGGGTCTGGTCGTTGCCGGCGCGCGCATCAATGGCAAATCGGAAATCCTGACCGCCAAATACGCCCGCCGGAATTTGTTAGAACTTGGCTGGCGCGAAGTGCGGAATTGGTATTGGGATGAAAGAGGCGACATCGGCGGCAACGAACAGGTGAATTTTCTAAATGACAACTTCAATTGGGGTATTTCAGTTCTGTTCTACCGCGCCTATCAACGAATGAATGGTCTCAGCAACGACGCTATTACAAATCTGCCCAATCGCGACGGGCGCTGGCCGTTCGTCATCACTATTTCCTGCGACACCGGCGATTTCACCGGTAATAGTGACGGTCAATCCGAGGCTTTTCTGCGCGCTCGCGGCGGCGGCATCGCCGCCATCGGCACCGCCACGCCGATGACCAATGTGATGTTCAACAATATCGTCGCCGGCGGGACATTTAAAGGCGTTTATATTATGGGTCTGCATAACCCTGGCTGGGGTTTAAATTGGGGTAAATACGAACTCTGGCGTGCTTACGATGGTTTGGATCCGAATTACAGCGGCTTTATGGATTGGAACAACCTAATGGGTGATCCTGGAACGCGCCTTTGGACCGGCGTCCCGCTTGAAATAAGCGTCGAACATCCACAGAACCTCGCGCTGGGCCAAACCTATTTTCCGGTTTTAGTGCGCGACCGGCAGACTAACGAACCGCTCGCACAGGCGCAAGTCTGCCTCTGGAAGAGCGGCGAATTGCATTCTGTTATGAAGACCGACGCGAGCGGCGCGGCGCGCTTTTTCATCGAAGCCGAAGCCCTTACTGCCGGCAGTCTCTTAGTCACAGTCACCAAGCATAATGTCCGTCCCTATTTAGGCTCAGCCACTGTTGCGCGCAATGACCGCTTCCTCGGTCTAACCGAATGGACAATTGCCGACAACATCCGCGGGAACGGAAACTGGACCTTAAATCCCAACGAGGACTTCGATATTCAACTGAATGTGCGCAACAGCGGCGGGCAGCGCATCGACGGCCGGCTCGCAGCCACCCTGCTTTCGCATTCGGAATGGGTGGAAATCTCGGCGGATACATTGGAGATTGAAAATGCGCCGGAAGTAGGGCAGTCGCTCAGGCTGGAGTTTAATGGGCGGACTAGTCCGCTCTGTCCGGATCTGACCGAGCATAATTTAGAACTGATTATCTGGAACGATAATGAGCGCTGGGTATCGTCGGCGAGTCCGGTCAGCGCAGCGCCGGTCCTGGAAGTCATCGGCGTGAATGGCGTTTTAGTCCCTGGCGAAGTTCGGGATATAAATATTCGGCTGCACAACCGCGGCCGCCAAGCCCTGCCGGCTTTCCGAGTGAGGCTGGAGTCGCAGAGCGATGCTGTATCCGTTGAGCGCGGCGAAGTAAATTTTCCGGCGCTGGCGGTTGACGGAGACGCTTATGGCAGCCAGCCCTTCCGCTTGTCAACCCGGCCGTTTGTCCTGCCCGGCCAGCCGGCGCGCCTAAGTCTGACGACCGAGGTCAATAATGTGCCGCTCGCCGCGGCGACAACCTTACACATCGGCGCGCCCGGCGACGGCGACCCATTCGGCCCGGACGAATACGGCTACTACTGCTTCGATTCCGGCGACCGCGGCTATGAAATCGCGCCGGTTTACCGCTGGATTGAAATTGACCCGAATATCGAGCCGCACGATTTTGAAGGTATGGATATGAGAATACGCGACACAGGCGACAACCGCGACAGTTCGGCAGTCGTGCAGCTGCCGTTCGATTTTCAATACTATGGACAGACATTCCGGCAATTGACGGTCTGCACTAACGGCTGGGCAGCGTTCGGCGACCAAGCCGAATTGTCCGACTTCCGCAATACGCACATCGGGCAAGCGCTTGGACCGGTCGCGCAACTCTGCGTCTGGTGGGACAACCTGATGACGACTAACGAGTCGCGCATCTTGACCTTTCACGACCGCGAAACAGGCCGGTTCATCGTCGAATGGAGTCGGATGCGGCGGCTGCTCACGCAAGGCCAGGGCGCGCTCGAAACCTTTCAACTCATTCTCTATGATCCGGCGGTGCGTCCGACCTTCACCGGCGATGGCATCATCGATTTTCAATACCGCGATGTAACTAACGAGGACCGCACCGCCCGCAACGATGTGCCTTACTGCACCATCGGCATATCGAACCTGGACGACAGCGGCGGTTTGGAATATACTTACTGGAATCGCTACACGACGGGCGCGATGCCGATTCAGCCGCTGATGACGATTCGCTGGACGACGGCGTCGCAGTTGATTTCCGGGGTGATTAAAGGCGCTGTGCGTGATTTGGCGACCGGCGAGCCTGTCGAAGGCGCGGTGGTCACCGTTTCGCGCGGCTATCGCACGCAAACCGACCGGCAGGGAGGCTATTTACTGGATGTGCTGGTCGGCGAGAATTATTTCGTCACCGCCGGCGGCATCGGTTGGAACGATACTACCCGCACGGGTTTCAATGTC
>VGIO01000206.1 GCA_016867855.1 Calditrichota bacterium
TTCACCGACTCCAATTCAACGCGGATGGGCTGTCCAATGGATTGTATTTGATCGTTCTCAGGACAGGGGAAAGACAGTTTGTGCAAAGAGTCGTTCTGATGAAATAAAAATGCCAATGCTAATGCTGATGCTGATGCTGATACCAATGAGCTAATCGCAAAAGTGATGATTAATCCAGAAAATTCAGACCATGGCAGGACGGACGCCCTCGTCCGCCGAAAACCAGCATAGAATGCGGTGGACGAGGGCGTCCGCCCTGCCATCAGTTAATAAATCCAACACTTTTGCAATTACCTCCAATAACAGAATAATAATCTTATCTCAGCAATAACATTATACATAGCGACATTATTCTTTGCGTTTCTTATATATGTCATACTGAACGAAGTGAAGGATCTCGTCCCCGTTGATCCAGACGAGATGCTTCACTGCGTTCAGTATGACATCCGCGAAATATGCGAACTGAATTATGACGCTGTGTATAACATTGACATTAGCATTAGCATTTTCACAAAAAGGGGTATTTAATGTCCAAACAAATTTCTATTCTTACCGCAATATTGCTACCGCTTGCAGCGTCGGCGCAATTGCGCTTTGAACCGGCTATCGACCAGGGGATTAATTTTCCGGACACCCAGGTCGGCGCCGAGGTCGAAGTTCGAATCACCGCCATCGCGACACCGGTCAACGATGTGCTGCAACAGGTAAATGTCAGTATCGTTCAAGGGGAGTTTTTCAGCGCTGCGCCAGCGCAGTTCAACCTCGAACCGGAGCAGCGCGAGGTCATCCGCATCACCTTCCGACCGCAGCGGGCGGGGAATTTCGAAGGCGCTCTGCGCGTTACCGCCGGCTCGCCGATGGGACGGTTGTTCGTCTATGAAGCGCGGTTGACGGGCAGGGGAGTAGAAGCCTGGCGCCCGAGAATTATCGTTGACCCTGAGGAATTCGAGGTCGTCAACATCACTGCCGACCACCGCCGTGAAACGCTGGAATTAAACATAGCCAATACCGGCGATGCAAATTTAAATTGGGCGATAAGAGTTCCGGAAGTCCAGTGGTTGCGTGTAAATCCGCTCATTGGCCGTCAAATTGAACCCGGCGGTGATGCAAGCGCAGTTCTAACCATCGACGAACCTTACCCCGAAAACGGGCATTTCCGCGCCGACCTTGTCGTCGTCTCCAACGACCCCGATAATGCAGAAATTACTGTAACCGTCCGTATCGATGTCAACCTGCCGGAATTTGCACAGCATTATATCCTGCTAAGAGCCGGCTGGAATATG
Source organism: Calditrichota bacterium (assembly GCA_016867855.1). Classification (GTDB taxonomy): domain Bacteria; phylum Electryoneota; class AABM5-125-24; order Hatepunaeales; family Hatepunaeaceae; genus VGIO01. Next base: position 1,284 of record VGIO01000206.1, read on the forward strand.
ATTTCGACTAATCACGACCCCGGCGAGGAATTCTTCGAGAACGGCCGGCCTTCGATGCGGCTGATTTTAGGCGATGCGGCGGATAACATACTCATCATCAAAGACGGCTTAGGACGCTTTGCCATCCCGCGTCTAAATTTTTGGGAATTGCGCGACTGGAACACCGCTGATGGCTATCAAATTAAGATGTCGCGCGCCGACACATTGGTCGTCATCGGCCGACAGATTCCCTTCGACCGGCCAATGGACCTGCGGGCAGGTTGGAATCTGATCGCTTACTATCCAGATTACCGAATGCGGGGGCAATTCGCTTTCGACGATTTAATAAGGCGCGACCTGTTGCTTATAGTCAAAGATGCTAATGGACGTTTCGCTCTGCCTCGCTGGTGGCCTGAATTTTTTATGTGTGAACCTGGTCAGGGGTATATGGTCAAAGTTAGCGAAAATTGCCCATTCCGCTGGGCGCCGCGGCAGTAATAAGGGTTTATAGAACAATTCACTTTGCGTCAAGGCATTTTCTCGAATTATCCCGCAGACCCTAATTATACATTGTGATGAAATGATCTTTTATATACACAATCATTTAAAAGTGGCAGAGAATAATCCTGCCGTTAAATGCGAAAACCTTAGCGCTTAGACTGTAATTTATGATACATATTTTTACTTGCACTTAGACTAAAGTTATATTATATTAGTGGTATAGCTCTTTTCAACCCAAAGGAGATTCAAAATGAAACACATCACAGGTTTTATCTTATTATCTATTCTCTGGGGTTGGACTTTAAGTCCGGCGCAAGATGCGCGCAATATAGAGCAAATTGCTCAGATAAAGCACTGGACGGCTAATGATGTGGTCATCGATGGGAATTTAGCCTTCTGTGCGGCAGGTTTCGACGGCTTAAGGCTGCTTGATATTGCAGATCCGACGCTGCCGGTCGAGATTAGTTCGCAGCCGATTACGGGTTATGCCCGTTCTTTAATCGTCCAAGACGGCTTCGCTTACATCGCTGCCGACTGGGGAGGATTAGTGATTGTGGATGTGAGCATCCCTTATCACCCTTACGAGACCGGATACTCAGATGACTATCCCGGCCAGGCGGTTTCGGTTGCTAAAAATGGGGATATAGTCTTTGTGGGCTATGGCACGCGAGGACTGGCTGCCGTCGATGCGCGGGATGCTTGGGCGCCGCGCAGTCTAAGCCTTTACACGCCGGGCTGGTCCGTCGGCAGGCTGGCGACACGTAGCGACTACCTATTTGTCGCTGCTGCTGAACGCGGTTTTTACGCGTTGGATATATCCGACCCTCTTAACATCAGCCAGGCGGCGCATCTGGATAATCCGACTTACGATATTCAGGTGTTCGATAATTATGCGCATATCGCGCGGGGCGCCGCCGGCGCAGCGCGCATCGATGTGTCCGACCCGCAGCGCCTGCGCTACAGCGGCAGTTTCTCCCAGCGCCAGGCTTTGACAAGGCTGACTATTCAAGGTGGCTTACTGGCGGCGATGGACAATATGAATAACAGCCAAAGCGTGGAGTTATTCAGTTTGAGTCCAGGAAGGACTCCCACCGCGCTGGGGCTTTATCGAACCAATGAACAATTACTGTCGATGGCTTTGAAAGAGGATATTTTAGCGCTTGCCACAGGCAAGGGCGGCCTCGACATAATCGATTTCCAGAATTTGCAAAATCCCCGACTGGTCGGTTTCCATTTCATCGGAATGGATGTTATGGGAATTGAATTTGCCGGGGATTACGCCTGTATCCTCGGCGATTGGCTAACAGTTTATGATGTGAGTTCAGCTGGTCGCCCGGCTTCGGTCGGTCGAGTCGAGTTAAATATCACGGTGGACCCGTTCTATATGATGCGCAATTTGGTCTATGTGCCGTGTGGCAGCGACGGGCTGCGGGTGTTTGATATAACCAATCCGCGTCGACCGGAACTCGCCGGGCTATTCAGCCATCCGAATGCGCCTTTTTACTTCAACGCCCGTGATGTTCAGGTCGTGAATAGCCTTGCTTATATTATCGGCAGCCGCAATGTTTGGATTCTAGATGTGGCTAATCCAGCCGATATGCAAATACTTGGTTATTTCGTTTATTACGGGGACGCCTATCCACGCACCCTAAATGTTTATAGCGATTATTGTTATGTTGCAACGGTCTTCTCCGGCGTGAGTATTCTGGATATTTCCGATGTCCGGCATATTCGCGAAGCCGGATATATCGCTTGTCCGAATTATGCCGAAGATGTCGTTGTCGATGGCGATATAATATATATCGCCACTTGGGGCGACCAGGATGCCGGTATTCGGATATACTCGCTTGCTAATCTGGCTGAGCCGGTCGAGATTGGATTTTGTCCTATAGAGTCGCGCCTATTAGATATCGAAAAGAATGCCGACTTCCTCTATGTCGCGGCTTACGACCGCGGGGTGAGAGTCATCGATATCAGCGACCCGGAGCGCCCGTTTGAGATGGGCTGCTACGACGATGCCTTTGACCAGATAAGCAGCGTGGCGCCGCGGGGGAACTTAATTTATGCCGCCGGACGCAACCATTTCAATACCTATCGCCTGATGAACCGGCCGTTTGATGTCAGCAGCGAGGCTGTAGTCAGCCCGGGACAGTTCATAATGTTAGCATATCCGAATCCATTCAACAGCCGCGTCGCCTTCGATTTCAACCTGCCGCAGCCGGGAAAATGGACGCTGTCAGTCTATACGACCAATGGCTCTGAGATCGTCCGTTTAGCCGACGGCTGGCAGAGCGCCGGCCTTCAGCAGGTAGTTTGGAACGCTGAAGGAATGCCGAGCGGAACTTTTCTAGTGTATTTGGCAGGACCCAACCGCTTCTCGACATCGAAAGTAACGCTCATTCGGTAATGACCTCCATCCTTTTCGTTTGCGTCGAGAACAGCAACCGCAGCCAAATGGCTGAAACCTTCGCCCGCAAGCACACCGCTGCGACAATCACTGCTGCCAGCGCTGGTTCGCGCCCGGCGCGTAATGTGAGTCCGAAGGCAGTTGCCGCGATGGCTGAAATCGGCTGCGACCTCAGTTCGAAGAAGCCGAAATCCTTTGCTGAACTCGTCTTTCAAGATTGGGATTATATAGTAACTATGGGCTGTGGAGACGAATGTCCGAACATTCCGGCTAAAAACGATTGGATTGGGATTTGCCGGATCCCAAGAATTTAGACGAAGACGGCTACCGTCAAGTCCGCAATGAAATAGAGCGGCGGGTAATTAAGTTAATCTCTGATATTACTTCAAATAATGTTCGCAGTTGAGCTAATTGCAAAAGTGATGATTAATCCAGAAAACTCGGACCATAGCAAGGCGGACGCCCTCGTCCGCCTTGCCATCAGTTAATAAATCCAACACTTTTACAATTACCTCAGTTGAATCGACTTTTTAACTGCAGGATTCCTAAATGCGCCTACTTCCATTAAACGCTATTCTTACGACGCTAATCCTAATCGGGACGCCGGTTTCGGTTTGGGCGACGCCTCAAACCGATGTCGTCGGCTATTGGCGGTTCGATTTCCAGCCGGGTTTCAATCTTGTTACATTCCCAGTGCTGCCAAACACTGCAACATTGCCGGCGGTCATAGGCGAAGCACTCGGGGCAGTCGAAATCACGAGTTGGGACAGTCGTCTGGGGCGTTTCCGTTACGCGCGCTACGATGCCGAACAAAATACCTGGTCAGGCGACCTGTTTCTGCT
>VGIO01000207.1 GCA_016867855.1 Calditrichota bacterium
TTATTGAAAGTTATGGGAAAAAGGGTGGAAGATTTTTCACCCATTAGGTATCTCCTTAAGATGCGTTAAAGGTTTTTTATCTTCATACGCATTAAGGAGATAAAAGTTCCACACTAAACAAGGTATGAATAAGATAGGATCAATATATCGTCAATCGGCGCCGCCATTCGATTCAGCAATAAAGGACTAATACCCATCAAACGGCAAACCGTCGCAGCGATCGAAGCAATAGTCGGGGAATTTGGATTATTCAAATAGTGAATTGTTGTTTATAGTTTAGAGTTCACTGCTTCAGAGTGATAATTCAGGCTGAAGCCTGAACTCTGAACTTTTAACTACTCCGGCTCCTGCCACTTAACATCCTCCCGTCCTGCAGAAAAATTTGCGTATCTTGCCGCAACGAATAAATAATCCGACAGCCTGTTCAAATAAACCATAATCGCCGGATTAATCTTATTTACTCCGGTTAATTCGACAACCAAACACTCGGCTCGCCGGCAAACAGCACGGGCGATATGCAGAGCGGTGGCGACCGACGTGCCGCCGGGTAAAATGAAATGCTTCAGCGCGGGGAGTTGCGCATCCAAAAGGTCGATGGAATGCTCTAGAAATGTCTGGCTGCCTTCCGCAAGTCGCAGGACTTCATTGTTCTGTTTGACTGACTCCATCGGCGCGGTTAAATCGGCGCCGATAACGAACAGGTCGCGTTGCACACGTTCCAGCCGGTCGTCGATGTCTGCCATAACATCTTGCGACCGAATCCAACCTATGACGCTGTTTAGTTCATCGACTGCGCCGCACGTCTGGATGCGCAGCGAGCCTTTGGACACTCGACCGCCGCGCAGAAGTGTCGTCTCCCCCTTATCGCCGGTTTTGGTGTAGATTTTCATAGGTTTTGGGATTTAGGCTTTGGGCTTTAGGAAATTGGTGTTCTGCCATCGATACGGCGAGTCGACGACGGGCACTAATCCGCTGCCGACTCGCCGTAGTCGGCAGTGTATCCCCGGCTTCAAGAAGCCGGGACTACTTTTCCCATCGTCCAAATCTTTTTACAGCATTTCCGTGGATTATGATAGTATCGGTATCTTTCAGTATCCAGTGTTCAGTCCCAGAATTACCTGTAAATTTGTATCATTCAGAGTTCACCGCTTCAGCGTGTTTATAAAAGAAACATACGCACACTGAGGCCGTGAACTATAAACTATTTAATTCTGGGACTGACCACTAGTTAGTTGAATTTTCTCAAATAACAACCCTATCGCCGGTTTAATATTCATAACGAATAGAATCTGCAGATAATGAGTTGGGCTGTCATGTCTAACCTCAAGTTCACTGACATTGTTGTCTTTATATCGAAATAGAACTTTCTGGTCGTCGAACTCCCCCTCGCGTCGGGCTTTGGAATTTATTATTTCGAAGTTTTCCGCCATCACCTGCACGACTTCGGTGTTCAGAAACACATGAAATTTATCTTCGAATAAAATTGTCAGATAATTGACCTCTCCTCCATTGAATATCGACTTCATCAAGAAAGCGCGAAGCAGAGCTTTGCGTTGAAATCGGTCTTTAAGTTCGCGCATTGGCGTCCTAAGCCGATTTTTCGTAGTTTCAGGATCCTTTATGTAGTCCTCATAGTTCGGCGGAAATACATCGAGACAATGAACGAGCAGATATCCAATCCCATTCAACGCCATAAATCCATCATCAGAAAGAAATCGACTTCGATTATAGAGAAACAACTGCCAACGTTTCTGACCGGATTTAACCGAATGTGCGTCGCCTGACGGATCTATTACATCCTTTTTCGCTTGTGGGTCATTGCGATAATCGCGTCCGAGTCCAATCTCCAGTGCGAATAAGTGTGCATCGTCATGCCCCTCCTGCCTGACAGTGCGTGCCTTTTCAGTGGTCATTGCTTTGCGGCGATTCATCAGGACGGATCCTTCCAGATAAGAAGTTCGTGGGATTGTTTTATATGGTTTCCATTATTGTCTCTTATACGGTTTTCACCGATACGGGTTTCACCCTGACCGAATGTATATTGCCATTTTGGAGACATCATTTCGAAATCCTTATACCACCTTCGTATCGTCTCACAATCGTTATAAGAAAGAACAAATCCCCCTTTGTGTTCCAGGAGCCTATCTCTGAGTAATTCGTGTTGGAAGCCTATGTGATGGATTGGGAAGTTGCGTTGGGGATACATACCACAGAACGTTTTTCCGTCCTCGAGGTAGTAGGGCGGGTCGCAATAAAGAAAGTCGTTTTTAAATTGCGGAAAAACCATTTCAAACGAAGCGCAATGCACATCCATTAAAGGAGCGTTAAAGTGTCTAACTTTATCGATAATTTTATAGTAACGTTCCTCGTTCATATAAACTGAAGAAGGCCAACTAAGAAATTGCGGACCATAAGAAGTGCTGAATGTAAAGAAAAAGTGCGCCGCAAGTTCAAGCGGTTCAAGTAGTTTACCCTCTTTCCAGTGTTGATGCAGACGCTCTTTGGCTGTAGAAAATGTCGGTCGGTCTGGCTTGAAGTTCAGCAATCGCTGATATAGTTCCTCCGCTCTTTGTAGTTGCACTTGCCAGTAGTTACAAAGTATATCGAAAATATCGAACGCGACTACTGGAATTCCAAGTTCTACTGTGCAGGCTACTTCGACCGAGCCGCCGCCTAAAAAAGGCGAGACCAGCCGAACGATACTTTCAGGGATGCGTTCGATTATCAGCCCGACTGCCAGGCTCTTGCCTCCGGCATAACGCAGCGGCGAGCCCATATACCGTTTATATTTATTATGTCCCCGGCTACTAATACGGGCTAGAAAACGCTCCTTCGCACTCCAAAGAGGAAGGCTGGAGATTCGAGGGCGGTAAGCGGTAGAGATTAAGAGAAATGAAATAGAGGATTCCAATTGTTTATTTCAATAATATTAAATATCTTGCTGTCAACCGCTGGGGATTAACAGCCGCTGCGGATTTTGAAATCCGCCCTACACCTTAAGCCCAGAGCCTAAAGCCCAAAGCCTACCTTAATATACACACTTCCTTTCCCTTCTGCAACAAAAATTTTTAAGGGGGAGTCCTGCGACTCCCCCTTAATCTTACACCTCGCTGCGGGTGCAGTTACACCGCTTCGGCTTTTTCGACCCTTATCTTGATATGGGCTTCGACGCCGGCGTGCAGTTTAATTGGCACGGTATAGACGCCGAGCGCCTTGATAGGCTCTTCTAGAGCGATGATGCGGCGGTCGATTTCGATGCCTTGGGCGGCGAGTAGTTCGGCGATGTCCGTCGCCGTCACCGCGCCGAACATTCGGTCCTCTTCGCCCACCTGCACTGTTGCCGTTAGTTCGATTTTAGCCATTCGCTGCGCGACCGCCTGATGCGTTTTCATCTCGCGCAAGGCTCGTGTTTCAGCCTGCCTGCGCTGGGCTTCAAGCGCTTTTAAGTTGCGTTCATCCGCCAGCAGCGCCAGCCCGGCCGGAATTAGATAATTCCGTGCATAGCCATCTTTGACAGTTACGATGTCGCCAGTTTTGCCTAATTTATCGACTTCGGTTTTTAATACGATACGCATAGACGGCTCCTATCTGGCAGTGTCGAGGACGAACGGCAGAATTGCCATATGCCGCGCGCGCTTAATGGCTTTGACTAACTGGCGCTGATGCTGGGCGCAGGCGCCTGATATGCGGCGGGGAATGATTTTGCCCTCTTCCGTGATGAACCGGTGCAGCAACCTATCGTCTTTATAGTCGATATAGAAGATGCGGTTTTCACAGAACCGGCATATCTTTTTGCGGGCTACAAGCATAATGTATTCCGCTTAGAGTTTCAGGTCGCGGAAGCCGAAGTCGAAGTGACTTTCTTCTTCGGCGGGCGGATGGTCATTGCCTTCCTGCACGGCGAGCGCTTCACCCGCCAAAGCCGGCGGAATGCCTTCGCCTTCCTTCTCAAAACCGCTGTCGGATTCGATATCAGCCAGCACCATCTCGCGTTTATTCAGGAATTGAATGCGGCGGGCTTTAATCTCCACTACGCTGCGATAGTTGCCGTCGTCGGTGCGCCACTGGCGGCTCTGCAACTCGCCTTCCACTAACACCGCGCTGCCTTTACGCAGATTTTCGCCGCACGATTCAGCGAGTTTATACCAGGCGACGATTCCCACGAAGCATACGTCCTCTTTCCATTGGCCGAAGTTGTCTTTGAACTTGCGGTTCGAGGCAATCGTAAAGTTCGCTACCGGCGTGCCGTTCGTCGTCTGACGGATCACCGGATCTTTAATGAGATTCCCGACGATTATAACATTGTTAATGTCGGGCATTTTGAGGTCAGCCATTGTTTCACTCCGTAATTGTTGCTTTTATATCATCTGTCAATTCACCGGACAGTTCCGGTTGAGGCTTAGGCATATCCGCAGCCTCTTCTTGCGGCGCACTTTCCGGCGCCGCCTCGGTTTGTAGTTCGCTTTCCACTGGCGCCACGGCAAATTCGGCGGCTTCAATTGGGAATTGAACGAATTCCTCTCCTTCTTCCAATGTGACAGTTATTTCTTCGACAGCCGTCAAGTTACCCTCCACGGCGATAACTTCGCCTTCGTCGATTTTCAGCGCGACCGGCCGGCCGCCGAGGCGCATCCGTTCAGCCTCTTCGGCAAGGACGGTCTCAGTGCGCTGCCGCAACGCCAACTGCTTCTCGCTGAAGGCGATGATGATGTGGCGGATGACTACGGGATTGAGCCGCAGGAAGTAATCGAGGGCTTGGACAATCTTGCCGTTGCCCTTGAAATTGACTAAGAAATAGACGCCGTATTGCCGCTTGGCTACAGTGTAGGCGAGCCGCTTTTTGCCGAGTTTATCGTAGGACACTACCGAGCCTTCCCGCCCGGTGATTAGACCTTCGATTTTCTGTTTCACCTCGTCGAGCCCTTCCTCGGCGGCCGGGTCGGCGATGAACATCAGTTCATAATGTTGCATTTGCTCCTTTGGACTTTAGGTTTTTCGCCCC
>VGIO01000208.1 GCA_016867855.1 Calditrichota bacterium
AATGCTAATGTTAATGCTTGATAAAATCTTATGCGGATATGCACTTGTGTAAGGTATACACAATATCTTGTGGCATATTAGACTTTTAAACCATAAAACTACAAAATATAGTATGAACCTTACTTAAGTGCATATCCACAAAATCTTATTGTGAATTCAAACCTGCAGGGTCATTATTCTGAACGCAGTGAAGAATCTCATCACAGCGCCAGGACAAGATACTCCACATGTTCGCATAACCCGCTGTGTAAGGCAGTCGAACATAAAAAGTGGTTATGTTTTTTTATTCTAAGTCTCGCTAATTCGTTTCGGAATGTCGCGCTCTGGACCTTTTATCCTTCTTTTACGGATGGGTTTCCCAGGCTCCTTCTGCGCCAGCACCCACTCAATTGATTTACCAGTTGCACTTGCATATACAGTCACCGGATCCAAGTCCAACTGCCCAGGCCAAGTTAGTGTTCGCCATCCATTGCGACTGATATAAACTCGTCGAAATTCATCTAGTTCGTGCAATTTACCAAATATACCTTTGAAGCCAACAACTTGGGCCAAATCGAAGATGCCTTCTGCACTGTCTGTGAACTTTAGTCGAAGTTAATAACTTTAAGGATATTGATTTCTTTTAGTTTTGGAAACAATTTAAACCAGAGGTTTTATTTTGATAGAAGGTTGATGGTTTTGTATTAAATCCCAGTTTGCAAGCAGTTCGATTTTATGTATAAGAGCCCATCGTCGAACTAAACGGTGAGCTGTATTAGGCATTTCTCCCTCGTCTATCTCAAGCGTATCTACGCGGATAGATGCTTCCCAACCTGCATATCTTACGTGGAAATGTGCAGGTGGATGATAGTTAGGAAACATAAAGATTCTTATTCCGTAAAACCGGCTTATCTCCGGCATTTTATTATCCCACCCACTTCGGTTTGCGCTTTTCTAAGAAAGCCGCAATACCCTCGCGCCCTTCCTCGGAAGTGCGCAGGTTGGCGATCATCCGCGCGGTGTATTCGAAATATTCCTTGCGAGATAGGGTGATAACATCGCGCACCAGCCGCTTAGCAGTAGCGATAGCAAGCGGGCCCGATGAGAGCAATTGATTTAAAATTTCTTCGACCTTTGCATCTAGGTTTCCTTCAGTTGCGACGAAATCGACCAAGCCGTAATCCAAGGCTTCCATCGCCGAAATACGACGGCCGGATATGAACAGTTGGCGGGCGCGGCCTTCGCCGATGCGGCGCAGCACATAAGGCGCAATGCAAGCTGGCACCAGCCCGATTTTTACCTCACTGAAAGAAAAAACGGCTCGCTCATCGGCGACAACGATATCGCAAGCCGCCACTAAACCTGTGCCGCCGCCGATAGCCGGCCCGTTCACCCGCGCCATTGTCGGCTTGGACAGTGAGGCTAAAGCATCGAGCATATAGGCTAACATCAACGCGTCGGAATGATTTTCGGTGAAGGTCGCCTGTCCCATCCGCCTCATCCAGTCGATATCGGCGCCAGCAGAGAAGACCGCGCCTTCGCCGGTTAGAAGAACCGCTCGGATGTTGTCCATCTTAACCAAGCCCTCGAAGGCGCGGCGCAATTCAGCAATCATCTTCTCGTCGAAGGCATTGCGCGTCTCCGGGCGATTGAGCGTAATGCGGGCGATGTTGTTTTCTGTCTCAAAACGAATGGTGTCGTATTGTAACATTAAATAAAACCTGTAGTTTAGATGATTTGTTAGATAGGCTGAACACAAGAAAATAGCGCAGCAAAACTTCCGTCTAAACTAACTATATACTAAACGCTTTACACTTCTTTAGCGGCTACCACGCAGCGGACCTGAAACTTCCTCAGCCTTGGTTCCGCGCAGCAATAAAGATGGATCTTCCGATATAGTCCGGGCAAATTCGTTGAATGAGTCGAGACTTTCACGCAGAACTTCCAGCGAAGTCAGCAAATCGTGCCGGCCTTTGAGCAGGGTCAGGTCGATGTGCGTGAGTGTATTCCGCGCCTGCTGCAATGCCAAACGTAAATCGTCAACCGCTGCTCCGATTTGCGCCCGACGAATTTCTGAAGTAGTCGTATCGAGGTTGGCAATAGTGCGCTCTAGCGCTGGTGAAGAGGCTATTTCAGCTAATCGTTCGGATGCGAATTCGAGATTTTGTATCGTGTTCGACACCCGTGGACTGTTTTCGACCAGCATTATATGCACATCGTTCAGAATCAGCGCAGTGTTGTCGATTAGAAGCAAGAGCCGCTCCTGATTCTCACCGCCGGTCAGATTGGCTAAATTCGTTAAAACTAATTCGAGTTTTTCCGACACGGCTTCAGCCTTACCGCTGATGATGTCAAAGGTCGAAGGACCAGCGGGAATTTCCGAACCTGGCTTGATAAGCACGGCTTCCGAAGTTCCGCCGGTCAGTTCGATGACTTTGATGCCGGTCAAAGAGAGCGCCGAAGTAATGGCTTTGACATCGGTCGTGATGGGTGTATTGTGGTCAACTGAGATTGTAACAACGATGGTCTCTATCTCTTTGGGGTCGATGGCGATTCTTTCCACCCGTCCGACGCGGACGCCGTGATATTTAACCTGCGCGCCGATTTCCAGCCCGCTGACCGACACATCCTTATAGCGGATAGAATATTGGTCGCGCCGTTCGAGCAATTTGCCGCCGGTGATGATGAGTAACAGTATCACTAGTATGCTGCCGGAAATGAGCAGAAACAGTCCTAATCGCGCCCTTTGGGCAGGGGTTACTTCTCGCATTAAATCTTCCTATCGGCTAAAAGGATTTCCTCTATTCTTTCTTGCGTGAAATGTTCGATTAAAGGGTCCAACAGCAAATCCAGGCTGCCGTTCAGCACTTCCTCTAAACGATAAATCGTAATCGGCACGCGATGGTCGGTGACGCGGTTCTGAGGATAATTATAAGTGCGGATTTTTTCCGACCGGTCGCCGGAACGCACCTGGCTGCGCCGCTCAGCCGCGCGTTTGGATTGCTCTTCGGACAACTTGATTTGGAACAGTCGCGCCCGCAGAACTTTCAGCGCTTGAGCGCGGTTTTTAATCTGCGAACGCTCATCCTGGCAGGTTACTACTATTCCTGTCGGGATATGCGTCAACCGCACCGCCGAATCGGTCTTATTAATATGCTGTCCGCCAGCGCCCGAAGCCCGATAAGTATCAATCTTAATATCCATCGGGTCAATTTGGAGGTCGATTTCCTCCGCTTCCGGCAGCACAGCCACCGTCGCCGCCGAGGTGTGGATCCGACCTGAAGCCTCCGTTTCCGGCACTCTTTGAACGCGATGCACACCGGACTCCCATTTCATTCGCCCATAAACACCTTCGCCGCTGATAGTCGCTATCAGTTCTTTAATACCGCCTAAATCGGAAAAATTAGCATCTACGATTTCCATCTTCCAGCGTTTGTTCTCAAAATGACGCTGATACATCTTAAACAAGTCCGCGCCGAACAACGCCGCTTCTTCGCCGCCGGTGCCGGCGCGTATCTCCAAAACCGCGTTGCGCGAGTCCTCCTCCGGCTCAGGGAATAAGAGCAATTTGACTTTGCCCTCGGCTTGCTGCAAATCCAATTCTTTGGAGGGCAGTTCACCCATCGCTAATTCAGACAATTCCGGATCCGCCAGGGCTTCACGCAACTGCTCGACCTCAAGGCGCGCGCGCGCCAGCGCGTCGCGGGCGTGCAGTAAATCCACCAACCGCCGATATTCCCGCGCCAGTTCGGTCATTCGCCGCGGATCCGACAGCGCTTCCAACGACGCCATCTCGATTTCGATTTCAGTGATGCGCGGTTCAATAGTTGCGATTAAGTCTTCGAGATGCACTTTATTCGTTCCCGGGATAAATCAGAGCGACATTTTGCGTCAGGCGTAATTGATACCCGTTGCCCGGCGCTAAGGGCGGTATGTTGTTGTAATTGAGCCTTGGAACATAGAACTGCCCTCGCACATCCTTGGCAATCGTCAGCACATTCGCAATACTCTCGAATGCTTCTTGCGGCGTTAGGTTATAATCCGGGTAATAAGCCGTAAAACGCCAGCCCTGCGCTAATTGGATGGGCGTCTGGGGATTTACTTCGGCGCCTTCGAGCGTCCACTCCGCCGGCGCGTTGAGTTTTATCATATATCCCCGCGAAGACTCCCATCGTGGAATATTGCAAAAATCTCGCTCCGGGCTGTAAAAACGTCCGATTTCGTCCTTAACCATTAACAAATTGTCATTTTCAAGCAAAGGTCTGGTGAGTTCGACGACATCGGTTTCCGCAGGCACGACGCGCAGCGAAACGAGATTCCACTGGGCGTTAAGCGAAATACTCTGTCTAATCACGGCCGGACGAACGCGGCCGACATCCCAGCGCACCCGGACGCTGTCACCGCGTATCTCCACAGCGCTGACCGCCACGCCGCTGGTTTGTCCGGTATAACTTCGGCTATTAGGGCGCGAATCGGCGTCGAAAGTGCGATTATTTGTATTTCCAGGATAAGGGTCGCCAGCGTCGCCGCGATTGCGATTGCGTTCCAGTTCCCACAAACCGTCGGCTTGTTCGAGGGCGACCAAATTGTGCAACTGCCCCTGATTATCAGGATACCAAGGATTGTCGTTGCTATGCATTGCTTCGTCGATATGATAAATAAGCAAACCTTCGCCCGGCAGCGCAGCGTCGAACTGTTCCCGGCGCCGATATTCGGCTAAAAAATACTCGCCGCCGCGAGGCACAAGCCCCCACAACCGAACTATAGTTCCTTCAAGATAGACCTTCGGCAGTGAAAATTCATCGTTATATTCTAACCTGCGTACCTCCGCAAAGCCGAGGCGCTGTTTGCTCCAAGCGTCGAAATGAACCGGCCGCCGGCCGTCATCGCCCCAGGCGCCGTATGACATCGCTGACCAATAGCCAAGCCCGGATGAACGGTTGCGCGTGTCGTAGAGGTCGGGCAATCCGAACAACGCA
>VGIO01000209.1 GCA_016867855.1 Calditrichota bacterium
TAGCTCATTGGTATCAGCATCAGCATTAGCATTAGCATTGGCATTTTTATTTCATCAGAACGACTCTTTGCACAAACTGTCTTTCCCCTGTCCTGAGAACGATCAAATACAATCCATTGGACAGCCCATCCGCGTTGAATTGGAGTCGGTGAAGACCGGCCGGCTGCACATCTGAAGTCAAGGTTTTAAGGCTGCGTCCGTTCAAGTCCACTAAGTCCACTCTAACATCGGCAGACACCGGTAATGTGAATTTGACCGACGCCTGCGCGTTGAATGGATTTGGGAATACCGGCGCTAAATTATAATCCAGCGGAATTTGACCGTTCCCAGCCTCGATTCCGACCGTTAAACCTATAACAATAAAATCATCAGTCGCATATCTCAACTCACCGGGTTCTAAAAGATGTGGCGTAACATCCAACTCCCAGTCGCGCGCGGGATCCCAATAGACAAAGCGCAACGGTTCGCCGTGTTGGAAACCGTCGATTTCCTCGGTCTCGTCGTCATCGCCCCAAACCGGGCCTCCCCACGGCGCCGGTCCTTCCAGCAGCCAGACACCGGCAAGGCAGTTGGTTGGCGTAAAGCAAGCCAATTCAGCGCCAACTACAACATCTATCCCGTCGATTTGCATTATCAGCACCGACATATTGCTGCCGGTGTTGAGCGGTTCGTTGAAATGGCGTAATTCATCGGTGCGGGACGCGAGATGCGATGCGCAAGGTGCGAGGCGCAAGGTGCGAGGCGCTAATTGGTCGGCGGGATAATGGAAGGAGCAATCGCGGGATACTTTAATTTGCAAACCTTCCAGAGGATTGATAAGCGTATTGCCGCCGAAGCCGAGCCGCGGCACCCAGAACTGACCGCGGCCATTTTTAACGATGAGGATGAAATCCACGCCTTGTTGGGCTAGGTTGGCAAAGGCGACGCTCATCGTTAATTGACGGTTGGGCAGATAAGCGACGATGTTCCAGTTCATCGTCAAGTCGATTTGGGTATCAGCCGGCAGCCGATTGCCAAAGACGACCAAAGTATCGGCGGCTTCCAGCCGCGCCTGGTAGCCCTCCAAATTGTTCCAGAAGGGGATATTGCAGAAGCCAAGCCGCGGGGCGTAGAACCGTCCGCGCTCGTCTTTGATGATGCCCAATCGATTGCGCTGAACGACATCAGCCCAAATCCGTATAACATCCGGCCGGTCGTTGACTATATAGCGCTGGTCGAAATCGAGCGGAATCGAAAGCATATTCCAGCCGCGAACCAACGGGACATTAAGAATCGCTTCAGGATCCCAACCCATCAAAGCCAATGCGGATACGCCGTCATCTTGGAACTGTTCGGGTCCTTCAGCCCAGACCGCTTCAGCCGGGAAATCACGACCTGCGCTGTAGTCCCAGATGCGGAAGGTGAACTCCTCATTGTTGCGAAAGCCGGCAAAACCGTCGCCCTCGCCCCAAGCCAAAATCGCAATAGGCCAGCCGTCAGCCGAGAGATAACCCGACCCGGCCAGCCGGTCACGCGGCGTGAAGACGCCGACTTCATCCCAAACCGACAATTCCTCATCCTCTATTGTCGCGTCGATGACCATCAAGGCGTGGAAGGCTTCCGGTGGGTTGTCGGGCAGAGTAACAAGATAGTAGGGAATGAAGCCGCGGTCGAACATCACCGGAATCACACGATTGCCAGCGTTAGTTCGCAGTGTAACGCGGGCATAATAAGTATCCGGGGCCATTATTTCCCATTGCTCCTGCGCGACCTCGAAATCCACCGGCACCGACTGCCCGGCTTGAACACGGAAGTTGCGCGGCGCGATATCCAGCCAGCGTGGAATATCGACGAAATCGTTGACTAATAGTTCACCGCGGCCCACATTAGTTACATTCAGGGTCGCGACGGTTTCGCCCCATATAGCGCCAAGAGCATCCACCCATATTGCCAACTCGATGGAATCCGGGTCTATCGCTAATTCAGGTTGATTATTTTCGACGCCGGTCCCGATGAGCGTGGCTGACAAGCGAGCAATCAACTCATCGTTCGAGTATGAGCCGGACAGCATCGTGCTGACCTGCCCGGCAGCTTGCGGAGCGAAGCGCAATTGGAATTGGGCGATGCCTCCGGCTGGGACCTGAAATTGATTGGGAACGGCCGAAAATGACTGGTGATTGATAACTATGCGCACCGTCCAGGGTCCGTTGCCGCGGTCGGTGGCTGTGAAGTCAATGGCGCTGGTCTGTCCGAGAGGCGTATCAGCGAAGCGTATTTGACCGGACAGCGCTGGATCGAAGACGAGTTGGGCTTGACCGACGGTTGCCAAACCCGTCAGCGCCGCCAGCGCAACAAGTAGGACATTGCATTTCATTGGTGAGCCTCCTTTGTTTTCATATTTATGTTCAAAGATTGCGGGTGAGTTCCAACAATAGTTTGATAATATATAATATCGAATTTTCCTGTCAATGTCAAGTTATAGCATCATTGTTTTTAAAAAAAGATGCCTTGAATTGTAACATAAGGAATTTATTGGAAAAAAAGAGGGCGGATTTCAATCCGCCCTTCAAAATGGTAAATGCTCTGAATACAGGCAATATTTTATTTTTTAAAGAATTCCTTCAGCAGTTTGGCGACTTCGGCGCCGACGCGGTCTTGAGCTTCGACGGTCGAAGCGCCGATGTGGGGCGTTACCGACACCTTGGGATGCTTGACCAGTTCCAGGTTATCGGTCGGCTCTTTCTCGAACACATCGATGCCGGCGCCGGCGAGTTTGCCGGAGTTGAGGGCTTCCAGCAGCGCGCCTTCGCAGACCGTTCCGCCGCGTGCGCAATTGATGAGGTAGGCGCCGTTCTTCATCTGCGCGATTTCTTCTTTGCCGATGGCATAGCCTTCGGGCTGTTTGGGTATATGCAGCGAAATGAAGTCGGAGTCCTTAAGAACTTCTTCTTTCGATACTAACTTGACATCGAGGTCGATGTTTTTTACGAGCGGGTCGTAAGCGATGACCTTCATACCGAGGGCCAAGGCGCGTTTGGCGAGCTCTTTGCCGATGCGTCCGATGCCGAGGATGCCGAGCGTTTTGCCGCCTAATTCGAGGCCTTTGGCGTATTTCTTTTTCTCCCACTGCCCGGCGCGCATCGTCAGATTAGCATCGACGAACGAACGCGACAGAGCGAACATATGCGCCAGCGCTAATTCAGCAACCGACGCAGACGAAGCCGTGGGAGTGTTCATCACTTTTATACCTTTGGACTCGGCGTGTTTGACATCGATATTATCCACGCCGACGCCGCCGCGCACGATGACTTTGAGATCCTTGCCGGCATCGATGACTTCTTTGGTCACCTTGCTGGCCGAGCGCACGACTATGCAGTCGTAGGGCGCGATTTTGGCAGGCAATTCTTCTTGCGGGATTTTAATATCGTCGACGGTAAAGCCGGCGTTACGCAGCATCGCAATGCCTTCTGCCGACAGACCATCGTTGATGAGAATGCGCATTGTTATTCCTTTTGATTAATTGTTTTGCTATTTAACAGCAGATTGAGCGGACGGAGCAGATGTTGTATGTTATTTCGTCTATCTGTTTCATCCGTTTAATCTGCTGTGAATTTTCTATAATTGACTTCCGAGTATATCTTCCGGCGTAATCAAAATGACCTCGATACCTTCGGTCATTTCAATCTCAAACTTCCGCTGCCGGGCGCCGTCGTCGAAACCTTTCTGCGATACGGCAATGACCTTTTTAACCGGCTTAGGAACATTGGGATGCAGTTTGGCATTAGTTACAAACTCGCTGATGACCGGGTATTTAATTAGAAAGGTCTTGGCTTGAATCGCTGTCCCGTCCTGTGTTATGCCGTCCACGCCCCGGTCGGGATAGGGCTTCTCGGCTTTGTAATACTCATTTACCCAGTCCTCAAAGTCCCGGGCATTCATCTCTTGAACTTCCTTCAGGTCTCTCGATATATAGCGTGAGTTATCGAACAGCATTCCGTTGCGTTCCTTGATAACCGTAAAGGCGGTAGGCAGTTCCTTTCTCTCGCGGGCTGAAGTGTCGATATCGATGCCTATCCAGCGGCGGTTGAGTTTATTGGCGACTATTAGAGCAGTCCCGCAGCCGCAGAATGAGTCGAGGACTAAATCGCCTTCGTTGGACGAGGCTTTGATGATGCGTTCTAATAATTCGATAGGTTTTTGGGTCGGATATCCCACCCTCTCTTTAGCAGTTCCATCTATTGTAGGAATATCCCATACATCACTTGGCAACTTTAAAGTCTTATCAGGATACTTTGATTTGTCCGCTGCCCAAGTCGCTCCCGGAGTTCCGGATGCTAATCTTCTAAGCACTTCTACTTCCCTTTTAACTAAAACCTCAGAAGCATGGAATACCCATTTTGCAGTTTTAGTGTAGAAAAGTATATTGTCGTGCTTTCTATTCCATCTTTTATCAGTATGAAGTCCCCACGCATATCTCCATGTAATATCATTTTGGAAATTCTTATGCCCAAAAATCTCATCCATCGCCATCTTTAAATAATGCGAGGCACGATAGTCGCAGTGCAGATAAATGCTGCCGGTCTTCTTAAGAACCTTGCGGCAGGCTTGCAGGCGCTCCATCATATAGAAAAGATAGGATGCGAAATCCGGACGCTTGACGGCAATGTGCCGCAGCCAGTCCGGCGCCTTCAAGCGCATCGCATCGGCTTTCTCCGACCAAAATCGCTTGGAATCCTCGAATGAAACCTCCATCGCTTCCGGATGCCACTCGCCGCGCCATTTGCCGGTCTGAACCTTTCCTGTGAAAAAAGGCGGATCGAGGTAAATCAGATCGACCGACTCGGCAGGCACATCGTGGGTAAGCACGAAGAGGCAATCGCCGTGATAGAAGGTGTTGTA
>VGIO01000210.1 GCA_016867855.1 Calditrichota bacterium
AGGTTTTTCATCGTCCGGCAAGGGCGATTGGGCGCCAAACATCGACGAGCCTGCGCCTTCGTTCCCGGAGAAGCCGATGATGGATATCGACGCCGCTTCATCGACCGGAACTGGACCGCCATCTTCAGGCGCAACGCTCCCGACAACGGCCGATGATTCGCTTATATCGTCCGAGAAATCCGACTCATTGACTTTACCGCCGGTGAAAGCCGACACCGCCAAACCGGCTGCGCTGCACTTTAAACCTCCGAATCCGTTAGACGGCGTCAAGTTCATCCTGCGTCGTTTGCGGGACATCAGTTGGAACTATAACCTAACTAACGGCACACGCAATCTGTCGGTGGCTGAAGGGCAGGCGAGTTGGAAATACCGGCTCGGCTTCACCCGCGACCCGGGTTTAGCGACCGTTCCCGGCAATGCCTATCCGAACAGCATCAACAATCGGCAGGAACATCGCTTCGCCTCCGGTTTCGAAATCACGCCGAATCTTTCTTTCTCGAATCTGGAGTATCAAATTGTAACCTCGCGCAACATCGGACAGGGCGAAAACGGCACATTTCAGACGACCGTCTTTCAATATTTCGGCGACGATAAACTATCCATCAAAGCGCTGCCGTTTGTCAATTATACTTTACGCTGGTCGGGCTTCGAGCGGCTGCCGCTTTTAACCAATTTAGCCAGTTCAGTGTCGCTGGACCAGACCTATCGCGGCAGTAAAACCGAACAATGGCTGAAGACAAATCCGGATTCATCCCGCCGCACGACCCGGGTGGAATACGACAAATCATTTTCGCCTTTAATGCGGCTAAATTTCAGTTGGAAAGCCGGCGTAGGTTCTTCTGCCGCTTATAACTGGCAGCAACAGGTTACCGACGAACGGACGGGCAACAATGTCAAGAGCCGTTCTACGACGCGCTCGATTACACTATCCGCCAACTATTCAGCCCGCGGCGGCTTTCGCATTCCGCTCTATATCTTTACGCCGCTGAATGTCAAAAATACGACCAACTTCACGCTTAACTATGACAATCGCTTTACACGGCGCGAGAGTTCGGCTTCCGGCGCGCCATTTTCAGTCTCTTCGGAGACGGCTGGGTGGAGCGTCTCGCCACGGATCGAATACACCTTTACAAACGCCGTGCGCGGCGGCTTCCGTTACGCCTATAATGTCCAGCGCAACCTGCAAACCGGACGCTCCAAATCGCAGGAATTTTCGTTCAATGTCAATATCAGTATAAGGGGATGATGATGATGATGATGATGATGATGATGATGATGTAAAATTATAATTGTTTAGGAATATGAATTCGATCGAGGTAATTGCAGAAATGTTGATTTGTTAACTGATGGCAAGTTTGTTAATAGATGGCAAGGCGGACACCCTCGTCCGCCGCTTTCTATGCACAGTTTTTCGACGGATACAGACATTAGTATTCTATGATTTGAGTTTTCTGGATTTTCCATCACTTTTGCATTTACCTCAATCTTTAAAATATTATATTGTATTATGAGGTAATTGCAAAAGTGTCGGATTTATTATCTGATGGCAAGGCGGACGCCCTCGTCCGCCTTACCATGGTCTGCGTTTTCTGGATTAATCATCACTTTTGCAATTAGCTCTTATTATAACCATTTCAATGTTTCATCATCATCATCATCATCATCAATGTCTAACAATATACAAATCGGATATTTAGGCGTCGGGCGTTATCTGCCGGATAATGTTCTGACGAATGCGCGTCTGGAAGAGTTAGTCGATACTTCCAATGAATGGATTGTCCAGCGCACCGGCATCAAGACGCGGCGCATAATGGGACCGGGCGACAGTCTGGCGTCGATGGCCGTCGCTGCGGCGCGGGAGGCGCTCGAACATTCGGACGTGAATGTCGATAAAATTGAAGTTCTGCGCGTCGGCGTCAACACGCATTTGCGTTTTCCGAGTCTGGCTTCCTATATCCAGAATGAACTGCAGATTCCGCATTGTTCCGCTGCGGATATAAGCGCCGGCTGCGCGGGATTCATCTTCGCCGTCGAGGAAATTTACAACCGGCTGGCGCTGCAGAAACTGACCGCCGGCAGGGACGGCTGCGGTTTGGCTATCGGCGTCGAAGGCTTGTCGCTCATCACCGACTATGGCGACCGTTCGACCTGTGTGCTGTTCGGCGACGGCGCCGGGGCGGCGGTCATCGGTCCGGTCAAGTCTGGAGGCATCCTCGCGACCACTACGCGCACGCAGGGACAATATACCGACCTGCTCTATCTCGACAATGTGTTGTCGCATTCGCTGGAAGACCCCGCGCAGATGAAGTTCAAACAGCGCAACGGCAGCATCTATCCCTTCATTCATATGGAGGGACGCAAGGTGTTTCAGGTTGCCGTGCGGACGATGATGACCGACATTCGGGAGGTCATCGCCAAATACAATCGCGCCAGCGGCGCTCGTTTGACGCTCGACGACATCGACTATGTCATCCCGCATCAAGCCAATCACCGCATCGTCTCGGCGGTCGGCGAAGGCTTGAAACTGAAATCCGGGCAGGTCTATTCCGACGGAGTGGTCAACTACGGGAATACTTCCGCCGCGACGATTCCCATCGGCTATGTCGAGCAGTGGGGCAAACGCCCGGGAGCGCTGGAGGTGGATGTGGCTTTCGGGGCGGGATTTGCCTCAGGCGCGATTTTAAGGCGGAACTGTGAACCGTAATCTGGATATTCTTGTCATGCTGAACGCAGTGAAGCATATCGTCTGGGAGCGCGGAGTGTCATGCTGAACACAGTGAAGCATATCGTCTGGAGTCGGGGACGAGATTCTTCACTTCGTTCAGAATGACATTAACGCTTAAAATCCAAAATGACGAGTCTATCGAATCAATCCAAATGAACACCAATCACACTTCAAAGGAGTCCACAATGCCCGCTGAAGACAAACGGCTCATCCGCGAAATCACCCTCCGCAACATACTTTCCTTCGGACCTGACACGCCGCCGCTGGAACTGGCGCCGTTGAATGTGCTGATTGGACCGAATGGCAGCGGGAAGAGCAATTTGATAGATTGTATTGACCTAATGAGAAAAACTCCAAATGAAAAAGAATTTGAGTATATTTGTCAGGATGGTGGAGGCGGAAAAAATTGGATTTGGAATTATGAAATAGGAGCAATACTTACGATAGAAATTGAAACATATGACTCTATTCTGCAAACGAGTATCCGACATAAAATAGGAATCGCTCCTCATTTAGAAACCTATAATTTTTTGTTCGAAATCGAACATATAAGGAGTAATATTGATTCAGACTATGATAGTTTGCGAGACCGTGACGCCGAAGGAAAATTCACACTCGGGAAAGCGTATGAGATTAAACCATCAGCACGCTCGATACTTGCTGAACGTTGGGATCCTATACAGCATCCTGAACGTGTTTATTTAGCTGATTGCGTCTACAAGAAAATTAAAATATACCGTGAGACATCATTTGGTCGTGGTAATATCTTACGGAAATCTGTTGATGTAGCATATCCCAAAGACCAATTAGATGAGAAACTGGTTAATTTGCCATTATTTTTAAACTTTTTAAGTCGAAATCCCAGCACAAAAAACAGAATATTAGAAGAACTGAACAATGTATTACCGGATGTTACAGGATTTGAGACTTCAGCAAAAGGAACTCATTTAGAACTTTATCTTACGGAGAATAATAAGAACATCCCTGCCACCCGCCTCTCCGACGGCACGTTGCGCTACCTCTGCCTGCTGACAATTCTCTGCAACCCTGAGCCGCCGCCGCTGATATGCATCGAGGAGCCGGAGTTGGGTTTGCATCCGGATGTTCTGCCGGGGCTGGCGAATTTGTTAGTCGAGGCTTCTACCCGCACGCAATTAATTGTGACGACGCATTCGGAAATCCTTGTCGATGCGTTGGGTGAGATTCCGGAATCGATTATCGTTTGTGAAAAACACGAGGGAAAAACCCAATTCAAACGACTCAATTCCGAGGAAGTCAAATCTTTCCTCGAGGATTATAGCCTTGGCAAAATGTGGATCGATGGCGATATTGGGGGCAAAAGATGGTAAAGGTTTTCGTGGAAGGTGGAGGCGTCTCAAGCAGCGGTAAAATTCGCTGCCAAAATGCTTTCAATTCTCTGTTTCAAAAATGCAATCTTAAGGTGAACATAGTAGCAAAGGGCTCGCGTAATGAGGTCTTTAAGTGGTTTCGAAATACTTTAAAGCAACAGAAAGATGAACGCTTTCTGGCAATGCTCATCGACAGCGAAGATCCGGTCAACGATTTGGAAAAAACTTGGGAACATTTAAAGCGGCGCGATGGTTGGGACAAACCCGATAAGGCGAGTGATGAGCAAGTCCTTTTTATGACTACTTGTATGGAAACCTGGATAATGGCTGACCGGGAAACAATGCAGACACATTACGGGTGTTGTTTGCAATCGACTGCATTGCTCTCTCAAAATAACTTAGAACAAAGACCGCATAAAGAGGTAATCAATTCACTTGAGTCCGCTTCACAAAATTGCTCAAATACTTACTCAAAAGGCAAACGGTCGTTCGAAATTCTTGCCAAACTTAAGCCGGAAATCTTAATACAATACCTGCCGAGTTTCGTCCGTATCTACCGCATCCTGTCCGAGAAACTGACCTCATCATAATGCCCCGCCTCTTCCTCAAAACTTACGGCTGCCAGATGAATGTCCACGACAGCGAGCGGATGCACGGGCTGCTGGCGGCTGAGGGTTACGCGACGGTCGAAAAGCCGGACGAGGCGGATGTCATCATCCTGAATACCTGCGCAGTGCGCGAGAAGCCGGAGCGCAAACTACTGGCTGAATTG
>VGIO01000211.1 GCA_016867855.1 Calditrichota bacterium
CGCTGAAGTTCAAATCATCGTCGATAATGTCAACCGCACACCGGCTATTAATCAGCCCTCCGACCAACCGGTTCATCGAATTGTCGTCGATGAAGGACGGGAATTGCGTATCGACTTCCGGGCGGTTGACCCGGACAACGACCGTCTGACTTGGCGCTTGTTCGACCCAAACGGCCTCCCCGGCGGGCATCAATTCACTGACAATGGCAATGGCACAGCCCTGTTCGTCTGGACGCCGGGTTTCGACGCAGCGGGTCAATATAGTCCGCGCTTCGCAGTTCACGACCCGGACGGCGCCGGCGACAGCCTGACTGTCGAAATCGCAGTGCGGGAAGTCAACCGCCCGCCGGTCATCGAAGAACCCGCTGACCAGGACACTTTACGGATCGCTGTAGATGAAATGCAGGAGTTAAGCCTTGAGTTCACCGCCCGCGACCTAGATGGCGACCGCTTGATCTGGCGTTTGGCTTTCACCGGCGGACGGCTGGATGGATACGAGTTCACCGATAACGGTAATGGCACGGCGCGGTTTGTCTGGACCCCGGATTACGAGATGGCAGGCAGTTACAATCCCTTGTTCGAGGTTAGTGACAATATCGGCGGCATCGACTCTCTGCGAGTCCTGATCACCGTCCGTAATGTTAACCGCCCGCCAGTTGTTGACCGCCCAATTCCCGATGTAATTGCTAACGAAGGCGATGGCTGGCGTGAAATTGTCGATTTAGACACAATTTTCAGCGACCCCGACCGCGATACGCTCGCCTATTCGCTGCGCGATAATCCGCCCCAATTAGGAATGCGCATTCTGCAAGGCAGGACCTTAGTCATCAATCCTGCGCAGGACTACAACCTGCCGGATGGCGCAGTCATAACCGTCATCGCTGCCGATCCCGGCGGACTATCGGCGGATACGACATTCTGGGTGACAATTCGGGCTGTGAACGATGCCCCGTCGCCGTTCTCGCTGCTTGCGCCGCTGGATGGATCTATCCTAAATAATTTTCGAGCGGATTTTATCTGGCAGCAATCCATCGACATCGACGGCGACCAAGTCAGATACGATTTTCTCTTCCATATAGTTAATCAGCAGCCGGATACGACTTTGCGCTGGTGTAATTTGGCAGATACGACCCTGCAAATGGCGGGAATGGATACAATTTTAACACGGCTGGGCATCGACGATACGGTTTGGGTCGAATGGTGGGTGATGGCGAGCGATGGTCAAGCCGAGCGCGAGTCGAACCAGCGCTGGACGCTGAGACTCCCGCCGCCGTCTGCCGCGCCGCGCTATGGGGAGCCGCTGCCGAGCGAAGTGACGCTGTCGCCGGCATATCCTAATCCGTTCAATCCTTTAGTCCGCCTTTCCATAGCCATACCGACGCCAGAGTTCGCTCGCCTGACCGTCTGGAATTCCTCCGGCCGGATGATTACCACTTTAACGAGCCGGATGTTGCCAGCGGGACGACACCCAATCGAATGGAATGCCAAAGGGATGGCTAACGGTGTGTATCTATTTATTTTAGAGACGAAGGATAAACGAATAGTATCGAAAGGGGTTTTGCTGCGGTAAAGGCGATGTGAAATATATTCTCTGAATGCGGGGACACTCGCGCCGGGTCATCCTGAACGAAGTGAAGGATATCGTCGCCAACTCCAGACGATATGCTCCCCCTGCCTGCGTAGGTGAAGCATAATGCTTGTGAAAATGCGAATTTACTTCCGACGCAATGTTCAATTTGAACTAGGCTGCGCGTCTTAACTTATACACCAGCGCCAGCACTTCGGCGACGGCTTCATATAATTGGTATGGAATTTCCGACCCAATTTCGCAAGCCTTATAGAGCGCCCGCGCCAGTTCAGGCTCTTCTACTATTGGAATGTTATGTTCCCGCGCCAGTTCTTTGATACGTTCGGCCATTTTGCGTTTGCCCTTGCCGACGACCTTCGGCGCCTGCATCTTGGCCGGGTCATACTTCAGCGCTACCGCTAAATGCACCGGGTTGGTCACGACGACATCTGCCGTCGGAATGGCTTTAATCATCCGGTTGAGTGAAGCCTGTATCTGCAAGCGGCGAATTCGACCCTTCACATGGGGGTCGCCCTCAGTCTGTTTATGCTCATCTTTAATATCCTGTTTGCTCATCATCAGGTCTTTTTTATGCTTCCAGGCTTGAAAGAAATAGTCCAGCGCGGCAATTATGATGAACGCAATTATAATTCGGGTGGCAAGTCGGAAAGAGGCGCCGCATATCGCTGCGGCGAACCGCGGTAGGTCTTGGTCCACTAACAGCATCAACGCTGGTATCTCGGCTTTCACTGTCAGATAGGCTATCCAGCAGATTATGAATATCTTCAGCGAACCCTTGGCTAACTCGACTATCCCCCGCAGGGAAAATTTCTGCTTCAAATTCGATATAGGATTAAGCCGCTTTAAATTCACCTCCAGCGGCTTGGTCGTGAACAACATTTTGCTTTGAGATAATCCGACCAGCACGCCGACTACCATAATAACAAGTAAAAAGGGCAGTATCAGTTTCAAGAAAAAAGTCGCCCAGGTGAAAAACAACGTCGGTATATTATCGGTTGTAATTTCAGCGGCCGGCAAATCTAAAAATGTCTGTTTGAGCGCGAGTTCGATTTGGTTGGCGATATTCGAGCCGAATATTTTCAAGCCCAAAATCCCTGCTAACAGCACTGCCGCCGCCGACACATCCGCCGACTGCGCGATGTTGCCTTCCTTGCGGGCATCATCCAACCGCTTGTGGGTTGGCTTTTCAGTTTTATCCTGCGCGCTGTCCGGCATATTTACCTTCCGGCTGCCATTCCAATAATTTTTATTATCCCGGCTTCGAAATGATTAAAAGCCTTAGAAATCACATACACAAACAACGGCAAGCCCGTCGCCAGGGCGAATAAACCGATGCCGATCTTTAAGGGAAAAGAAATTATGAAAACATTCATCTGAGGCATCGCGCGGGCGACAAATCCCAGCGCCACTTCAGATATTAAGATAATTGTCAGAACCGGCGCGGCTAATTTCAAGGCGATGTCGATGGTGTCGGCGACCAAGCGGCTGTAGAACGGCGTCATCTGCGGTTGCCAGACAAGGCCGCCCAACGGTATCAAGCGAAACGATTCGCTGAGCGCCGATATTAAGTAATGATGCGCGTCCAGCGCGATGAATATCACAAATGCTAGGAGATACTGCATTTGGCCAATGACATTAACCTCGTGCTGGACGAGTGGATCCAGGAGCGAAACCGAGTCGAAGCCCATCTGCATTCCGACTAAAGTCCCGGCCATTTCCGCCGCGACTAAGATGAGCGCCGCGACCAGTCCGATGAATATCCCGACCACGGCTTCAGCCGCGGCGGCGGCGACGACCGGCAACGCGCCCGGCGGCGCTGCGGCAATTTGCTGCGCGGCCATCGGCGCCAAAGTCAAAGCCAGTATGAAACCAAGTCCGGCTTTCACTTGCATAGGCACAGCATGATAACCGAACACCGGCATCAGCGCTATCGCCACCCCGGCGCGGATAAACGCCAGTATAAAACCTTCGACGAGATTCCAATCCCAAAGATACATCAGCCGCGTCTAAAATAAGCCGCCGGCAGTATAAGCGAATACCTGCCGTGTAAAACCGAGCAGCACGCGAATCATCCACGGCATCACTAATAACATCACGCCGACAACCGCCAGGATTTTGGGGATGAAGGTCAACGTCATCTCATGCACCTGTGTCACAGCTTGAAACAGGCTGATGACCACGCCCACAATCAGACCTGCCAGCAGCATCGGCGCTGCCACAAGCATCGCCGTGAACATTGCTTCCTTGCAAATAAATATAGCAAATTCAGGCGTCATTCAAACAAGTCAAAAATTGAGAGTTGAAAGTTATCTATTTGGTCTATTTCGGCCACTTCGTCCATCCTTACTTAAATCCTTTAATCATCGACTCCACCACAAGATACCAACCATCCGCCAGCACAAACAGCAACACTTTGAAGGGCAGCGAAATCATCGCCGGCGGCAGCATCAACATCCCCATCGACATCAGCACCGAGGCTACGACCATATCGATGACTAAAAACGGCAGGTAGATGAGGAATCCGATTTGAAATCCGGTGCGCAATTCGCTGATGACAAATCCCGGCACGACTATCGACAGCGGCAGCTGCGCGGCATTTTCCGGCTGCGGCTGTGCCGACAACCGGACAAACAGCGCCAAATCCTTCTCGCGCGTCTGACGCAGCATAAACTCCTTCAACGGCTGCTGCGACTCGGCAAATGCTTGCTGGATGGATATCTGCCCGTCCTTATAAGGCGTCCAAGCCCGGTCGTAAATCTGCTGCACTGGCGCCTGCATTACGAAAAGCGTTAAAAACAGCGCCAGGCCAATGACCACCGGATTGGGCGGTATTTGCTGAACGCCGACCGCCTGCCGTAAAAAATGCAGCACAACTACAATCCGCGTGAACGAAGTCATCAAAACTAAAATCGAAGGCGCTAAAGTGAGAATGGTCAGCAGAACGAGAATCTGGATGGTAACCGCCACATCGGCCGGCGTCTTGGCTTGGTCGATGCCGATGGAAACTTTGGGAATGGGCGTTTGTCCGGAGGCGGGCGAAGGAATGATTAAAATAAGAAGAGTTAAAACGGCAAGGAATGCGGGAAATAATTGCCTGTTGCAGACCTGCCGCGGTTGGCAGTCAGTTTGAGATTGTTGTAAAACGTTCGCAGCGATAGACAGCCTCATTGCACGTTCCGGCGGGAAAATTTCTTTAACAGCGCAGAAAATGGACT
>VGIO01000212.1 GCA_016867855.1 Calditrichota bacterium
GATGGACGGCGCCTGGTTCAATGGCGCGGTTTATGCCGGCCAGCACGGGCAGCAGAACATCCGCCGCTATGACATTAACGGCAATGCGCTGCAGGAAGTGCCGGCGGTCGGCTTCACCTTCTACGGCATCGCCATCGACCAGGAGAATCAATGGTTGTTCCTGCGCGACGCTGCAGCGCCGACACCGATTCGCGTCTTCCAACTGCTCGACAACGGAATGCGCGGCAACCTGATTGGCCAAATCACTAACTACCTGCAGTATCTCGGCAACCAAGTTCCTTATAACTTGGAATGGGTGTGGAGACATCCGGATGGGCAGTTGTGGATAAGCCAGCAAAGCACGCAGCAGTTAGTCCAGATTCAAGTGAATACTGAGAACTGGCAGTGTGTGCGCGAGGTTGTTCGCTTCGCCAACGGCGGCGCCAATCAGTTGTATGACGCCTGCGCTCACGACGGGCATAACATCCTGCAGGCTGGTCAGGCTTTAGGCAATGTCCGCGTCTATGACGACGGCGTCACCGAGATGTATTGGCTACTCTGGGATCCGCAGGAAGGCACCATTGAGTCCGGCGCTGATACGGATATGATTGTTACCTTGAACGCCACCGGTCTCATCGGCGGCGACTACGAGGCTGACCTGCATATCCTGACCAACGACCCGGCTAACGTGGATGTGGTCGTCAATATCCGGTTGCATGTTTCCGGCCGGCCGGTCATCGAAGTCGAATGGGCTGCAGCGCACGGCTTCCCGAACATCGTCGATTGGAACCGGGCGCATCCCGACCTCTTCACCGGCGGCCCGTATCCAGTCCCGATAACTATCATCAATGCCGGCACGGACGACCTGACGGTCGAGAGCATAACCTGCGAGAATAACGACTTCTTCAGCGCCAACCCGGCGAACTTTGTGCTGCCAGCCGAACAAAGACGGGTCGTTCAATTCATACTGAATGCGCAGGAAGACGGCTTGCATGAAGGCACAATGACCATCGTCTCGGATGGTTCGGATGAAGATATCCAAATCGCATTGCGCGGCCGCACTTCGGCGCCGCCTGAAATCGTCATTGACCCGGGTGAAGTCGTAGATGAATTAGTCATCGGCCAAACGGCCGAACATACGGTCAATGTCGCCAATCAGGGCGATGCGCTGCTGCGCTGGGATACCGATTTGGAAGAGATTCGCGAGCCGGGCGATGATGCCAACGGACGCGCTCTGCGTTCGGTCAACGGCGGTCCGCGGCGCGACCAGCCGGAAGGCCGCGGCATTCTCATCGCCAATGTCTGCGGCTGGAGCAACTGGGACTTCGAACAATACTTCCGCGGCGTTCAAGGTCTGCAGTATTCGCGCTACAGACAATGGAACGAAGTTGCCAATGTCGATTTCAACGACTATGACTTTATGTGGATCGGAAACTACGAAGCCGAAGCCTGGGTTGCCGATTACAACCGGAATTTGGCGCGGATTGAGGAGTTCGTCGATAACGGCGGCGCTTTGTATCGCTGCGTCGGCACGAACAACCACGGCACCCGTGCGATTATCCCCGGCGGCATCACCTATACTTGGGGCGTTATCGGCGGCGACCAGTCGCAGAATCAATGCCCGTTGCAAGTCAATCCGGAAGATAACTTCCTCATCGACTGGATGAACCGCAACGACGCTCACGGCGGTCGCGGCTGGTGGCGGCGCGGCGCGCAATTAGTCGGCAGCGGCTGCGCGCACGGCGTCTTCCAACCGAATGACATCCAGCGGCTCGATAATGTTGACCAGGATGAGATTCAAATCATCGCGCTGGGTAATCCGGTGGCGATGCCCATCATCTTCCTGTATCCTTACGGCCGCGGCTGGGTGTTGGCTTCGACAACCGTGGACGGCTTCCTGCATAATAATCCAGCATCCTACCATTGGGGCAGAACAGGCATCGGGATGATATGGTATCTCGATTACCTCGCCGCGTTGACGCGCTGGGTCGATTGGGATCCTAAAGAAGGCGAAATCGACCCGGGCGGCGACACCGATGTCATCATCACCTTCAATACAGAAGGCTGCATCGGCGGCGAATACGAAGCCGACCTGCACTTCCTCTCCAACGACCCGGCTAACCGCGATGTGGCAGTCAACCTATTGCTGACCGTCATCGGCGCGCCGGCGGTCGTCACCGACCCGTTGGCGCATCCTATGCCCAACGCGCCAGCCAATCTGGGATTCCCCAATACTTATGTCGAGGGTGCAAGCCAAATTGTCGTTACGCTTCAGAATACAGGCACGGATGAGTTGGTCATCGAGAGTTCGGAAATTGAAAATCCGGACGACTTCGGCACGACGCTGCGTGATAATACAGTCGTCGCACCGGGAGACCGCATACAATTCGCGCTTGTCTTCCATCCGTCCGCTATCGGACGCCGCGAAGGTGTGATTAACTTCTACTCCAACGCGCGGAACATCGGCGAAGGCGAGGAAGTAGGCCACTTCTGGTTCGATGTCTTTGGCGTCGGGATGACCCCGCCGCAGATCGCGACCTCGGTCGAAAACGATGGCTGGATTCGCGTGAATATGCAACTCGACGACGACCCGCTCGATCGGCCGTTCATCATCCGCAATGTTGCAGATGAGGGCGGCGCCGACCTCGTGTGGAATATCTCGCTTGAGGAGGTCGAGCAGCAATTCGACGCCAATCACCGTTCGCTGCGCTCGGTGAACAGCGGCGGTCCGCGCCGCGACCCGATCGAGTCCCGCTTTGCCCTGTTCCAGCAGGTCAATCCCTGGGGCGGCAATATCGAAGAATTGGTCTTCCGCCGCGTGCAAGGTTTAAACTATACACGCTACAGCGCGGATGCCAACTTCGCCAACTTCCCCATCGGTGATTTCGATTGCATCTGGATTTCTCACAACGAACACGGCGATGCCTGGAACACCGCCTATAACAATGCCCGCGCCCGCTTTGAACAGTGGGTCGATGACGGCGGCGTGTATTACGCTTCGACTGGAACGAACAACTATAATGTCGCGCCGGTCCATCCGGGCGATTTGCGTTATAGGCAGGGCTATTGCAGCAATGGCACGGTCGTAATAAGCGCCAATCCGAATGACGCGGCTTACAACTACTTAGCGCAGTTGATGAACTGGCGGGTAGGGACGGTGTTAAGCGGCGATTATCTGGTTCATACATATTATCATCCGAATGACATCCGTAACCTCCAGAATAGTGATTGGAATCAGACCATCTTCGTCCGCGCCGATGAAGGCGGCGGCGATGATGAGCGCGATGTCAACGAGCCGGGCGCGCTTGTATATAACTATGGCGACGGCTACTGCATTGCATCCGGCACTACGGATGGTTATATGCATGTGAATCATAACCAGCCGCCCAACTGGGGCGCGGCTGGTCCATCCATTATCGCGTATATGGATTATCTCGCCAATCTTGGCGTTTCTTGGCTGACGGTCGCACCGGAAGCCGGCGTTACTGCCCGCGGCGAAGAGTCAGAAGTAACCTTGACCTTCGATGCCGCTGATTTGGAGATGGACAACGATTATCTGGCAGACCTAATCATCACCAACAATGACCCGCTAAATCCGATAGTCGTGATTCGACTGACCTTTACCATTGGCGAAGAACCAGTTCAACCTCCACCTTGGGAGTTTGTCGAAACTAACGCGAATCACAGCCTTTTAGTTACCGGTGTTGCCTTTGACAACGAACCGGCGCCATCGGGTTGGGCGGTTGGCGTTTTCACACCGGCTGGACTGTGCTGCGGCGCGATGTGGTGGCTGGATGATGGCCAACAGCACGGCTTACCGGCCTGGGGCGACGACCCTGAAACGCAAGCCATCGACGGCTTCCGCAACGGCGAACTGATGAGATTTCTCCTGGGGGATCCTGAAGCGGATGTCGAATGGAATGCCCGCACGAACATCGCCGAAGGTCCAGCGGTCTGGACAGCCAACTCGCTGACCGTGTTGTCTTTAGGCGGCTTCAGCGCCAAAGATTTGGAAGTCGCTTTTAATATCAACTGGAACTTGATTTCCATCAATGTCGTGCCGCTGCAGGAACTCTGGACGCGTCAGGAAGGTCCGGATGTCGTGCGGATGACCGAGCAGTTACGCGAACAACCCGATAACCTGCAATCGCGTCATAACATTCTCCTGATGAAAGACGAGCGCGGTCGTTTCTATTCGCCGGCTAATCGCTTTAACAATATTCCATTCTGGAATTTGGCTGAAGGCTATCAGATAAAGATGGCCCAGGCGATGCGGACGACCTGGTCGGGCGCGCCCATTCCGCCGGATGCGGATGTTCCAATCACCATCGGCTGGAATATGATCGCCTACTTCCCAGATTATCCGCTGGCCGCGACCGCTCAATCCGGCTTCTATGTGATTTCGCCGATTCGCAATGCTGTTGTGATTGCTAAGGACGCTCGAGGCGCGTTTATGGTGCCGCGTCTGGGCTTCTCGAATATGGTCACCTGGGTCGAAACACAAGGTTACCAGATTAAAGTTGACCAGGCTGTTACTCTAAACTACCCTGCGGCGCGCGGCGGCTTTGCTATGGCTCTACCGATGGAAGAGAATACTACCGGCTACTGGATTGAACCAGGAATCACCGGTTCGAATATGTCGGTCTTAATCACGGGCATTAGCGGGCTGGATGTATCGAATGGCGGGCAGGTGGCGGCGTTCAACACTGCCGGACGTTTAGTCGGCGTCGGTTCGATTACCGATGGTCAGGCTGGTCTGGCGGTTTGGGGCGACGATCCTTCGACGGAAGCGGTCGATGGGCTGCTGCCGGGCGAGGCA
>VGIO01000213.1 GCA_016867855.1 Calditrichota bacterium
ATAATTATTGACGCTGTCAACCGCAGAGGGTTGACAACAAGTTGAGCCGCTGCTGACTCGCCGTAGTCGGCAGCAGGTGAATCGCCGGCTGTCAACTACAGAGGGTTGACAACCAAGCAGTGGGGCGGGTATCCCGACCTGCCAAGATACCAGCCGAGTAGTAGGGCGGGTGTCCCTGCCCGCCACCTTAAACCCCGGCTTCAAGAAGCCGGGCTACTTCCCAGCTGCCGACTACGGCGAGTCGGCAGCGGGATGTAGCGGGCAGAGACGCCCGCCCTACCGAGGATTTCCAAACTCCAGCATCTGCTTGACAAAATCCCCGCGATGCACGATTTTCACATCTTCAACGCCCCCCATACGGTTACGGACTAACTCCAAATCCGGCATAATGAAAGCAAAGCGCTCCGGCAAATTGAGCGGCTTGGCGCGCCGGACTACCTCGTCCCGCAGCGCCGGATTGAATTTCATACCGAAGGTTTCCACTAATTTCTTGGCGGCATTATAGTCACCGGTGGCTTTGATGCGCTGGATTTCGGCCAGCAATTCGCCTATGGCTTGACGGGTAGTTTCGACATCGTTCAGCCGGTAGTAGCGCTTGCCGTCGATGGTCTCCAAGCGGGCGACGCCTTTATGCAGGATGTAGTTGGCAATCAACCAGCCGGCGCGAGCGTGGTCTTCCTCGAACTGGTCGCCTTCCGGCACATCCCGCAAGTCAACTAAAGCGCCAGCCATCAAGGCGCGGTAAGCGCCTTCACGAGTAACCTCCGGGCTGTGAACGCCGAGTTCAATTAAATGCGGGTCGCCGATGAAGTAATACGCCACCAAATCGGCGCGGGCTTCTTCGAGCGTGGATGAGAACTCCTTCAGCAAATCCGCCGGGTCGCCGGGGATGGAAGGGTCGGCTTTGCCTGAGCCGTGCCCGGTAACCTCGTGCATCGCAATCAGAGCCAGCAGCCTTGACTTGTAAGCCGCTAAGGCGATGCGGCGCTCATCCTCAGTCGGCAGGAATTCCTGATATAACTTGCGCGCCCGGTCTTCAGAACCGGTCTCAAGGACATTAGTCAGCAGGAAATTCTTCGTGCCGACAGTCTCGCGCAGCCGCTGGTCGTTGGGCAGGTTGATGCCCGCCGGGCAGTGCGGTCCACCATCGCCCGCGCCGATCAGCACCGAGAAAGCCCGCGCCGTCGGCAAGGTAAATTCGGTCTTCTTAAACCGCTCTTCCCATGGCATCCGCTGTTCGAACCATTCCGCATCCTGGGCTAAAGCCTGCATCGCCTTCGAAGCGGTCGTATCCTCGACGAACACCATTCCTTCAAACGAGCCGCGCATCCCGAGCGGATCTGCATAAGTCTCGATGAAGCCAAGAATGTAATCAACCGGGCAGTTTGTATCTTTAACCCACAAACGGCAGTGCTGGTCAAAGGCTGCCATATCGCCAGTGTGGAAGTAGCGGATGAGTTCCTTAAGCGCCGGTTGCGCCGCATCCGGCGCAAATTGCAGCGCCGCTTCGAGTTCATAGATGATTTCTCGCAGCGCCCCGGCCATTCTTCCCGGCGGAACATTCGGCGCGCCGGCGCGGTAGGTTTCCTCAACTAAAGCGCCTCCAGCCTTGACAAGACGACCATTTAGCGGCATTTGACATCCGGCGCTCTCAATTTCAGCGCGGCTTATCGCTGTATCATAGAAATTCACCGCGCTGGCAGAGATATTATCCTCCCCGCCGGAAGGATTCTTATTGACCAGCACCGGTCGGAAATCAACATCGAAGATAAATGGCTTAAGTTCCTGTAATTCAGCCTCATCCGGCAAATCTGGACAAATCTTACGCGCAATGTTAACCGCTGAAACCATTTCCTCATAAGAAAAATCCGGCGCGAATTTGCGGCTGGTTTCATAGTCATAGTTACCGTTGAAAGCCCAGAACCGCACCGCATAAGCCTCTAACTTAGTTTTAAACTGCAGCGGCAAATTATCCTGCGTCATTAAGCCACGCAGTATATGGTCGATTTCAAGGCTGCGCGGGGCGTGCTGGTCGAATAGAATCGCCCGGCCGGCGACCGAGGCGCGATACAGATGATAGGCATAGCGCTTTAGTTCGAGCGGCAGGCTGTCAAACGAGTCGCAGAACAGTTGATATACGGCGAGATTGCCCTGCCGCAGCGCCGGCTCGCCGCGTGAAGGTTGGATAGGATTATTCATAGACTTTGGGCTGCAACTTACAATGATGATGATGATGATGAATTTGAATTTGGCGGATTTGGATTTCATTTCGAGATAGAATAAAAATAGGATTGCATTATATTATAATAATACTAAATTCTATTGAAATTAGCAAATGGAACACATAAATTGCGATTAGGCAAACGGACTGGTAGGAATTGAGTTCACGGTTTTAGCATGGTTTAGAGTTCATATTTTTAGCGTGCAATTTTCCCTTCATCAGAATATAAACATCTGAGATTCAAATATAGACAAAATGGACACGATGGACGCTTTCCACACAAGAATGTTATCTTTAGGTTACATCGTAGGCAGTTGGTTAATTTTATGCAGACCTTAGAAAGACAAAATACATTATTTGAACTTTAAATCTAAAAACTATTGACAAAGCGGTTGCAGTTTAGTATAATATTTGTTTGTAAAATGCTTTTTGACATAAGGCGGCGTAGCCAAGCGGCTAAGGCGGAGGTCTGCAAAACCTCTATTCAGCGGTTCAATTCCGCTCGCCGCCTCCTCGGAGGGATGAGGGATGAGGGATGAGGGATGAGGGTTTTAGGAAGAAGTTAAAAGGGAGGAAGGGATGGGAAGAAGTGAAGATATTGAAAGAATGAAGGTTAGGACGAGGGATTTTGCGTTGGCTGTTGTAAAAATAGTATCCGGATTGCCGAAGAGCGTTGAGACGGGCGTATTAGGCAGGCAGTTATTGCGGGCAGGGACTTCGATTGGTGCGCAATACAGGGAAGCCTGTCGAGCCAAATCGGACGCCGATTTTATCACCAAAATTGAAGGCTGCTTGCAAGAGTTAGAGGAAACCCGCTACTGGCTTGAGTTGCTTCATGCATCGAACTTTATCAATAAAGAGATTTTTCAATCTTGCGATGACGAAGCAAACCAACTAATTTCAATTTTTACAACCGTTGTCCGCCGTGTAAAATCTCACTCTTAACCCCTCAACCCTCATCCCTCATCCCTCATCCCTCATCCCTCATCCCTCATCCCTCAAAGAGCCGGGGTGGTGGAACAGGTAGACACAAGGGACTTAAAATCCCTCGGCTTATCAAAGCCGTGCCGGTTCGATTCCGGCCCTCGGCACCTAAAGATTTTGGATTTTGGATTTTGGATTTTGGATTATAAAAACCGCATTGCAAATCCAAAATCCAAAATCTAAAATCCAAAATTGCGAGGGGCGATTAGCTCAGTTTGGTTAGAGCGCTTGCGTGACATGCAAGAGGTCACTGGTTCGACTCCAGTATCGCCCACTTATGAACGCCGACGAACATAGAATCGAAGTCCATCCCGAAATTCACTTCGGCAAGCCTTGCGTCAAAGGCACGCGCATTCCGGTTCAAGCAGTATTGGAACTGGTGCGCGAGGGATTGACATTCACGGAAATTATAAAAGATTACTGCCCGGATTTGACAAGGCAGGATGTTCAGGCGTGCTTGCTCTATAAGTGAGTTTAAGTAATGAAATCCGAAGAATACGGCTCCAACTTTCAACAGCATTATCTCGACCAATATAAAATGTGTGTCGAGATGGCTGACCGCATCAGCCAGCGCCGTGCGCAAGCCAACCAATTCTTTATGACCGCTCACACCGGTTTGGTTGGCATTCTATCATTAGTCGGCGGTTTGGCTAAAGGTGATATATATTGGATTTATGCCTGCGCGGGAGTGTTCGGAATTCTTATGTGTATAGCCTGGCTGGTGACCATCAATTCATACCAGCAACTGAATTCTGGTAAGTTTAAGATAATTTTAAAGATGGAGCAGAACCTGCCCGCCGCGCCTTATGGTGATGAGTGGCAGGTTTTAGGCGAAGGCGCTGACGCTAAGAAATATCGACAATTAACCACTGTCGAATGTATTGTTCCCATTTTGTTCATTGTGCCTTACCTTTTCGTGATTGTGTTAAGCCTTTATAAGTCAATAACTTAATGTCCGATAAATTAGTCAACATATTAATATCCGACGATATTGCGAGTGGTCAACCGAAGCGGCTGAAGGATGTAATCCAAGATTTACCGACCGATATCATCGGCGCTGAATTCGATGGGCGATTGTTTAGTTTGGAAGATCCGCTGGACCAGAGCGGAGAATACCGCCTGTTGACTGTTGAGTCGCCGCACGGCTTGGAACTGTTGTGGCACTCGGCGTCGCATATATTGGCGCAAGCCGTGCTGCGGCTCTATCCTCAAGCCAAACTCGGCATCGGTCCGGCTATCAAGGATGGCTTCTATTACGACTTCGACTTTGGACAGCCGATTTCAATCGACGACCTCGGTAAAATCGAAGCCGAGATGCAGCGCATCGTCGATGCTGATTATCTGATTGAACGTTGCGAGTTAGAGCCGTCTGAAGCGCTCAAGTTTTTTCAGGAACGCGAGCAAGATTACAAAGTCGAACTTGTCAAGAACTTAAATGGACAGGTTTCGGCTTATTCGCAAGGCGAATTCACCGACCTGTGCCGCGGACCGCATATTCCTTCGACCGGCTGGGTCAATCATTTCAAGTTGCTGGCGCTGACCGGCGCTTACTGGCGCGGCGAC
>VGIO01000214.1 GCA_016867855.1 Calditrichota bacterium
CCCGGAAACTAGATGCGCCTTCTCCCCCCGCTTGCGGCTATTGCTTGCTTCTCCCCCCGCTTGCGGGGGGATTAAGGGGGGTGTCCTTTCATCTTACATTGCGCCGCGCAGCGGGATGACGATTCCTTAGAAAATAGGCTTGCTTCTCCCCCCGCTTGCGGCTATTGCTTGCTTCTCCCCCCGCTTGCGGGGGGATTAAGGGGGGTGTCCTTTCATCTTACATTGCGCCGCGCAGCGGGATGACGAGTATTCAGTTGACCTTAATTACTTAAAAACTATAAAACGAGTAAAGTAATGAAAAATCTGCCTTTACTATCGATTTCCCTAATCTCGATCGTCATTGCTAACTGCACCTTTATGACCAACGAGGAACGCAACATCAAATTGATGGTGCAGGAGTTTATGACCGCAGTGCAGAATAACGACGACCGGTCGGCGCACGAAATTCTGCTCGACCTCAAAGGTTTTCAGATTTTAAATCCGGATGTCAGCGCCAGGATGGACGCCGAATCCTTTACCGACGCCGTCCTTGCCGACCTCGTTACGAATTATAACAACTTCGTCCGCTACTTCGACGGCAAAGATATCAGGGTGACGAAGTTTCACCTCGGTTCGCAGTGGTATCAGTATAAAGGTTTTCCTTCCTTTAAGGACAGCCAGATTACCGTCAAAGCCGGCAACGAAACTGTCGAATTCGTCATCCGCGGCATAGTAAAAATCGATAACAAATGGCGCATTGTGAACCTGTCGGACAACGGGCTGTTTTGATAGTCGAGTATTTTGCAGACCTATTTGTCCAAATTAATATTGCGTGGGGTCAGGCTGATTGCCAATATTAGACTTTGGGTAATTCGAGGCTGCGCAGCGATAATTATATTCTTCGCCGCGCCGGTCGGTTCATATTTGCAACTGCCTTTATTTCGAGGATATCCGAACAACGGGCTGGTTTGGGCGCAATCTGGCTGGCGGCAGGGGGATGTTGTAACTTATTTCGACGCGCGCGATTTGCGCTGCGTCGAATTGACCGAACGTGAAGTCGTATTTTGCAGCGGCGGAGGGA
Organism: Calditrichota bacterium; assembly: GCA_016867855.1. Taxonomy (GTDB): domain Bacteria; phylum Electryoneota; class AABM5-125-24; order Hatepunaeales; family Hatepunaeaceae; genus VGIO01. The sequence continues at coordinate 1,061 of VGIO01000214.1, forward strand.
TATATCGGCTCGACCGACTGACAGCAGCGCCGATAGAACCTTGGTTGTCGGGCGTCGGCCGCGAGAAAGCCATACTTCTTACGAATGGCCGGCTGCTTTTATGGCATCCGAATTCGATGACCCTCTGGTTGGCGGCTGGAGGGTCGTTGTATTATTATCGCTGGGACATCGAGCGCTGGGGCGTCGTTGAGGGTTTCAGCGCCGCCGACGTGCATTCATTGGGCGATGCTGGTTTTTATATCGCAGCGGAAGCCAAAGACCGCCAGACGCTCATCGACCCTTATTTGTTTCGAGCGCTCGGCGCGCCAGACGAAAAATACGATACTATCCGCTGGCAGGGGCAGCGCGGTTGGAAGCCGCATTCCTACCCTTACTACCAGACGACCGACATCTACTTGCGCTTCAATCCCGATGACGGAAAGATTTCCGATTGGGAATTCAACGATTATAAGCCGGTCTATGATATTCTCGACGAGAATTACGACCGGCGATATATCTGTTATCCCGGTTTGGGTGTCGGGATAGCAAACGAACGTAACTTGTCTCTGGAAATCGTCCAGCCGGGACCGGCGGGTTCGGATGTAAAGTCCATCGTTTTGGGTTCAGACGGTCTTATTTGGGTCGGCGGGGATAATGCCAAAGACAACGACGGCTTGTCGCAGTTCGCCCGAAAGACAGGCCGCTGGAAGCGGTTTGGCTGGCGTCTGACGCCGGGGCTTAAATCGCAGCGGGTGTGGGACGCAACGTTGTCTGCCGATAACCTCTACCTGGCGACCGATTTCGGTTTGTCTATCTGCCGTTTGAGCGATTTCACTATTCGCACACTTGACCGCTTCGACGGCTTGCACGGCGCTGCGCTGCGGGCGTTGGCGATTGCCGACGGTTATCTGTTTATCGGCGGCGATTATGGCGTCAACCGGTTGTCGCTGCCCGCCGGACCGGTATTCAAATCCGGCTCAAAGAAATTGGACGATATGAAGGCAGCGCAGATGACATCCGACGGCGATACGGTCTGGGTCGCTGGGGTGCAGGGGCTTTATCGAGGGGAGCCGGATGGGAGGTGGACATTTGTAGGCGGTGAGGATGTAATTGGCGACGAGCCGGCGAGGGCAGTGTTTATAACGCCGAGGAAGTTGTTCGTCGGCGGTTCGCGCGGCGTGAGAGTTTTAGACCGACGCACCGGGCAATGGAGCGCCATCCCGACGCAGGCCTACCTGGGCGGCGGTGGAACAATATGCTTTGCCGCTAACGACAGCCTGCTCTGGGCAGGCTCGACCGGTGGATTATACCGCTACAATTTCAAACATGGCGACTGGCGGTCTTATAGCACGAACCAAGGCTTGCCGGCTGTGCGTATCCAACGGCTGATGTTGGAAGCCGATACGCTCTGGATAGGCACACCGAAGGGATTGACGAGGTTTTTGTGGAATAGACCGGGAAGGGACGAATAGAAAGGGATGAAGGATGAAGGATGAGGGATGAATAGAAGGTGGAATGCCGTTGACCTTCTACAGGGGACGACGGACTATACTCGCAGCCGGCTACGGCAAGTCGGCAGCGGCTGACTTTGCCCGCCGTCGACTCGCCACGGTCAACGGCGTTTAATAAAGAAAATGAAAACCCATCATAAAATAATATTAGGCGATTCACGCGATATGAGTTATTTGAGCGATGAATCGGTGCACCTAATAGTAACTTCACCGCCTTACTGGCAGTTGAAGGACTATAATGTTGAAGGGCAGATAGGTTTCGATGATTCTTATGAAGAATACATCAACAATCTAAATCTGGTCTGGAGCGAAAGTTATCGAGTTCTGTCCCCAGGCTGCCGAATGTGCATAAATATCGGCGACCAATTTGCCCGTTCGGTCTATTATGGCAGGTATAAGGTTATTCCTATCAGAACTGAGATTATAAAATTCTGCGAAACCATTGGTTTCGATTATATGGGCGCGGTGATTTGGCAAAAAGTTACAACGACCAATACTACCGGCGGTGCGACAATTATGGGTTCATTTCCCTACCCGCGCAATGGTATTTTAAAAATCGATTACGAGTTTATCCTATTGTTTAAAAAGCCAGGGAAAACGCCGTTAGTTGACAGGTCAAATAAGGAAGCCTCTCGTCTGACTAAGGATGAATGGAATGAGTATTTCAGCGGACATTGGAGTTTTACCGGCGAGAAGCAAGCGGTGCATTTGGCGATGTTTCCGGAAGAATTGCCTCGTCGGTTGATTCGAATGTTCTCATTCGTGGGAGATTCTGTTCTTGACCCATTTCTCGGCAGCGGAACGACGATTTTAGCAGCGAAAAACCTCGGGCGAAACTCGATTGGGTTTGAAATCAACCGCAACTTTATTGAGATTATCAAGAATAAACTGAATTCCGACCAGCAGGATGCAATGGCTGATTACGAATATATCAAAGCGAGTGAAATTGAGAGGAATTTCAAAGACAGACTTCTAAAATTGCCTTATGTGTTCAAAGACCCGATTAAGTTCGATAGAAAGGTGGATCCAAGAAAGTTTGGATTTGGGTCGAAGATAAACAATAGTCCCGTTCAAACGAGTGAACGATACTTTACCATCAAGCAAATCGTTAGCCCAGAATTATTAATACTTAATAATGATTTGCAAATTCGACTTATCGGTGTAAAGGTAAAGAGCGAGACAGCATCTATTGCGCTAACATATTTAAAATCAATGACTAAAGGGCATAAAGTAATTTTAAAATACGATAATGAAAAGTTTGATAAAGATAATAATCTTCAATGCTATGTTTATTTAACTAATAAGACTTTCATCAATGCGCATTTGATTAAGTCTGGATTAGTAGATATCGACTTTGAAAATCAGTATAGATTAAAAAGTAAATTTATCGATCTAAAAGGAAGCCTAAATGCCTAAAGAGTGGATTCTCAATAGTGCTATGAACCGGTATCAATTAAATTATAAACGGAATGTCGGTCCAACATCGGAATCTATTCGACTTTGCTCGCCTAAAAGTAAAGAAGAATGGGAAAACTATTATTTTTCAGAAGTTAGGTCACGCGAACATATCCGTGAACTTGGGAAAAAACTCTATATAAAAATCAGCGAAGTGCTTATTGCTGAGATTGATGAGATTACCGAAGAAGATTGTATCGACTATATGTATGAGATTGTTATAGATAGAACATTCGCAGGATATATGACGGAGATTAGCACCATCTATGGACAATTACAGAGTATCCTGAGTGTCAAGATTGAACCTGCACCGGATAATTGGGATAGATTATTCAATGTCGATTTCTTCATACAAGTGAATGAAAAGTTCATTGGGCTTCAGATAAAACCAGTTTTGGAAGCTTCTCAAATTCCGCAAGTATTCAAAGAAAGAGGCATCCAAGCGAATACACATCTCGAGTTCACTGAAAAGTTCGGTGGTAAAGTGTTCTATATTTTCTCCTTTAAGAAGGATGGAAAGAAATCGATTTATAATACTGAAGTCATTAAAGAAATCCAGGACGAAATAGCGAGACTTAAAGAAATTTAGTAATCAATGACCACCTACATCCTTAAACGCATCCTGTTGATGCTGCCGACGCTGTTCGGCATAACGGTCGTCGCGTTCCTCATCATCCATCTGGCGCCGGGGGATCCGGC
>VGIO01000215.1 GCA_016867855.1 Calditrichota bacterium
TAAATCTGTTTATTCTTTTTGCATTCCAACTTTCAACTTCCAACTTTCAATTTAATCGATGTCTCAAACGAAAAACAAAAATACTACCAAAAAAGACATTCGCATAGAGAATAAAATCTCCGCGCTCAAAGAACGCGCCAAGGAATTGAACTGCCTTTACAGCGTCGAAGGTTTGCTGAACGACCCTGACCGCTTGCTGTCGAATGTATTCAAAGGTATCATCAAGGTCATCCCGCAGGGCTGGCAGTATCCGGACTTGTGCGTCGTGCGGGTTGTCTATCAAAATGAAATTTTCCAATCGTCAAACTTCCAGGCGACATCCTGGCAGCAGTCGGCGCAGATTTGCGTCAGCGACGAGGTCGTAGGTGAAATCAGTGTTTATTACCTGAGGAACATTCCCAGCCTCGAGCAGGACCCGTTCTTACAAGAGGAGCGGCGTTTGCTGCAGACCATCGCCGAACGGCTCGAGGCGTTCATACACTACCAGAGTATGCGTCGGGCAATGCACGACTGGAAATCCTCGGCCCAAGCCGCGCCGGATGAGCCGCGCGAATGGAAGGTCATTTTGGAATTATTGCGGCGCTCCGACCCCAATCTGCTGCATAAAATCTCCCGCAAAATGTTGATACATCTATGCTGGAACGGCTGCAAGAAAGCCGGCGCGCTGCAAAAACAACTCAGCGGTGGCGACCAATACGATGAAATATTTTCATTTGAGTCCGAGAACATCCCAATTCGCTTCAAGGAGATGACCGATATACCGAAATTAGCCGACGAAGTGTTCGCGATAGCCTACGACCAGATGGATAATAAAATGATAATGGCTTTAGTGCAGAAGTGGATGGAGGAGGACAAATCGAATTTCTTGATTCGAGCAGTGAGCCGGTCGGATGCCTCAGTCGTCGAAATTTACGATGCCCTGCGCCGCTACCAGCGTCTGGCTGAATGCGGTTTGGAACTGACGCCGGCGGTGCGCAAAGGCGTGCGTATCGCCTTGATAAGACGCTTTCTCACCGATGACCTGAAATTTATTAACATCGCGAAGAGTTTTGTTACTATAGACGATTTTGCCGAACTGCTGCATAACACGCTTTCCACCGCCGGCAGCATTGGGTGCTTGGGCGGCAAAACCGCCGGAATGGCGATTGCGTATTCCATCCTAAAAAAGAATGCTGAAAAATATGAACTCCTAAAGAATATCAAAATCCCCAAGACCTGGTTCATCACCGCTGATACGTTATATAAGTTTGTTGACTATAATAACCTCGAAGAGATTATCGAACAGAAGTATAAAGACATCGACATCATCCGGCAGGAATATCCGCATATAGTCCAGTTGTTCAAGAGTTCGCGGTTTATGCCGGAAATCATCCAGGGTTTGTCGGTGGCGCTGGATGATTTAGGCGGCAATCCATTGATTGTGCGCAGTTCGAGCCTGCTGGAAGACCGCTCAGGCTCGGCGTTCTCGGGTAAATATAAGAGTCTGTTCCTGGGCAATCAGGGGCGGAAAATTGAGCGTCTGAGCGCTTTGACGGACGCCATCGCGGAGGTTTATGCCTCGGTCTTCAGTCCGGATCCCATCGAATATCGCGCCGCGCGCGGCTTGTTGGACTTCGACGAAGAGATGGGAATTATGATTCAGCAGGTTGTCGGCCATCACATCGGGCATTACTATCTACCTGCATATTCCGGGGTTGCATTCAGCCACAACGAATTCCGTTGGTCGCCGCGCATTGCACGCGAAGACGGCCTCATCCGCCTGGTGCCGGGTCTCGGAACACGGGCGGTGGACCGTTTGAGCGACGATTATCCGATTCTCATCGCTCCCGGCAAACCGGACCTGCGCGCCAATGTCTCCATTGATGAAGTCATCCGTTATGCGCCTAAAAAAATCGATGTGATTAATCTTAAGAACAACCAGTTTGGGACCATTGCCATCGAAGCCTTTCTAAAGGAGTGGCATTCTGAAATTCCCTGGCTTGGCGATATGATATCTATCGTCCAGGACGACCGGCTCATCACGCCAAGCCGGACTTTCATCGGCTACACTTGCCAGGGCTGCGTCATCACCTTCTCTGGTTTGCTGAATAATACTAATTTCATCCAGCGCCTGCATACAATGATGAAAGTCCTGCAGAGCGAGTTGGATACGCCGGTCGATATAGAATTCGCCTTCGACGGAACGGATTTTTATCTGTTGCAGTGCCGTCCGCAGAGTTATGCCGAAGACGCCAAACCCGCGCCGATTCCGCACGATGTCAATAACGATGATGTCCTTTTCACAGCCAACCGCTATGTGTCCAACGGCTTTTTCCAGGGTATAAAATACATAGTCTATATCGACCCATTTAAATACAGCCAAATCGATAACTTAGCCACGCTGCGGGATGTCGGACGAACCGTCGGTATTTTAAATAAAGCCCTGCCTAAGCGGAAGTTTATACTGATGGGTCCCGGCCGCTGGGGCAGCCGCGGCGACATTAAGTTGGGCGTTAATGTAACCTATTCCGACATCAGCAACACTGCAATGCTCATCGAAATCGCCCGCCGGCAAGGCAATTATATCCCCGACCTATCGTTCGGCACGCATTTCTTTCAGGATCTGGTCGAGTCCAACATCCGCTATTTGGCTCTTTATCCCGACGAATCCGGTAATGTATTTAATGAACCGTTCTTTGCAAATATGGATAACGAACTTGCCATCCTAACGCCGGAATATGCCGAATTAACCGATGTCGTGCGGGTCATAGACATTCCTAAAAGCGCCGCCGGAAAGCAACTCAATGTGCTGATGAACGCAGATTTAAATATTGCAATTGGATTGTTAGCGATGTAAATTGTTTATTATTTATCTCGTGTGGCTATTGCTATGTCAAGCGTAAGATGTCGTCATCCTGAACGAAGTGAAGGATCTCGTCCTAAAGACTTACTTATCCATACAAGATCCTTCACTTCGTTCAGGATGACATACGACATTACACAATTGACATAACACTAGTAGTTTGCCTTGTTTCTCGAAAATGCGCCTGTAGGGCTAATTATATTTATATAGTGTTTTATTTAATAAATCTCTGCAGCAACATTCAATAGCAAAAACCCATCAAAATTGCGTTTTAGAGGTCAAAATGAAAAATAGTCTCTATCTACCCGCCATTTTTCTTCTACTGATAGTCTTCAACGCCTCAACGCTGGGCGAAGTAACCGTGCAGCCATTTGGATTCATCGCAGCGCTTGATGAAGGCGATACTCTCTTCGACACTTTGACCATAATTAACAGCGGTCAGCAAGCGAGGAATTTCAACATCAAATTCGATGAGCCGCGCGATGATAGAAACAACGGTCCAAGGCGCGACGACTTAGGCGATGTGATTGCCCAGTTCCGCCGTCCTAATGGGCCGGGTAACGGTTACTGCGGCGGCATTGCCTGGGACTGGAACAACGAGTGGATCTGGCTCACCGAATTGGAAACTCAAAATCCAGCCCGAATTATGGCGGTTGATCCATCTCGCGACTACCAGGTTGTCGTTACCGCTAACACGCCGGGACAAATGATGGACGCAGCCTGGCACGATGGAGTCCTTTACTGCGTCAACTGGAGCAACAATTGGCTCTTCCGCTTCGATGAAGAAGGACGCAACCTCGGCAATCTCAACTTCCAATTCCGTCCGACCGGCTGCGATGCAAGCCAGGAAAACGACTGGCTGTTTGTGATGGACGACGCGGCGCCAAAAAACATCCGTGTCTTTGACATCGCCAATGACTTTCGTGAAATTGGAACCATCGATACTTATCAACAATTCGTCAACAATCAATTGACCCGCACCTTTGTTTGGGTGGATAAACATCCGCAAGGTCAACTCTGGATGGTAACGGGTGAACCCAACAACGGTCAGACTGCTTATCAAATCCTGGTCGATACTCAAAATTGGCGCGCTACCCAACGGGTGCAGATGTTCAATCCTTGGTTGAATCAAGCCAATGTCGGAACAATGGGTTGTTGGGGCGGTCTCGGACACGATGGTCATAACCTCATTTCGCATATTCGATATGCGGAGAATATCCGTATCATCGATGATGGCATCACGGAACTTTACTGGTTGAGCGTCAATCCACAGGAAGGTGAAATTGCATCAGGCGAAAGCGCTGATTTAGTCCTTATGTTTCTATCTGTTGGTATGGAAGCCGCTACTTATGAGTTTGACCTGATGATTTTTCTGGATGAGCAGCCAAATCCGCAGATTAGTATGTCTGTCGTTTTAACCGTTGACGAGCCGATCTGCGCTATCACCGGCGTTATCACCGACGCTGCGAATGGCAATCCTATCGAAAACACTGTTATTTCACTCGACTGCTATCGCTATATCCGGCATTGCGACGCCGAAGGCAATTATGCAATCTCTAACCTCCCGCTTGGCGAATACACCCTCACCTTCACCGCAACGGACTACCTCATCCACACCGAACGAGTCGAACTCGATGAAGCCGGCGAAGTCGAACTGAATATAGCGATGCTGCACTCGACCTGCGAACCTGATGTCGAAGAACTGTTCACGCAACTCGAACCCGGCGGCGAAACCGATATGGACTTTAGCATCGCTAACAACGGCAATGGACCGCTTGCATACCGCGTCGAAAGAAGGCTGCTTGGCGAAGCCAACGCCGCGCCATGGGAACTCAGGCGCAACTACGCCGTCGGCAACCTC
>VGIO01000216.1 GCA_016867855.1 Calditrichota bacterium
TGCAGAAATCAAAGCCTTCTATATGAAGCGCGACGAGCAGAATTACGCGCTCGCAAAAGGGGTGGACTGCATCGCACCGGAAGGCTACGGCGAGATTGTCGGCGGCGGGCAACGTGAAGACAGTCTGGCGGAATTGGAGAAACGCATTGTCGAGCATAACTTGCCGAAGCGCTTCTTCGAGTGGTATCTTGACCTGCGCCGCTACGGCGCCGTGCCGCATTCCGGCTTCGGACTGGGACTCGAGCGCGTGGTGGCGTGGCTCTGCGGCATCAAGCATATCCGCGAGACGATTCCCTTCCCAAGGATGATGCACCGCTGCGAGCCTTAATTTGTGTTTGAGTGCGTAAGCGCTTTAGAAATTGAGTCGATGCTGGTCAAGCGAGCGTCCCTAATCTACTATGGCAGGCTTAAAAGTTGCCTCAAGTTCTCGCTGACTTAAAACAGAAAACTATTCCAGATCTCATTTAAAATACAGGAGTAATATGCAACTACTCACAAAGGTTATTTTTAGCCTTGTCTTCGTAACGGCAATGACAGTTTCCGGCTTTTGCCAATCATCATCCGCCATAACAAAACCCGACGCTGCTCAAGGCGCTGTGAAGATTGACTCCAAAGTCGTTGACAAGCACAAGGAGGTAGTCCGCAAGTTCTATCAAGAGGTCGTCAATCAAGGCGCCTATAATAAATTAGCCGCCTATTTAGCGCCTGAATTCGTAGGCCACTTAGCCCATACTAAACAGCATAACTTCGAAGATGTCAAGCGCGTCTTTGAGGATGTTCGCTTGGCTTATCCCGATTTTAAGGTTATGGTCGCGCAGGTTTTCGGCGAAGCAGATTATGTCTGTGCGCTATTGAAATTTCAAAGCATCCAAACTTCAAGCGCGGTCGAGACTATTCCAATTGGGACTTCCTTGGATGGCTTTGGCACGGCTGTGTTGCGGCTTAAAGATGGAATGATTGTCGAGCAGTGGCTTTTCACCGACCTAACCGCGCTGCAGATGCTCAGCGCTGGACAATCGACAAGTTATGTTCCGATACCGGGCGCTATCGCGCCTTTGGCGCCGATTGAGCCAGCCGCGCCGCCGTCGGCGGCGACTCCGCCGGCGCCGACCGAGCCTGAAAAACCGGCGAAAACCGCGCCAAAATCGTCAAGCCAAAAGAAAAGCAGAAAGAAATAATCAGGATTTGCTATATATTGCGTCGGAAGTAGTTTCGCCTTGTCGCAAGTGTAATGCTGCCCCCTGCGCAGACAGGGGGAAGCATCTCGTCTGGGTAAAGCCGGGACGGTATTCTTCACTTCGTTCAGTCTGACATATCATCGACGTTATATCTGGATTATGGCTATACATAACGTTATAATTCAGTTCGCATATTTCGCGGGCGTCATGCTGAACGCAGTGAAGCATCTCGTCTGGGGAAGCGGGAACGAGATCCTTCACTTTGTTCAGAATGATATATATAAGAAACGCAAAGCATAATATCGCTATATATAATAACGGCTGTCAACCGCAGAAGATTGACAATAAAAAGTCAATGTTATGACCTCGCCTCAAAACTCGAATTCCGCCTCGCCTAAATTACTTCCGCTTTTTATAAAGACCGAAGGCTTGCGCTGTTTGATTGTTGGCGGCGGCAAAGTCGCGCTGCGCAAGGTCGAACAACTGCTCGCCGTCGGCGCGGCAGTGTCGATTTTAGCGCCGGAAGCCGAGGCGCAGATAAAAGCGCTGCATTGCGCTCGAAAGGTGAACTGGCTAGACCGGGCTTACAAACGCGGCGATATTGAAGGCTATCATTTAGTCATCGCCGCCACCGACGACTATGAAGTCAACCGCGGCATTTCCGATGAAGCCCGGGAGCGCAATATCTTAGTAAATGTGGTCGATGACCCGGAATTATGCGATGTCTATTTCGGCGCGATCTGGCGGGAAGGCGGTTTAATCGGGGCGCTTTGCACCAGCGGCAAGGCGCCGTTCCTCAGCCGCGCTTTCCGCAACCGGCTTGAAAATGCGAGCCGCGGCTGGGGCGATTGGCTCGAAACCGGCGCTAAATTTCGCGATTTTGTGCGCAGAGCGTTTCCAGATGAAGTGAAACGCGAGGAATTTTATAATAGGTTCATCGCCATAGGGCCGCGCGCCGGAAGAGTCGATTTTATCGATAATCTAACGCCGGAAGAATGGCTTGAGCGCTGGCGCCGGTTGCCGACCATAGAGAAGTTTTCGTCCGATTGATATGCATTATATTAAAAAAGAATTCTCCCCTTTTAATTCCACTCCGCAGACAGCGGAGGGGAGAAGCGATAGATCTAATTTCTGCTTGCAGACAGCAGAGGGGCGAAGAGGCCGGGTTTATATCATCGGCGCGGGACCCGGCGCATCCGGGTTGATTACTTGCCGCGGCAAGGAATTGCTGCAAAATTGCGACGCGGTCGTCTATGATGACTTGATACCTTGGGAGTTGATAACCTCGCTGCCGCGTGATGTGCAGCGTCATTATGTGGGTAAGCGCGGCGGAAGAATCTCAATTAAGCAGGATGAAATCAACCGGCTGATGGTCGAGTTGGCGGCGGCAGGCTTGAATGTAGTTCGTTTAAAAGGCGGCGACCCGTTGGTGTTTGGGCGGTTGGGCGAAGAACTCGATTATCTGCGCGCGGCAGGCGTCGAAATAGAAGTTATTCCCGGCGTAACGGCTGTCGCTGCGGCTGCGGCTTCAATCGAGTGTTCGTTGACCGACCGCCGCACGGCTTCCTGGCTGACGCTTGCTACCGGACATTCAGCCGACTCCGACTCGCCGCCGGTTCCCTGGCGTGATATAGCCCGAATGGAGGATGGCAATCTGGCAGTCTATATGGGACTGGCGGCGCTCGAAGAGATTACGGCGGACTTGTTGTCCGGCGGGATGCCGCCTTCGATGCCGGCAGCGGTCATAAGCCGGATTGGCTCGGCCGGACAATGCGAAATCTATGGGCATTTAGACGACATTGCCCTCAAAGTCCGCCAAGCCGGACTCGAATCGCCAGCCATCGTTTTAATCGGCAGACCTTTCACGTCACTGCGAGATGCGAGTCGGCTTGTGAAACCTTTGGATGGTAAAAGAGCGCTGGTCACTCGTCCGGCTTGCCAAAATGAACGCTTATGCCGTATGCTGCGCGATCTGGGCGCCGAACCGTTGCCACTGCCCACAATATATATTGAACCGGCTGACGATTCGACCGGCTGGGATTGTTTTCAATCCGCGGTTGAAACCGGCGGCTGGCTCGTGTTCACCGGCCAAGCCGGCGCTGAGCATTTTCTCAGTCGGTTGTTGGCGTATGGAATGGATATTCGTTCGCTCGGTAAATTCTCTATTGCCGCAATTGGGAGCGGCACAGAAAGCGCGCTGCGCCGATTTGGGCTTAAGGCGGATTTAATTCCCGACAAATTCACCCGCCAAGGTTTGGTCGAAGCGCTCTTGCATTCGGCTGATCTGTCTGGCGTGAATATCGTCCGAGTGCGCGGCAATCTGGGCGATGATTTAGTCGAGCGGGAGTTAGCGCGAGCCGGCGCGAAGGTGATAGTATTGACAGTCTATAGGACGGAATTTGAGGTTTGGGACGCGCATATCAAGGATGAAATTATAGCGCATCCACCGGATTATATTACATTTACGAGCAGTTCGACAGTCGAAGGACTGGTCAAAATAACAGGCATTGAGGATGCCCGCCGACTGGCTAAAGAATCTAAAGTTGCGGTTATAGGACCTATTACTGCTGCAACGGCGCGCGAATTTGGACTGCCGGTAGCGCTCATTTCCTCCCATCATACCGAAGAAGGCTTGGTCGAAACTCTGGTGAAGGATTGCGAAGCAGGGAAAATTGGATAAATAATGGACAATATAGACTATATGGACTATATAGACTATATGGACTATATTAACATTTCAATCAATTAATCCGATTCACTTTTCAATCTTTTCAACTTACCAACTTGTCAACTTGCTAACTTTTATATTAGGCACACGCGGCAGTCAACTGGCGCTGGCGCAGACGCGCTCCGTCATAGCGCTGCTCGAGTCAAAAATCGACGCTGATTTCGAGTTGCAGGTCATCAAGACGGCCGGCGATATGGAGGAAATGGGGGAATTTACCGTCGGCGAACCGCCGGGGATATTCACTCGGGCGATTGAGAGTGAACTACTCGCCGGACGAATCGACATTGCCGTGCATTCGCTAAAAGACCTGCCGCTCGCTCAACCCGCCGGACTGACAATAGCTGCGGTTCCGCCACGTGCCGAGCCGCGTGAGATGTTAGTTATCGCCGCTGGGTCATACAGCCCCGGGCGAATGCCGCTGGCATTGGAGTCCAGTGCGGTTGTCGGGACATCCTCGCCGCGCCGCCGCGCGCAAATCATCGACCTCCGAGCGGATATTAAAGCGAAGCCGCTGCGCGGGAATCTGCCGACACGCCTGCAAAAAGTGCGCGCCGGCGAATATGATGCGGCTTTAGTTGCAGCAGCCGGACTGGAAAGACTGACTATCGACAGAACAGGTTTAAATTATCTATTGTTGGATCCGCGCCTTTTTACGCCAGCGCCCGGGCAAGGCGCCTTAGCGCTCGAAATGCGCTGTGATGATCCTCGTCTCGCTATAATTCGCAGCGCGGTGAACGACAGTGCGACAGAAATCTGCGTTCTGGCCGAGCGGCGTCTGCTGGCGA
>VGIO01000217.1 GCA_016867855.1 Calditrichota bacterium
GAGAAATTAGGACATAAGGTCACTTTAGAGTCCCTAAACAAAGCTGCTTGACGGCTATTTTCTGAGTAAAATGCCCGTCGCTTGGATGGGATCATCATCCCGCGGCGCGGTGCAACTAAAGATGAAAGGACACCCCCCTTCATCCCCCCGCAAGCGGGGAGAGAAGCAAGCAATAGCCGCAAGCGGTGGGAGAAGCAAGCAATAGCCGCAAGCGGTGGGAGAAGGTGAGACTATTTTATAAGGAATCATCATACCGTTGCGCGGTGCAACCAAAGATGAAAGGACACTCCCTTTCATCCCCCCGCGAGCGGGGAGAGAGAAAAGGTGGCGGGTAGAAACGCCTGCACTACCGGCGGGTCGGGACGCCCGTTCGCCTGCCATCGACTACGGCGAGTCAACGGCGGGCTAAGCGCCCTGCCCCACTTTCAACTTACAACTATTCAACTTTCAACTTTTGAAATATGTCTTCGAACAAATACACTGCAGTTTTTCAACAGGACGGCGAATGGTGGGTGGGCTGGATTGAGGAGCTCCCCGGCGCCAACACCCAAGGCAAGACCATCGAGGAGGCGCGCGAGAACCTCATAGAAGCCGTCCAAATGACCATTGCGGCTAACCGCGAAATCTCCCGGCGTTCGGTGCGCGGACGCAAGGTTGTTACTGAAGAAATGGTCGTAGCAGTGCCTTGAAACGAACCACGCTAATCAAGCATATTCAGCATTATGATTGCCGAAAACTCAAGGAGGGCAGCCGGCATACGCAATACTGGAATCCAAATAACCGGCGCACCTCATCTATACCACGGCACACTGAGATTTCAAACTTGCTGGCTGAATAGATTTGCAAAGACCTTGATATTCCTAAAATTAAATAATAACCGAGAACGGGCGGGGACGTCCGTTTTTATGCCGTTGACTGCGGCGAGTCAACGGCGGAATTGATGCATCCCTCCTTCATCCCTCCGCGAGCGGGGGGAGAGAAAAGGTGGCGGGCAGAGACGCCTGCACTACCGGTAGGTCGAGACGTCCTGCTCCACTTTCAACTTTCAACTTACAACTTATAACTTACAACTGTCTTTTATGCCTCGAATGAAAATCAACGGCGTCGAGCGTGATTTTCCAAGCGGAATCAATGCGCTCGAAGCCTGTAAAATGGCTGGGATTTATGTGCCGCACTTTTGCTACCACCCGGTGTTGAAGGTGGTCGGCTCATGCCGGATGTGCAAGGTCGAAGTCGTGCAGGGCGGCCGCAGCCGGATAGAGATATCTTGCAATCTGCCGATTTGCGAAGGACTCGAAATCTGGACCAACACCCAGGTCGTGCAGAAGGCGCAGCAGATGACACTGGAGTTCCTGCTCGCTAATCATCCGCTCGACTGCCCGATCTGCGACGATGCCGGCGAGTGCGAATTGCAGAACTATTACCTCGAATACGGACGGCACGACAGCCGTCTGCGCGAACCGAAAAACCGCAAGTTCAAAGCCAAAGACATCGGCAGGTCGATTATGCTGGACAGCGAGCGGTGTATCCTGTGCAGCCGCTGCGTCAGATTTTGCGCTGAAGTTACCAAGACCAATGAACTGGGCATCTTCGGGATGGGTTCAACTGAGCGCATCGACCTCACGCCCGGCGCGCGGCTGAATAATGACTATGCGGGTTGCGTAGTGGATTTATGCCCGGTCGGGGCGCTGACCGATAAGGATTTCCGTTTCAAACGGCGGGTATGGTTTTTAAAATCGAAAAATTCAATTTGCCAAGGCTGCGCGCGCGGCTGTAATGTGCGCATCGATTTCGACGAAAATCCGTTCCACGGACATAAGAAAACCTTTCAAATGCGCAGCCACCGCACCGAAGCGACCGCATTGCAGCGCATTCAGCGCCTCAAACCGCGTTTTAACGAAGCCGTCAATGGCTATTGGATGTGCGATGCCGGGCGCTACGGGTATAAAGCGACCGACAGCGCCGACCGGTTGAAACATTCGCTCATCAGACGAAACGATGAATTAGTCAGCACGCATCTGCAGGACGGCGTGCGGATTATCGCGTCGGGCTTGTTCGACGCGCTGAAAAACGGACCGACTAAGGCGGCGATAGTCGTCTCGCCAGCGCTAACCAGTGAGGAATTATTCGCGATTAAGGTATTGTTCCGAGATAAATTAAAATTATCGAACATCGACCACCGGCTGCCCATCGACGAGGAATGGTATGGGGACGATTTGCTGCGTTCACCGGATCCGTTTCCGAATCGTATTGGCGCGGAGTGGATTGGCTTAATACCGGAAGCCGGCGGAATCGACATTAAAAGACTAGAAGAAGCCGTTCTGTCCGGCAAGGTTGATACACTCATTACCTTCTTAGTGGATCCGCGTATTTTATTAAGTGTGGCAGCCTTGAATAAACTGAAGCGGCGGTATTTTATTCTGCGCGATATAACAGAAGAGATGAAGCCGTTTGTGGATGCGGCGCTGCCGGCGGCGGCTTGGGGAGAATATGATGGGCTGTTCACTAATTTCCATTGTTTGACGCAGCGCTGCGAGCAGGCGCTCGAACCTTATGGCGACGCCAGGCCAGTGTGGAAGTTGGTCAGCGATATCGCCGCAGCCCTGAAAAAGCCGCTGAATTTAGAAACGCACCACAATGCGCTCAAGGCGTTGAATGAAGGCGTTCAATTTTATCGGGGTATGACTTGGGATAAGGTGGGGAGCGCCGGGCTGATGCAGGATGCGGTGAATGCGCCGGTGAAGCAAGTGGGTTAAATTCATTCTACCATTTGCAATTTACAATTTTCAATTTACAATTTACAAATAAATGGACTGGTTTTTCATTATCGCGGTGGTCGCGAAGATCATCGCTATCATAGCCGTCGTGATGGGAATTGCGACGCTGCTTACTTGGGTTGAGCGCAAGCAATCTGCCATTATGCAGGACCGTCTGGGCGCCAACCGCGCCGATATATTGGGATTGCGCATCATCGGGCTGTTTCAACCGATTGCCGACGCTATTAAAATGCTGACCAAAGAGGATTACATCCCTCCTTTCGTCAACAAGACATTGCATACATTAGCGCCGGTATTGGCGTTCGTGCCGGTGTTGGCGATGTTGGCGGCTATACCGTTCGGGCCTTCGTTGAACATCGCCGGGCGGGAGGTGTCGATGCAGATTGCCGACATCAATGTCGGGCTGCTTTATATTTTCGCCTTCGGCGGTCTGGCGGTGTATGGAGCAGTATTAGCCGGCTGGGGGTCGAATAACAAATATGCACTGCTCGGCGGTGTGCGGGCGTCGGCGCAGATGCTCAGTTACGAGGTCTGCCTCGGTCTGTCGTTAGTGGGGATGATAATGATTTACGGCACGCTCGACCTGCAAGCAATGGTGGCTTACCAATCAGGTTATTGGTTCGACGGCAAATGGATACCGAAATGGGGGCTGTTTATGCAGCCTCTAGCCGCGTTGCTGTTCCTGCCGGCGGCGATTGCCGAGAACAAGCGCATTCCGTTTGATGTGCCTGAAGCCGAGTCGGAAATCATCGGTTTTTTCACTGAGTATTCGGGGATGCGCGCCGGGCTGTTTATGTTCGCCGAGTTTATCGAGATGCTCATCATCGCGATGCTGTTTTCGCTCATCTTTCTGGGCGGTTGGCACATCCCATATTTAGGCTTCGACGGCTTCAACTGGCCTTGGGGCGGCTCGTGGCTGCTGCCGGTGTGGGCGGTAAAGATGCTGCAGTTCGGGGCGCTGTTTTTCAAAATTTCAGTGATGATATTCTTCTTCGAGTTAGTGCGCTGGACGCTGCCGCGCTTTCGCTATGACCAAGTGATGCGTCTGGGCTGGGTCTATCTGCTGCCTTTAGCAATACTGAATGTGGCTATAACTGGGGTGGTGATGGTGGCGGTGGGGAAGTGATGTGATATGCTCAATATAGATAAGTATATCGAGTATTGGCGAAAGGGAGTGACCGATGCGTTTCAAACAGCAAACGACCTGTTTGAAAAGCGTCATTTCGGATTTGCGCTTTTTGCTGCCCAACTCACTCTTGAGCAGGTTATCAAGGCTGTAGTGTGTCGAGCGACTGGCGAAGTGCCACCCAAAATTCACAATTTGCGACGACTACTTGAATTGGCAGAGGTTTCATCTGATGTGTCAACATTCAGACAAATAGTCGAACCTACAATAATGGAAAACAAAATCTAACTTGGCAAAAAACCAAAACCCTACTGGCAACTTGATGGATAAAATCGTTGCGCTGTGCAAGCGGCGCGGGATTATCTTTCCATCGTCGGAAATCTATGGCGGGATAGGCTCGGCTTATGACTATGGGCCACCCGGCGTCGAAATGAAAAACAATCTCTCCCGCCACTGGTGGCGCGAGATGACTCAGAAACATGAGAATATCGTCGGACTCGATTCGGCAATTATATACAATCCGCGCGTCTGGGAAGCGAGTGGGCATGTGCAGGGATTCACAGATCCATTGGTCGAGTGTGCCCAGTGTAAAATGCGCTTCAAGTTTGATGACCTCCTCTCTTTAGGAGTTAAGAAGCTCACAGATTGGGCTCTGAATCTGTACCAG
>VGIO01000218.1 GCA_016867855.1 Calditrichota bacterium
AAGCCCGACCGAGCCGTCGAGGTTGAACGGCAACAACTGCTCGCCGATAGCGACTATTAATGTATCCACCGGCACGATAACCTCGCCGCCGGGGACGGCGATGAAACTGCGTCGTCCGCTGGCGTCGACCGGACCGAGTTCATTGCGCACGAAATCGACGGCGGTAACCTGTCCTTTGACTGTATGGATTTTTACTGGGCTGTATAGGGTTTCAATCTTGACCCCTTCTTCGATGGCGGCTCCGATTTCGGCTGGGAAAGCCGGCATTTCGCTGCGACTGCGACGATAGTAAATCGTAACATCCGACACGCCCTTTTGACGCAAGGCTACGCGTGCGGCGTCGATGGCTGAGTTGCCGCCGCCGATGACAACGGTGTGTCCCTTGCCAAGAGGCTTGCCCTTGATGTTGAAGGCTTTGAGGAAGCGCATCGAGGGATAAACGCCGTGAGCCTCTTCGTTCTCCAGGTTCAACCGCCGCGAGCGGTGCGCGCCCAAGGCTAAGAAAATAGCGCTGTAGCCGGATGCGAATAGTCCATCCAGAGTTATATCGCGTCCGAGGACGACGCCGGTGTGCAGCGTGATGTTTTCATCCATCAGCGATTCGATTTCTTTCTTCAACACATCGCGCGGCATTCGGTATTCAGGCACGCCAGCTATTAGCATTCCGCCGGGTTCGTCGTCGGCGTCGAAAACTGTAACCTTATAACCTCTTAGGGAGAGATAATGCGCGCATGTTAGTCCGCCCGGTCCGGCGCCGACCACGGCTATCTGTGGGGCTTCGCCGGTTTGCCAGACAATATGCGTCGGTTTATAGAGACGCGGGTCGATGTGGTCGGTGATGAAGCGCTTGAGGGCGCGGATGGCGACCGGACGGTTGCCGCTCTTGCCGAGCCGGCAGTGCGCTTCGCATTGATGGTCGCACACGCGGGCGCAGACGGATGGGAATGGATTGGCTTCGCGGATGGCAATATAGGCTTGCTCGTATTCGCCGCGCGCGATGTGTGCGACATAACGCCAGGCTTCCGTCCCGATGGGACAGGCAGATTGGCACGGCGCGCCGGTCAAATCCTTGCAGACATAAGCGTCGCACTTCTTCTGAACGATATGCCGTTCATATTCCGCCTTAAAATAGCGCAGTGTGGATAGGACTGGATTGGGCGCCGACTGTCCAAGTCCGCACATCGTCGTATCCTTGACGACCAGCGCCAACTCTTCCAGTAGTTGCAATTGGCTCAATGAGCCTTTGCCGGATGTGATGTCGTCGAGGATTTCCCACATCCGTTGCGTGCCTTTGCGGCAGGTGAAGCATTTTCCGCAGGACTCGTCTTTGAGAAATTTCATAAAGTATTTAGCGACATCTACGATGCAGGTGTCTTCGTCCATCACAATCATACCGCCAGACCCCATAATCGAACCGGCTTTCGTCAGGCTGTCGTAGTCAACTTTCAGGTGGAACATATCGGCGGGAATGCAGCCGCCGGAAGGGCCGCCGGTTTGGACGGCTTTGATTTTAGCGCCGCCGGATGGACCGCCGCCGATTTCATAGACGATGTCGCTGATGGTAATGCCCATTGGCACTTCGACCAGGCCGGTGTTTTTCACTTTACCGACGAGACTGAAGATTTTCGTGCCGGAGTTGCCCGGCGTGCCGATCTGCTTGAACTTTTCGGCGCCGGCTTGGAATAGAATGGGAATATTGGCCCAGGTTTCGACATTATTGATGGCCGTCGGTTTGCCTTCGATGCCCTTCTGGACGGGATATGGCGGACGCTGGCGCGGCTCGCCAATATTACCTTCGATGCTGGCGATGAGAGCCGTTTCCTCGCCGCATACAAACGCTCCGGCGCCGCGCACTATCTGGATGTCGAAACTGAAATTAGCGCCGAGAATATCAACGCCGAGCAAGCCTAACTCGCGGGCTTGCTGGAGGGCTATGGTCAGGTGTTTGATGGCTAAGGGATATTCATTGCGCGCATAGACTACGCCTTCGGTCGCACCGGTGGCGAATGCGCCGATGAGCATACCCTCGATTATGCTGTGGGGATTGCCCTCCAAGACCGACCGGTCCATATATGCGCCGGGGTCGCCTTCATCTGCGTTACAGACGAGGAACTTGCCGCGCTGGCCAGGCTGATTAGCCAATAACTCCCACTTCAAGCCGGTGGGAAATCCGGCGCCGCCGCGACCTCTGAGGCCGGATGCTTTGACCTCTTCAATTGTCCATAGCGGGTCGTTCTTTTCCAGCGCTTTCGCGAGCGCTAAATATCCGCCTATGGCGAGATAATCATTGATGCGAATCGGATCGACCTTTTCGTTGCGCGCCATCAGATGCCGCGCCTGGCGCTTATAGAACGGCATATCGGACATCTGTACAACAGCCCCGTTCCCGTCTTCCGGATGGTATAATAATTCGGTCAGGACCTTGCCGTCCGCAGCGGCTTCGACGATAGGCGGCACACTAAGCGGCGCCAATTTGGGATAGAACCAGCCAAAAGGTTCGACGATCAACGAAGGCTCCATCTCGCAGTAGCCGTGGCAGCCAGTGATGCGTAAACGCACCTTGCCGGCTAAGCCGCGGTCGAGGATGGCGCGTTTGGCAGCGCGGATTAGGTCGTTAGCCCCGCTGGCTTGTCCGCATGTGCCGGCTGATATAACTACCGTCAGCGTCGAATCAGCGACCGACTTCGACAGCCGTTCCGACAGCGCGCGTAATTTTTCTATTGAGGCGAGACGTTCCATCAGATATAAGTTATAAATTGTAAGTTATAAGTTGTATGTCGAAAGTGGGGCAGGGCGTCACAACCTGCCGTTAGGGCGGGCGTCTCTGTTCGCCACATCCAAACCGCTGCCGACTTCAGCGAGTCGCAGCATATTATTAATACTTACCGTTGACTACGGCGAGCAACGGCGGCATTGTTATGAACTTGTTATAGATATCGTTATTATTACTATCAAATATCAAGTCCGACATCGAGCCGGTGGCTTTTGCAGCCGCGGCGCGAGCAGACCTGAATCATTCCGCCGCCGCGCACGATCATCGGTATCATCGGGGCGCTGCAATCGACGCAACTCGCCGCGCCCAGCAGTTCGGAGTGACAATGCGGGCAGAAAAAATTTACGACTGCCGATGGTGGAATCTCGTGTTCGCATTGGACATTGTAACTGCCGTATATACTAGATAGACGCACCCAGCCATGATGACTCTCAAATGCTGCCGTCAATTTAATTGAAGGATGGTTGTCGATTAGAACTGCAGAGTCCATAAGCGTATGATTGCAGCGGGCGCAGTGAACATCCAGCGGGAAGGAATTTTCGGGAATGGCGGCGCTATCGACGCTGGCGTGGACTTTGCGCAGAACATCGCCGACCCGTGTTTTAGTGACGCCGGAGAAATACTGCCCATCGACGACGACGATAGGTCCGAGCGCGCAGGCGCCGAGGCAGTTGACATATTCAAGGGTGAATTCGTTATCAGGGGTTGTTTCGCCGGCTTTAACTTTGAGATGATTTTCGAATTCCTCTGCTACGCCGGCTGCGCCGCGCACATGGCAGGCTGTGCCTTGGCAAACACTGCACAAGTGTTTGCCGCGCGGTTTTAGACTGAACGAGTGATAAAATGTAGCGACGCTATAGACATCGATTAATCGACGTCCAGTCTGCTCGGCGACGATGCGCAGCGCATCTTCCGGCAGATAACTATAGCGATTTTGCACTTCGCCCAAGATGGCGATTATGTCGCCGCGTTGACCTTTAAATTTGTCAACGATGGAATGGACATCCGGCGCTGATACCTGATTCGACGTTGAGCCCGGCTGAGGAGAGATATCCATTGAATATATTTTTCCTGTTTGACGATGGATTTTAGGCCGTTTGCGTTTTTAATCACAATTCTATCGATTGTAAATCGACATAAAAATACATTCATTTTAGAAATGAGAATAGGCGCTGAAAAGGAAGCCGAGCGAAGCGAACCGTGCTTCAGCGCCAAAAAGGGCGAGTCTTTATCAATTACATCGGGGGGAAATTGGGGGACGGAAGAAAATAGATGTTGCCGTGCAGTCCCTCAAACTCCGCAAATCTATTTGTGAATAAAGATACTAATTATTCGTCGTTAGGTCAAGTGTTAAAGCCAAGTTTTGGGCAGATGATAATATAAAGATGATTTTTAGCGTCAAGCGCTGAGCGTATGACGACGGGGGCAAACCCGGCTTCGAGAAGGCGGGCTACATTGACCTCCCTTATAGTGAAAGTGAGAATCCAGCGTTCTCTATCGCATGCTTGACCTCTTCGTCGTCGGGCGGCTCAAGGCTGAATTCGATCTTCAGGGTCTGGGCTTTATGGTCGGCTTGGGCTTTGACGACGCCGGGGATTTTAAGCGCGGCTGCTTCGACCGCCCGCTCGCAGCCAGCGCAGAACATCCCCGCGACTTGGTAATTTTTTTGCATTGATTTTATCGGTTTAGTTGAGTATATTAATTTATACGAAGAATTTCCTTGTTGGTATCAACTTTATCTACTCATTGAAGGTATTGACAAATTAAAAGAACCTGCTTTTTCGCCTTCG
>VGIO01000219.1 GCA_016867855.1 Calditrichota bacterium
CAACTCGGCGACCTGCATCCGTTATGCGCTGCCGGAAGCCGCGCCGGCGACCCTGCAGATTATGGATATCGCCGGACGCGAATCAGCGGTTTTGTTCGACGGTTGGATGGAGGCGGGAAGACACAGTCTGATGTGGGATGCCGAAGGGCAGCCGGCGGGAGTATATTTCGCCATTCTAACCAGCCGGAATGAAACAAGCGCAGTGAAAATGGTTCTCTTAAAGTAGTAGAACCAACGCTGTTTTATACCAATTTGCATTCAAATGTATAATAAAGGGATGCAAAATTAACAACGGATTAAACAGATAGAACGGATTAACATAGCGGCTTTATAGGATTATCCGTTTCATCCGTTTAATCTGTTGTTAATTTGTTTTGAAGATAATTTACTGATTGATTGCAAACCGGATATAATATTGCAAATAAAAGCCAAGCGATTGTAATTGCTTGGCTTTTAAAGTAGCGCGTAGGGGAGTCGAACCCCTGTTACCGGCGTGAGAGGCCAGCGTCCTGACCACTAGACGAACGCGCCAATATGATTTTGGATTTTGGATTTTGGATTTTGGATTTTGGATTTTGGATTTTGGATTTTGGATTGAGATAATGATAATATCAATGTTAATGTTAAAGCAGGATGCATATAGTGAAATCAACTTGACATTATCTTTAAATTTAAACTTTTAGTTTAATAAATAATCTGTTGTTCCGCAAGTCATTTAACTGCATTAAAGTCCAGTGCGCCTAATTCGGCTTCGACCGCCGCCACAATCTCACCGCTCTGCACCAGCCGGTTAATCTTTTCGATATCAGGATACAAAACGCGGTCGTCTTCAAGATGCATGATGACCTGGCGGATTTTTCGATAAGCAATGCGTGTGCCGGCGCCCGGCTGAAGCGGCTGGCGGAAGTCAAAGGCTTGCGCCGCCGACATCATCTCTATCGCCAACACCGCGCTGACATTGCGCAAAATCTCGCCGCACTTGCGCACGGCTATCGGCGTCATCGCTACATGGTCTTCCTGATCGGCTGATACCGAAATAGAGTCCACGACCGCCGGATGCGCCAACACCTTGTTCTCGCTCACCAGCGCCGCCGCCGTATATTGTGCTACCATCAAACCCGAATTTAAGCCTTTACCTTCCACTAAGAAGTCCGGCAGCCCGGATAATGTCGGATTAAGTAAGCGATTGGTATGCCGCTCGGAAAGATCGGCGATTTCCGCCATTGCCATCGCCAGAAAGTCTATAGCAAGAGCGATGTTTTGGCTGTGGAAGTTGCCGCCGGCTAAATGTATCTCATCGTCGGGAAAGAAGAGCGGATTGTCGGCTGAGGAGTTCATCTCGGTTTCGACCTGCTTTTTAACATAATTCCAGGCGTCCACCGAAGGTCCCTGCACTTGCGGCGTGCAGCGCATCGAATAGCCGTCCTGCACCTTCTTCGAACCATCCTTGATGATTTCGCTGTTCGCCATCAGACGCCTTAAATTAGCGGCGGCAGCATTCTGCCCGTTGAATGGGCGGACGGCGTGCAGACGGGCGTCGTAAGCCGACTGGACGCCTTTGAGGGCGTCGATGCTCATCGCCGAGGCAATGAAGGCGTTTTTCAATAAGTTGCGTGCTTCGACTAACAGCAGCGCCGCGCCGGCGGTTGACATCTGGCTGCCGTTGATAAGTCCCAAACCTTCTTTATAAGTCAGATCGATAGGCTTAAGTCCGGCGCGTTCCAGCGCAACACCGCCCGGCAGACGCTCACCTTGATAAAAGGCTTCGCCTTCGCCAAGCGCGACCTCCGCCATCTGCGACATCGGCGACAGGTCGCCGGATGTGCCGATTGAACCTTTCTCATAAACTACCGGCGTTACACCGACGTTGAGCATATCGAGCAACATCTGCGCGGTCTTCAGACGCACGCCGGAATTGCCGCGGGCGAGGGTGTTGGCGCGCAGGAGCATTGCGCCGCGCACAACAGGGATTGGAAATGGGTCGCCGACGCCGGCAGCGTGGCTGTAAATAATACGACGCTGTAATTCAGCGCCCTGCTCAGGCGAAATCCTGATACGCGCAAATTCACCGATGCCGGTCGTTACGCCGTATATGGCTTGACCTTTATCCACCAACTTCTGCACCAACGCCGCGCAAGCCGCGACGCGCTCTTTGGCGGCCGGCGTGAATTCGACCCTACCGCCACAACAGGCAATTTGCGCTAATAAGTCGATGGTCAGATTATAACCATCGATATATGAAGTCATTATAATTTCTTATTTTATTTGTTTAATACTAATGGGTAATGTCAAAATATAATTGTTATATATATAAGAAATGCACCGCAGCTGCGTCATTCCCGCTTTCGCGGGAATGACGCAGCATTATTATATCTAACAATTATATTATGACACTACCTGCTAATGTGATGATGATAAAATGCTATACATAGCATTATGAATTATTGCGTATGTTCATATAGATGTCATCTGTTCACATAGATGTCATCCTGAACGAAGTGAAGGATCTCGTTCCCGTTTATCCAGTCGAGACGCTTCACTGCGTTCAGCATTACGCCCGCGAAATATGCGAACTGAATTATGACGCTGTGTATAATATGCATTTGTATATCCGTTATATCCGTTCAATCCGTTGTGAATTATCTTGAACTAACAGAATTGCCGCTGACCGGACTATATGAAAAATACAATAATTGTCGTCGATATTCAATTCACCAAGCCATTAAATTGAACATCTGATAAAACAGGTTAGCCTTTTCACGACCCTTCGAACATCAGATTGCGCTTGAAATTCGTCGGGCTGGAGGCAAAGGCGATGCCGGTCTCCATCGAAATAATGTTTTTACGATAAAGCGCGGTGAGGTGTTGGTCGAAGGTCTGCATCTTATAAGGATTCCAGCCTTGTTCGATGAGGTCGGTGAAGCCGCGCGTGTCGGCTAAGGTAATCCGTTCGCGGATGACGGTCGTCATTCGCATAACCTCCATCGCGGCGACGCGTCCTTCTTTATCTGAGCGCGGCACAAGACGCTGTGATATGATGGCTTTCAGCGAGTCGGCCAGTCGCAAGCGCATTCCCGGCTGTTCGGTAGGCTCAAAGACGCCGATGGCGCGGATAATTGTGCTTTCGGCGTTGGAAGTGTGGAGCGTGCTGAAGACGGCGTGGCCGGTTTCGGAGGCTTTGAGGGCAATTTCAACTGTCTCGCGGTCGCGCAGTTCGCCGACCATAATGACATCGGGGTTCTGGCGCAGCGAGGCGCGCAGCGCGGCGGCAAACGAAGCGCTGTCGCTGCCGATTTCGCGCTGATTGACATAACACAACTGGTCCTGGATGAGGAATTCAATTGGATCTTCGATTGTAACTATCTTACGCCGCGTCGTGCGGTTGATGTAATCGAGGATCGCGGCTAAAGTCGTAGATTTGCCGCTGCCGGTCGCGCCGGTGACCAGTATCAAGCCGCGCGGCTCCATCGCGATCTCCTTTAAGACCTCCGGCAGTCCCAATTGGTCGATGGTCGGCACTTTGGAGGGAATGACCCGCAAGGTCAGGCACAACGTGTTCTGCTGGCGGGCGATGTTCACCCGAAAGCGGCCGATTGCCGGCAGCGAAAACGATGTGTCGAAATCGGTCAGGTCTTCGATGTTCTTAAGGTGATGGATAGCCGCGCTGCTGCCGGCTTGCTCGAGAATACGGCGCACAATGCGGTCGATATCTTCGGTTTCCAGCGGCGCGTCGGTGCCGGAGATGATATCGTTGCCCTGACGAATCATAAACGGCGCGCCGACCTTGATATGCACATCGGAAGTCCCGAGTTGCACTGCGGCTTGCAGTATTTGGTCGAATAAAAAGGCTTCCATAATTGATGATGATGATAATGATGATGATGATGATAATGACGACGGGTGTTGTTCGACCGGCTAGACGAGGGCTTGACTCGCAAGGCTCAATTAAATATATTTATTAATATGGAGATTTGAGCGTTTTTTTATAAAATAAAAGAAAACTCGACAAAATTTTTAAAAAGTGGCTTGCATCACTTGATTTTTAATCATCGCAATATTATATTCTACTTACAACTTGCGCCAACTTACCGAAAACTGCTCCCCGCACTGCTTCTTCGAACCTACTTCGCAACTAATTAATAATTCACATTACCCGGCATTGCCGGGCAACAACATTTCACCTTAGGAGGCTGGTATGCTTCGAAACCGCGCGATCTATTTGTTAGGGCTGGCCTTAGCGGTCTTTGTGATTGGGGCTGGGACTATTCCAGACCCATCGCCGCCGCTTAGCGCCAGCAGCGCGACAGCGACGACCGATGCTTCGTTTGCGCCGAGCGTCGTCGTTCCTGCTAAAAATTTACAATCGCCACTAATCCAGGATGGACCGGCAGGTCCACTTCGCGACCGCCGCGGCGGACCGGACGACGTCGGCTACGAGTGGCGCGATAATCTCGAAAACGACGGCCCACGCTACGAATGGGTCGATATTCGCCAACGCGAAGGCGTGCGCACCTTCAATCTT
>VGIO01000220.1 GCA_016867855.1 Calditrichota bacterium
CCGGGGTTGCGGATGGCGAGTGTGGTTCGCAGGACATCGTCGGTAGGCACGGCGAACTCCAGCCGCGCCGGCCGCGGCTCGCAAACCGAATGCAGCAGGGCGAAGTTCTGTTCCCGCTCATCGTTTGACGGAACATCAATATTAAATCCACGAATTGGCAGATAATCCGCCTTTATGATATTAAAAGTATATTCCTGTGCGGCTAAATCTACAAATTCATAAAAACCTTGTTCGTCAGTGGTCGCGCTTAAATCGTAATCGGCTGCGGCGGCTAATAGAACGCCTTCGACAGGTTCACGATTGCGAGCGTCTGTTACCTGTCCGAACATCCTTCCCATACCGGCACAAACTGTTAAAGTAACCGGTATATCAACTTGCAGATAATCCCGTGCGTTGGTAGTCAGACGAACGGTCCTTTGATATCTTCCAGGCTGCAGGTCTTGTGCGTCGGCTGTGAACCGAATTTGCACTTGTTGGCGCGCTGGGATAATTCCTGCCACCGGCGCAATTCTTAGCCAGTTGGGCGCGCCGCCCATATCGGTGAATCGATAATTCAGGGCGTAGAGGTCGGCTATTATCTGGGCGAGGTTAGAAAGCGTCAGGGACAAAATGCTTGACCGCCCGACTGCGAGCGGTCGAAAGTTCATTACCCTGGCTGATATTTCTGCGACGGCGCCAGAAATCGGCGCGCCGGGCGAAACCCATTGTGGGTCGCCGGCATCCTGTCCGTTTTGAGCACCCAGACGCATTGGAAAATTATTTTGTGAATCGTCGGCGACGGATTGTCCCTGCCCCTCGTCGAAGCGGTAATAAGCGATTAAGCCCTGCTCGTCGCCGCGCAGCGGCACATCCTTGAGCGCTCTAATCTCGTCTTGAGTTAGAGGACGGCTCCAGTAACGCAGTTCATCCATATCGCCAGTGAAATAATTCACCTGCCGCGTATAGCCGATTTCGAACCGGTCAGCCCAGTCGAAGCCGGAGCCATCGAGGTTGCCGCTGGCTTGCAGGTTGCCGTCAACATACATCCGCTGGCCTTGATTGTCCTGCAGGACTAAAGCGTAGTGATGCCAACGGCCGTCGTTCCAATCGGCATTTTGGCTTTGGATGGTTTCATTGCGATTAGGTGTCCAGGTATATTGGAATAACCTGCCGTTCTGCAGGTATATCGAACGGTCATAATCGTTGAAAACAATCTCCTGCGCCGTAACGCTGAACAAACCGCCGTTAGCGGTCTGGGTGCGGAACCAGAACTCAATGGTGATATTGCGCTCAGGAATGTGGTTGACATTCGATATCGCCATACAATGATGGCTGTTGTTGAAGCGCAGACAGTTGTTTTGAGCGAAAACAACCGGCACAATGACTATAAGCAATGTAATAGTCAGTGATTTAATAAAGTGTTTCGGGTTCATTTGCGGCTCGTTTTAGTCGATTTAGATGGCTTAATAGGCTAATTTGATAAGGGTCGGTGAAGGGACGGTTTAGCAAGGTGGAGCGCTCATCCGCCAGTTTATCGGCTCGGACAGGCAGCACACACTAACTGCATCTGTTAAAGCCGGGGGCGAGCGCAATGTATAGCGATGCTTTATCAGCAGACTCATATAATAATCTAATGCTTTTTTTGCGAAATCCTAATATTTATCAGTTTTGACAAATTAGAGCGGCACACGACGGTGAGTCATTCTTAACGAAGTCCGAATTTCCTTCCTGCAATCCCAGGCGTGATGCTTCGTTTCGTTCAGGGTGACTTATTGTCGCGGCCTACTTCTTTTAGGTTGACTTCTACCGCTGCTATTTTATATTCTCTATACACTTAAAGCCTTAGTCAGGAAACGTTTGCTGCCTTTTTTAGGATTTGAATGAGTATCTTATGGAAAAATACTGTCCCTCTAGACCTATTTTAGACATCGAATGACAACAAAAATCAGTCGTTCATCACCGTTGACATATCGCCCAGCGGTTCGTTAAACTCTTTAGCACGTAAGATGCGACGGACGATTTTGCCCGAACGGGTTTTAGGCAGCGCGTCGATAAACTCAATTTCCTGCGGCATCGCCAGCGGCGAGAGGCGTTTGCGGATGAGGTTCATTATATCCAGTTCCATATCGTCGCTCGGTGCATAGCCCGGCTTAAGCACAACAAAGGCTTTAACGACCTCCATATTAATTGGGTCGGGTTTGGCGACAGCCGCCGATTCGGCGACAGCGGGATGTTCCAGCAGCGCGGATTCAATCTCGAACGGACCGACTAAATGCCCGCCGGTGTTGATGACATCGTCGTCGCGGCCCATAAACCAGTAGTAGCCGTCGATGTCGATGGATGCCCGGTCGCCGCACAAATACCAGCCGTTCTTGAATTTATTCTGGTAGCCGGTCGGATTGTTCCAATAAGAGCGCACCATCGAAGGCCAACCCGGCTTCAAGGCAATCAATCCGGCAATGCCTGTTTGATTGACAGGTTCAAAGGTTTGCGGATTAAGCACGGCAGCCTCGATGCCAGGGAAGGGCTTGCCCATCGAACCGGGCTTCACCGGCAATGCAGGATGATTAGTAATGACAATACAGCCGGTTTCGGTCTGCCAGAATGTATCGTGAAATGGCCTGCCGAAGGTCTCTTTGGACCAATGAACGGCTTCGGCGTTGAGCGGTTCGCCGACGCTACACAAATGCCGCAGCGAAGATAGGTTGAATTTTTGGACGGTTTCCTTGCCTTCGCGCATAAGCAGGCGAATAGCGGTCGGCGCTGAATACCAGACCGTTATCTTATACTTTTCGATGAACTTATACCAGCGCTCGGCATTGAAGCCGCTGTCTAAAACGGCTTGTGTAACACCGTTGACCCACGGTCCTATAATGCCATAACTCGTGCCGGTCACCCAGCCTGGGTCGGCGTTGCACCAGTAAATATCGTCGTCCTTTAAGTCCAGCACCCATTTGGCAGTGATATATTGCGAGACAATGGAGTAATGCACATGTTGCGCGCCTTTGGGCTGTCCGGTCGTGCCGGAAGTGTAGTGCAGCACTGAAGACGTCTCGGCTTTGGTCGGATAGACCTTGTAATCATCGGCTTTAGGTAATTTTTCCATATCCATTGCAATTTCACGCTCTTTCAGCGCGCCTTCGCCAGCATCGACGATGATGATATACCGCAGATTAGGCAGTTGGTCGCGAATCTTACGCACCTTCAAAGCATGCTTGCGCTGGGTGATGATAGCGGAGGTCTGGGCGTTGTCCAGCCGGGTGAAAAGCGACTCTTCGCCGAAGGCGGAGAACAACGGCTGGGCTACAGCGCCAAGTTTTAGAATGCCGAGGAAGCCGATATAAAGTTCCGGCACACGGTCCATAAACAGGCAGATGCGTTCGCCGGGCTTAAGCCCCAGTCCTTCTAAATAAGCGGCGATGTTGTTGGATAATATCCGTATATCGTTGTAGGTGAATACCTTTTCAACGCCTTGGTGGTCTTCCCACAGCAAGGCGGTTTTGGCGGCTTTGCCCATTTGGCAAGGTCTATCACTGCAAAGCCAGCCGATATTAATGATGCCGCTGCGGTCGATGCCGAGTTCGCACTCGGACGCCGACCAGTCAAATTGTGGATTCTTTTGCAAATCCGCTTCTATGTTCGTCATTAGTAAGATGGAAGTTGGAATGTTGAAAAATTAAAAGTTGATTCTCTAACTCGTTAAACTAATCAGCATTAGCATCAGCGTTGGCATTAGTCATTTTTCTATTATCACTACTGCCAAAGCGGTCTGCGATGTATGCGATAGACTAACCAAAATCCGTGCCGCGCCGCTTCGCAAATATCGCTTTAGAGTGTCGCCGGATAAGGATATCAGCGGTGCACCTTTAGCGTTGAGGACAACTTCGACTTCTCTGAATGCGCCTGGATTAGGCGCGCCTGTTCCTAGGGCTTTAAAAAACGCCTCTTTCGCTGCAAAACGCGCTGCTAAATGCCGGGCAGGATAGCGTTTAGAACGGCAATAGACAAGTTCAGCCGTTGTGAACACGCTGCGTAAAATGGAATCTTCAGGCGCTTTCTTTAATTCTGTCTTAAGGAATTGTGTCTCGCAGATATCGCAGCCGATGCCGAATATCATTTTGAGTTATACGAGAGTAAATGATTTGTGAAAATTTTAGTAAAGTAATGTAACAGATTTTTGAGGTATAATCAAGTTTGACAGATTGTCGATTGGCGCTTGTAGATATTTGTATCGGTCGATGAAGTTCTAGCGCTATGTCAAGCGTGAGGTGTCGTCATCCTTCTTCTATGAAAAAAGTTCATTTTCCTGAGAGATTGTGAGAATCGGTTATCCCAATCTTCTATTCATCCGTTTTAGGCGGATAAGGTAATAATTCGGAACGGGTGTCCCAACCTGAACGGGAAGGCGACTCTGAGTCCCCAGATAAAGGCGCTGCCGTTAGCCCATACAGCCCAGTTATCAACATATCAATGCCCGCTCGACCC
>VGIO01000221.1 GCA_016867855.1 Calditrichota bacterium
GGCTGCCAAGCGTCGTTAAGATTATAAGGACGCGGCGAAGGTGGTGAATGTGAAACATTGTATTGTATTGAAAAAGTTTAGGCGATAATTAAGCGAACGTGCCGATTTGGCTGTCAACCATCTGCGGTTGACAGCATTTCTCTCCCCCCGCTTGCGGGGGGATGAAAGGGGGGTGAAATATACTGCCGCAGGGTGGCCTCACACTGCGGCGCTTTAACACGCCCAAAGGGCGCGTCATTCCCGCGCAAGCGGGAATCCAGATTTGAGTTTGAAAGCAATCGAATTAAAATCTTTCCCCTCAGGCATAATATAAAGGCAAATTCCACTGCTTCTACTTTCCCAGAGTTCGCCTATCTGTCTTTTTTCTTTTGAATCATCATTACTCCATCTATCTAAGCCTTTATATTCGACCGCCAGATATCTCTCATCATTTAACAGGCAAATAAAATCCGGATAATGCCTGTCGGTCGTCGTCTGAAGCCAAAATGACGCTTGCGGTTTTCGCTCAATATTTCTTACCCACCATTTTACTTCAGTCAAGTTGTCAAGAAACATCGCACATTCATATTCCTCTTCATTCATTTTGCCAACCTTTTTATAATAATGCTTTTTCCACCTATATGGATGAGTATCGACTTCATTATAAGGGTAGATATCCGGGTCATAAGTAAAGCATTTCATAGGTGTTACTGAAAGGTGCATCGCCGTTTCAGCATCCAGTAACTCCTGAAATGAAGCCTTCATCGCATCCCGCCGGTGTTCTTCGACCTTATCTTCGATTGCTTTTCTTAATCGATACTTATCCTTGACGAGATGGTTGAACTTGATTGACCGCTTTTCGGTAAGGTGTTTTAAGACCTTTAACAGGAATAATTCCATATCCACCATCGAAATATCGGGATGATAGATTGTCCTGTCCAGCCAGCGTATAAATTCCACTTCATTTATATCTGATTTTAATTCAAGCAGTCTTATCTGATTTCGCAAATCAGGTATAAACGAACTTGCTACTATTTCACCGCCTTTGCTCACATCGATTTCGCCATATTCACCGATTGCCTTTTCCGGCGTGTATTCTTTATCGGACAGTTTCGCATCGCATAACGGCAGCGACCACTCATTCTCAAGTAAATGTGTTTCTTCAAGTTGCTCGAATAAATCACCCACCTGAACCGCTAATACAGGCACATTGAACTCACCCTTAACACGCGGAGCAAATAATGATTGCTCCCCACCATCGTAGAACAGGCTGTCGGCGCTCCAATCGATATCGCGCTGACAATCATTCATAGGTCTGATCAAGTCCTTGGCTTCTTGACGGCGGAAACCATTATCTATCAACGCATCGGTCAGACCCTTAACGGCTTGAGCGAAGCCGTTCGAGGTAACGAATGCGTATGCGTTATTCAATTCAACGATAGACTTCCATTTGGCTTTCGGCAATCTTAAAATACGGCCGAGAATCTGTTCCACTCCCCGGCTGCCTTTCATATCCGCAACTGAACAAAGCACATAAGCGAAAGGACAATCCCACCCCTCCCGCAAGGCTTGAATAGTTATAACATACCTAATCTTACAGTCCGGGCTTAATATATCGTCTGGTAATTCCTTATCCACACCGGTCGCCCGCGCAATATATTCCTTGGGGATTCGGAAATCTTCCATCAAACATTTTTCGACGACCTCTACCGTCAACCTGTCGTGCCCTTTTAGCATCGATTGCGCTTGAAGCAGCATAATCGGTCTCAAATACTCCCCGCTGATGGCTTCTTCGCGTTTGGCTAAATCCTCCAGATTATCTCTTTGACTAATCGCATCGGATAGAATTTCTTTCCAATTAGTCTTCGTCTCTAATTTAATGGGCAGTTTTATCATCTGCTGGGCTTTCAACTCGGCGGCTGAGACGCTGTATAGAACATTGCTGGGGGATTTCTCAGTGTCCGGCGTCGCTGTAAATTCGATTATGCAGGAAGGTCCTAATCTCGCCAAAGTATCGAACGACAGCGGCGTCCGGGCATTATGCGCTTCATCTACTATTACTATAGGTCTTCGCGACCTCAACACATTCGCCAGCGAGGTTATCGGTTTGGCGCTGTCCGCATAATGCTCCATCTTAAGCGCAATCTCTTCCGGAACATCCATAAAATGGTCGAGCAGATGCCCGGATTGTTCATAAACCTTGCGCCCTTCTGTTTCCTCTATCCTAAACGCTTGAATGGTCGAAACAATCACCACGGTTCCGCTTTCCAGCGACGCCCGCCGTAAATACAAAGCCTCTGTTACATTCAACACCTCAACACTGCCCACCGCCGCCTCCAGTGCATTGCGATAAGGATTCTGCCTATTACGCAGTGACTTCAGCGTCTGCTCAAGGATGGCATTCGACGGCACCAGCCATAAAATCAGCGACCGATCGGCATTTAAAAGTCCTCTTTGAGCAATTCCAGCCGCATAACACGCCACCAGAGTCTTGCCGCCGCCGGTCGGAATGCGCAGGCAGATATATGGCAGCCCCGGCAACTCCGGCACCGGCGTATATGGTATCCCGCGCCCAAACGAGGCTTGAGTAGTCTCGTAAAACGCCGTATCTGCATTGCTGAACCGTTGGCAAGCCGCAAAATAGTCCATCAGTGCATCAAGCGCGCTTTGCTGGTAATCCTTAAGAAATAACATCAACTCACCTTGATTTCATAGGGTATCTGCCGAAAGGTTATTCCTCTCTCATTCAGGAATTTCTGTCCTAACCGGCAGGCTGTCCCATAGATAATCTTCGGTCCGTCGAACACCGGCAGCCTCTCGAGAATCGCCTTGGTCAGAACATTCCCCCCATTCGCTCGCTTGTCCTTAAGTATTCCGTTATAGAGCAGATATATTGCGCTGCCTTTGCTAATCCCCAACAGCGGCGCAGTCGAAAGTCCTGTTTCACTCAGCGGCTCGCCCGTCTCGGTAAAATGGATGTGATGCGCCAATTCCGCATAAGTTATCTCCGGTCTTATCCGTCCCTCCGCATCGAATAAGGTCGGGCCAAGCTCGACATATCGGAAGCCGCCACCCAAGCCTACTTTTAATTGTGGATCTTTAGAGTTTATTACGCCTTTTATGACTCTTCGGATCCTTTCTGCAGTTAGTGTATTAACATAGTCTTCGCATTCTATGACAATGAATTTACGATTACTTCCATATTTATTATTCAATGAAAGAACGGCATGAGCGGTAGTTCCCGAACCAGCAAACGAATCTAGGATAATTGATTCTGGTGTAGTTATAAGACTTATAAGATATGATATTAATTCTACTGGTTTTGGGAATTCCATTTTTCTCTCGCCCATTATTTCTTCAAGCAATGCAGAACCTTTTCTTGTGCTTGCAATTCCACGGATAACCGATTGTGGATTAATAAAGCCTCGAATCTTCTCATATTGTAGCACACCTTTTTTATCAAAAAAAAACTTTGTCACTATTTGACCTTTACTATCAATCGTATCCTGTCCTGATATCCAAGACAATATTTGATTACGCATTGCCCATCCTGCTTCAATAGTCACCTCATTTATTAATTTACCGTCAACAAATTTCATTTCACTATCCATAATTCTAATCTTTTCAGAGTTGCCGTATACACCGTTGAAAGTGGCATCTTTACCTTCGAATTCCATTCCTACAGGAAAAGTGATTTGACTGGCTGGATTACCTTTTGATATTTTCTTAACTGCACGCTCTGATATCTTGTCTTCGTCACCAATGTAGCTGAAATTTCTTAATATTGATTTGTTTTTAGCATATGTTAATATATATTCGTGTGATCTAGTAAAGTGTCCTGCTGCTGTTCCAGTTCCCAAATCCCAAATTAGATTAGCAAGGAAATTCTTTTCTCCAAAGATGTCAGACATAATTTGATTCAAATTACTAACTTCATTATCGTCTATACTTACAAATATTATCCCTTCTTCTGAAAGAAATTCTTTTAATAATCTTATACGCGGATACATCATACAAAGCCATTTATCATGTCTTGATAAATCTTCATCTTCGCTTTTAACTACTTTATGAAGCCAATCTTTAGTCTCAGGACTGTTTACATTATCGTTATAGATCCAGTCTGACTTCCCTGTGTTGTAAGGCGGGTCGATGTATATGCACTTGACCTTGCCGGCGTAATAAGGCAGCAGCGCCTTGAGGGCTTCGAGGTTGTCGCCCTGCACTAACAGGTTGCCGCAGTCTGGCGCCCCGGCCGAAAGTTCCTCGTTGGTCTTCAGCAGCCGGAACGGGACTTCTTTATGATGATTCAGGACGGCTTTTTTGCCGATCCATTCAAGCGTTGGCATTTGTTAAGTTTTTGTTTTTATTCTGGATTCCCGTCTTCTCGGGAATGACGCTCCCTTTCCCGTTCAGAGTGAACCGCTTTAGCGTGTTCTCTTCAGGCTGAAGCTCTGAACTCTAAACTCTGCACTCTGC
>VGIO01000222.1 GCA_016867855.1 Calditrichota bacterium
TCCGTAATCGAGAATCGGATACTGGCGCCAAATCTCAGCAGCCTTGTCCCGACCAACTTCCTCAAGGAATAGTTTAGCGCTCGAAAATAGCCAGTCCTGCCAGTTGTCCACATATCCGTGATGAACCGCATTATGATGAACATAGTTTAGCGAAGCCCAAAAGTGCCGCTCGGATTTGAGCGGTCTCTCCATACAATTACTCCAAACCTTTCGACCAACCGACCCGTCTTCAAGATTCCATTTTCTCGATGTCCGCCCGTGTGTTTGAGCCAGCCGTTTTCTTAAATCTCTGATATATTCCGTCCGCAATACAAGGTGATAATGATTAGGGAGGATACACCAGGCGAAAATTACAATCTTTAACTCATCGCACGCCAAAAGTATCTCATTTTCAAAGTCTGCCATTCTATCAGGACTGACTCCGATGACTTGTTTATGCTCATAGCAAGACGCAGAGATAATATAATAATACTCGCCTTCCAAATCGAGGTGCGGTAGAGAGTGCCAAGGCAGTTTATTCCTCTGGCGGTGTTCAAGCGTTGCCTTGCGCTCTTCAAGAGTCATTTTGCGCCAGTCATACATATTTTTTCTCTTTCACGCTAAAGCTGTGAACTCAGAACTTTATCACGCTAAGCTGTGAACTCTAAAACTCTATCACACTAAAGTTGTGAACTCTGAACAGTTTAGAGTTCACGGCTTCAGCGTGTCTGGAGTTCAGAGTTCACTGCTTTAGCGTGCTCATATTCACAAATCTAATACATTAATTTATATTAGATTCAGTTAAATGAAAAGCCTTCAGTTCATTCATCGGCACCGGGCGGTAGATACTGCCTGCGAGACCTTCGTCGTGCATATACTCCAGATAGGTCTCGATAGCATCCTTCAGACTTTCGACCGCCTCGACTTCAGTAACGCCGCAGGAAGCGATGTCCAGTTCGACGCACAGCGAGGCATATTGCCCGCCTTCAGGCTTGACGAAACAGGTCAGGTTCATTAGTGGCTCGGTTTTTATCGTTTTTATTTCTGAAGTTATTCAAGTTTGGGTTTTATTGGGCGAACACAAGGTTCGCCCGTACGGGCGATGCTCGTCATCGCCCGTACGGGCGATGTTCGTCATCGCCCGGATTCTGATTATTCATACTATTATTGCATCGACCTTAGGCTTTTGTGGTATTATTTCACTTAATAGTTCGATAAGTTCAGGCAAATCGTTTTTAACAACCGACCATAATTCCGGATATTGCGTATCCCTTAGTCCACGAACAATCCTGCCATAGAATCCGCCAATCTTATTCCAAGGAATTGCCGAATATTCAGATTGATAATCGGTCGATATTTTCTTAAATCGCTCGTCGATGATGAGAATATTAAATAAAATCGCGCTGGTTTCCATTTCGTTGGTTTCAAGTTCGGACACGGATTGACTGTTGCAGAATTTTATCGCTTTCTTGGCTGCCAGAAAAATATCGAGTAAAAGCACTTCGTCTTTCAAGCGTCGGATGTTTGTTAATTCAAGCCGAATTCGTGGATATTCAATATTCATCGAGGGCGGGTGCGAATTCTCAATAAAATATCGTTCTGCAGAGCCGAGTATCAATTACTTCTTCAGCCAATTCTCGTCATTTTCAATTACTTTTCGCTCGACCAAATCAACCTCTCTACCAATAATTCCGGCAAATTCTTCTTCCGCGTTCATATAATCTGAAAATGTCCATCGTGCGTCTTCCGCAAACCTTACCAGCACATCCACGTCGCTGTCGTCGCGGAAGTCGTCCCACAGCACCGAGCCGAACAGCGACAGTTCGACGATTTTCCACTTTTTGCAAAAAGTCTCGATCTTATTCCTGTTGATATGAATTTTCGGAGACATTATATGACCTTTAATAGAATTACTAATCCCACCGCCGCTAATGTATATAGTATATACCTCTGCACCTGGCCGCCTTGGAACAGCCGCGCTATTCTTCCCCAAAATCCGACTATCCAAGCGGTTAGATTGACCAGTCCGTCCACGATATACAGGTCGAACCAGCCCTCGATGAAGGCGTAGGTCCGCGTCAGGAAGGCTGATCCATCGACCACTCCGTCGATGACTTTCAAGTCGAACCATGCCCACAGCCTTGAAAAGGCTAATGTGCCTTTGATAACCGTTGCATTGTAAATCTCATCCATCCACCACTTATGAAACATCCCGCGATAGACAACTCCCAGCCGCAGCCGCCACTTCTCCGGATCGATCTTCCACTGGTAATAAGTCAGTGTCGCTATCCAAATCCCCAAACCTGCAACTAAGATGCTGATGAGCATCGCCCAGTTGTGAGCTGTGTGTTCAATATGTTCGATATGTTCCAATTTGGAATTTGGAATTTGGAATTTGGAATGAAGAGAGTCATTAGTTACTTCTTTCTCATCAGGTCTATCGGTTTTTGGGTCTAACAAACTCGGTTCATTTATTTTTTCTGTATTTTCAATTCCAAATTCCAAATTCCAAATTCCAAATTCATACGCTTTATGTGGCGTTGGGAACAGTGTCGCAAACCACCCGCCCGCAGGGGTGGTCGGATTGAAGGCTGGCGCTGCGTAAAAAGCAAAGAAACATAGCGTCGAAAGCGCTAACAGTGGAACTGTCATCACCTTGGGCGATTCGTGCAGGTGGTGTTCAGCCTCCTGACCGCCCCGGAATGTGCCAAAGAAAGTCAGATACACCAGCCGGAACATATAGAACGCCGTCAGACCTGCCGCGCTGAAGCCGAAGACCGGCAGAAGCCAATGCTTCGGATGCTCCATCGCCAGAGCCAGCGTTCCGCCGAGGATGGCGTCTTTCGATAGAAAGCCGGATGTGAACGGCACCCCAGCCAGCGCAATCGTTGCTATTAAAAAAGTCCAGAATGTAACCGGCATCGGCTTCTTAAGACCGCCCATATTGCGCATATCCTGCGGATCTAGATGCTGATGAGATGATGATGATGATGATGATGATGAATGGGCAAAAGCATAATGTATAGAATGAATCACAGAACCAGAGCCGAGAAACAAGCAGGCTTTGAACATCGCATGCGTAACTAAATGAAAGAAGCCCGCCATATAGGCGCCGGCGCCGAGCGCCATTATCATATAACCTAATTGCGAAACGGTCGAATACGCTAACACTCGCTTAATGTCGTTCTGGGCTACGGCAATCGTGGCTGCGAAAATAGCCGTGAAGCCGCCGATATAAGCGATGACCATCGAAGCGTCGGGCGTCAACACTACAAACAACCGCGCAACTAAATACACTCCGGCGGCAACCATCGTCGCGGCGTGGATGAGCGCGCTGACCGGCGTCGGACCTTCCATCGCGTCCGGCAGCCAAATATGCAGCGGGAACTGCGCTGACTTGCCGATCGCGCCGCAGAATAGTAGAATTCCGGCAACTGTAAGCAATCCGCCGGTCAATTTGCCCTGCGCCACACCCGCAGCCATATCTTGCAGGTTCAGCGTTCCGAGCGTGGCGAAGGTCAACAGGATTCCAAGAAGCATCCCGGCATCTCCGATGCGGTTGGTCACAAAGGCTTTTACGGCTGCATCTGCGGGGGCTTTGCGCTCGTGCCAGAAACCGATTAGCAGATAACTCGACAGCCCGACCAGTTCCCAAAAGGCGTAGATGATGAGCAGGTTGTCCGCTAACACCAATCCCAGCATCGAGAACGAGAATAACGATAAAAACGCGAAGAAACGGCTGTATTTGGGGTCGCCCTTCATATAGCCGACGCTGAACAGATGCACCAGCGCCGACACCAGTGTTACCACTACTAACATCATTATCGCGATGTTATCTAAGGCGATGCCGATGTTCAGTCGGTAATCTCCCCACTGCAGCCAGTCGAAGCGGTAGTGCAGCCCGAAGTTCGGGTCGTAATGCCCCAGCATCTGCGTGAAAAACAGAAACAGCGATGCTGCCAGTCCGCTCCAGATAGCGAATAGGCTGACCCAATCCCCGCCACGCGGCAGTTTCTTGCCGAAGAAGATGACAACCGTGAAGGCGGCAAGTGGTGCAAGTAATATGTATAATGATAGAAATATCATCTAGATGATGATGATGATGATGATGATGATGATGATGATGATAATAAAGCGCGTTGAAGACCTTTCAATTGGCGCAAAATACTCTCCAGAGTTCTTATCAGCGAATCAAGTTGAATTTGCTCGATGTATTCTAAATCGAATGCGATATAAAGATGGCTGCGAACCTCAGCCGACGAACCAGCCGCGACGCCCAGAAAATGTGCGAAATCTTTTACTGTATTGCGTTCTGAACCTTCAGCAATATTCGCCATTATCGAGATGGCGGCTCGGTTTATTTGGTCACATAAAGCCCAGTTTATAGAAAATGGAGTTTGGGAAGTCAGCTGGAATATTTCTTTCGTCAGTTTTCTCGCGTCCTGCCA
>VGIO01000223.1 GCA_016867855.1 Calditrichota bacterium
CTTTTTCGACGACCTGCTGTAGAAAGCCGCTGACGGTGCGGGCAGTTTTCGATGAAATGACTTGCCTAACTTTGACCGGCTGGCGTTCGTGGAATGTTCCGTCTGGGGTGTAATGACCTTTTATCAGCCTTGGTTGCATCAGAACGCCATTATTAGCGATGACGGCGTAAGCCATCGCCATCTGTAATGCGGTAACAGCAATTCCTTGACCTATGATTAGATTCGGCTTTGTCAAGCCGGACCAGTTCTTTAGCGGCGGCATAAATCCGCTCATTTCGCCCTGCAGTTCGACGCTGGTCTTCTCTAAAAATCCAAAGCGTCGGACCATATTGTATAAGGCAGCGGAAGTCAAAGGCAGCGCCAGTTTTATCGTGCCGACATTAGACGAATAAACGATGGCTTCTTCGAAGGTCAGGCGCTGGTGGCGATGCGAGTCGCGAATCGGTTTGCCGCAGATAGTTATCGAACCTTCGCTGCAATCGACGATGGTCGAGGGTTTAGCCAGGCCGCTTTCGAGAACGAGCGACGCGGCGATGATTTTATTAACGCTGCCCGGTTCAAATACATCGCTGATAGGGCGGATTTTCTGCAGCGGGATGGTCTTTTCATCCGCCTGGTTTGGGTTGAATGCCGGCAGGGAAGCCATTGCGATGATTTCGCCTCCGACCGGGTCAAGCACTATACAAGAAGCATTATTGGCTTTATGGGTTTCGAGCGCTGGGACGAGTTCCTCTTCGACGATGGCTTGAATACGCAGGTCGATGGTCAGCATTATATCGCAGCCGTCAACCGGCGGCTTGAAAGCCAAATTTGGCGCCAGATGCGGACGCCCCTGAACATCCAACTGGAAAATCCGCCAGCCCGGAACACCTTTGAGCAGCGAATCGCAAGCCAGTTCGAAGCCGGCGATGCCGTTATTGTCGATGTCGATGCAGCCCAAAATCTGTCCGGCGAGTTCGTTATGCGGATAGAGGCGCCGCGACTCAGTCTGCCGGCTCAAGTTCCAGTTGAGCATTTCGATTTTATCGGCGACTTCCGGCGGTATCTTTCGGACTAACGGTATATAGTTGCCCGGTCGATTCAGGCGGTTAAGATAGTATTCCGGCGGATATTTCGTAAAATGTGCCAGGTCGGCGGCTAATTCATCGGGTTTTGTAACCCGCTTGGGATTTATACCCAAGGTGACGAAGTCGTTCAATTCCTCGGTCAGCGGTCGGCTAAAGCGGTCGAGGATATCTCCGCGATGCGGTTCAATTATGACCGTGTCGATTTGCTGCATCTCGGCGATATGGCGCAACTCATCCGAATAGACAATGTGCAGCATCGACAATTTCGTCAAAATGGCAATTCCGACTGCTAAGAATAAAATCTTTAGCAAATTAAGCCGTTTGACAGCCTTTAAATCAGGACCGTTTATAATCGGTGCAGCGATAAGTTCCTCGCTTGAATGCGAACTTTACCGGTTTAACACTCAATACCAGTTCTAAAGATGCCGTAGATGCCGTAGCCCGGCTTCTTGAAGCCGGGGAGACTTACCACGATTGACAGAGTTCTCGGTTATACTATCCTTAATTCTCTTATTAATGGGGTCGGTTTATAGTAGTATTTTAGAGGGCGAACACGAGGTTCGCCCGAACGGGCGATGCTTGTCATCGCCCATAATTCAATAAAAAAAAATCACTATAATCTGCACCCTTAATAAGTCAAATTCTCTTCATTATACTTTACTTTTAAATGGAAAGAA
This sequence comes from Calditrichota bacterium, assembly GCA_016867855.1. Taxonomy (GTDB): domain Bacteria; phylum Electryoneota; class AABM5-125-24; order Hatepunaeales; family Hatepunaeaceae; genus VGIO01. Next base: position 1,745 of record VGIO01000223.1, read on the forward strand.
TTTTATAACGGTCAGCATCGGTTTTTCGCGCTGCGCCGCGATCCAGATTGTATCCGGCGGAGCGTCGGGGAATTGCATTTTAAGTTGTTCACGGGCAGTTTTTTCGATATTAGTATATTTTGAGACATCCAGCAGTTCGAGGCGCAGTCGGGCGATGTCGTTCAATAAGGAGGTTTCGTAGCGGTCTAGAGCGATAAAGCGCCCTGACATCCGCTCGAATAGACTGGCTTTCCAGACCCAAGCCAGTCCGATGGAGGTCATAAGGATAATTCCGGCGAGGATGCGGTAGCGGACGCTCCAGGGTTTATAGGTCATCCCGCGGCGCGGGAGATGAGATTTAGTTCGAGCGGTAGATGGACGCGACATTTTTCTAGTTCTCTTTAGGGTAGTTTTTGAGCGATTCGCAGCCGTGCGCTACGAGAGTGAGGCACCGCTGCAATTTCAGCCGCCGTCGGCCGAATTGGATGGCGGGTGATGATTTGGAGTTTAGGTTGAGCGCCGCAGACGCAAGGTAAGTGAGGCGGGCAGACACAAGGACGCTCCATCCGGCGTAAAAAATCCTTCACCAGCCGGTCTTCGTTGGAATCCCAGGTTATAAATACCAACCTTCCTGCCGGTCCTAACAGCCTCAGCGCTTGAGGCAGCATTCGTTCAATCGAATTAAGTTCATCATTAACAACAACTCGCAGAGCCATATAAATCCGTGCTAAAGTTTTATACACATATAGTCCGTCGGCCGCCTGCTGGATGATATTCGTCAACTGCGCTGTCGTCGCAATAGGTCGATGCGCAACGACAGCCGCAGCAATTCGACCGGCGAGCCGGTCTTCGCCAATCTCGCGGAATATCCGCTTTAGTTCGACTTGGGAATAATTATTAAGAACATCCGCCGCTGTAATATTTTTCTTTGGCGTATAGCGCATATCGAGCGGCGCATCGAGCGAGTGTGAAAATCCGGGAGTGTTAAGTATTTGGTCCAGTGAAGGTCCAAAATCAGCGATTATTCCATCAGCATTATGAAAGTTGTATGTATTGGCTAGAGTCTCTAATTCAGCATAGTCGCCCTCGACAATGATAACTTCGGGGCGTTCGCTCATCAGGGTCTTTAAGGTCTCAACAGCATTGGGGTCAATATCCAGCGCAAGTATGCGTAAAGGTTTATCAGTCTTAGTCAGCAGGGCTTTGATATGACCGCCGCCAGAACCGGCGGTGCAGTCGATGAATACCGCGCCGCTGGAATAGAGGAGGGCTTCGGCGGCGATATCGGCAAGAGCAGGTCGGTGATGTAATTCTATCGGCGAGGCATTATTCAATAACAAGCGCGGTTTCGGCATCGGATCTGAGGCTGCGTTGGCGTTTGCCGGATAACAAGCGGGCGTGTGCGGCTTGCGGGTCGAAGGTTGATTCCTGTTCGTATTGTTCATACAATTCCGGATTCCAAAGTTCGATCCAATCCCCTGCGCCTCGCACTAAAACTTCCTTATCAAGTTTGGCATAGTTTATCAGATGCTGAGCGATGCGGATGCGGCCTTGGGCGTCGAGCGGACATTCGATGGCATTGCCAAGCAGCCAGCGCCGGTAGCGGATGAAGTCCAGGTCGTCTAAGTCCATCGCCGGCAGGCGCGCCAGGACTTCGTCCCATTCGTTCAAAGGAATAGCGATTAAACAGGTATCGACGCCGGGTATGACATAGAAAGTTTTCCGCGCCTCCGGTGCAAGTTTTTCCCGATATTCAGTGTTTATGAAGACGCGAGTCTTATCGTCGATGCCGTAACGCGCTGACCCTGAGAAGGTCGATGTGGATTTTTTTACCACCTTAATGTTTATTATATTTTTTAAAAGTGTTCAATTAGTTAGCAGTTGCTCCAATTATTTCCGTTCCAAATTAAAGAGCAAGTCCCTATATGTCAAGAGAAAAATTGATATATAGGGACTTTTTACAAAAAAACAGAAATGGATCCGATTCTTTACTTATTTGACATTTTAAAAGTTGTTTTCGATTAAAAATAGCAATGACAAGAAGTATTAATAAAGGTCTGAGCCTGCGGTTGCAGGCTCAGACCTAGGGTGCTGCGCCGGCTGTCGGGCGGAAATGACAGCCGACGCCTGAGTCGCCCATTGCCGACGCTTTATGACCGGGGTGTAAGCGCGGCGCTGGACGCATTATATATCATATGACCTCCAGTTTAACCGACAAACTGTGTCCTCCCTTACATATAATACGAATACAATTTCTATTTTGTTCCCGTGTCGTTAAAAGAGAGATTGCAATAGCGATTGAGCTAATTGCAAAAGTGATGACTAATCCAGAAAACTCAGACCATAGCAAGGCGGACGCCCTCGTCCGCCGAAAACCAAGCCTAGAATGCGGCGGACGAGGGCGTCCGCCTTGCCATCAGTTAATAAATCCAACACTTTTACAATTACTTCGATTGTAGCATTAGCATTATTTTTCGGTCAAGGTCCAGACGCCGTCCCAGTCGTCCGGCGGCGGCTCAGCGATGTAGAGTTCGCAGCGCTTGAGATAGGTTTTAGACGGCCCATCCGTCGGGGCGGTTTCGAGCGCGTTCTCGAACCAGCGCCAGGCTTCCGGGAACTTCCGCTGCCGGAATAGTTCAATTCCT
>VGIO01000224.1 GCA_016867855.1 Calditrichota bacterium
ATAAGAAAATTGACGCGTTCATATACATCTGATATGCGCTCAAAAGGTTGGGAATTCAAATTCAAACGACTGTTGACTAACAATAATAATAATGATGATGATGATGATGATGATGATGATGATGATGATTTAACATCAATATCGATGTCAATATCTGGTAATGTGGCTATTTGATTATATAGCGGAATATGTTAGTTTAGAGTTCACACGCTTCAGCGTGTTATTATTCCGCAAAATGTATGAGTTCAGAGTTCGCCGCTTCAGCGTGCTTATATTCCTGAATTCCGACCGTCATACTTTATTATTCAATCTGTTCGGAGTAAATTTCAGCTGTTTTGAACTTTCCGGCTTTCCAGCAGGCGACTTCGCATTGGAATTCCAACCGCTGAAGGTTGCCGGCAAAAGGTTGACAGCCGTTTAATATCTTAAGTTCAGGCTCGTCTTTCTGGCATTTATCGTCGGCAAGCGGGCAGCGGGGATGAAACTTGCAGCCGGATGGAAAGAGCAATGGATTAGGCACGACGCCTTCGATTTGGTGCAGCCGCGCTCGCCGCTTGCCCAGACGCGGGATGGCATTCTGCAAGCCGATAGTATAAGGATGCTGTGGCAGGTGGTAAATTTGCCGGACATCGCCGCGCTCAACTACCTTGCCGGCATACATCACCACGACTTCATCCGCCATTTCCGCAACGACGCCCAAATTGTGCGTGATGATGATAATCGAAGCGCCTAAATCGCGCTGGATATTCTGCAGGACGGATATAATTTGGGCTTGAATAGTAACATCGAGCGCGGTCGTAGGTTCATCGCATATCAACAGTTTGGGTTGGCAGACTAACGCCATCGCGATCATCACGCGCTGACGCAAACCGCCGGAAAGTTGGTGCGGATATTCATTTAACCGTCGCTGCGGATCTGGAATGCCAACTAATTTGAACATCTCTAACGCCCGTCGCAGAGCCTCAACGCGCGTAACCTTCTGATGCAGGATAACCGCTTCGCTAACCTGGTTGCCGCAAGTGAAAACCGGATTGAGCGAAGTCATCGGTTCTTGAAATATCATCGCTATTTCATTGCCGCGGATATCGCGCATCTCCGGTTCTGATAATTTCAGCAGGTCGCGGCCGCCGAATATCGCCTCGCCACCGGCGATGAATCCCGGTGGTTGCTGAATGAGCCGCATCACCGCCAAACAGGTTACTGTTTTCCCGCAACCCGACTCGCCGACAATCCCCAATGTCCGCCCGGACTTGACATTGAACGAAACACCATCCACAGCGCGGGCGATGCCGTCGTCGGAGATGAACTGCACCTGTAAATCCCGCACATTTAGAAGTATTTCAGAATCCCCTTCTTTCAACTTCCCAACCCTCTACTCGGCAACTTGTGAACTTTTAAGCCCATCTTTTTAATATCCTTCATAAACCGTATCGGTTCGGGCAGAAGACCCATTAGATGCAAACCGGGCTGAGCACAGGAACCATCGATATATTGCAGCAAAGTCGCTGCAACCGGAATGGCTGTGGCTAAATATCCATCGGAATGTTCAAGTAAAACCTCCATATGTTTGGTTTCGTTATTTATTTCCCCTTGCGCTTCCAATTTTAGAACGATGCCGAAAGGCGGCTTGCTGAAACGATTCATCCCCCACATAAAGAGTCCTGTAATGAAATTCAATCCAAAGCGGGGATCGACTCTTTGAAAGAGCGCCGCCAGTGGAAAAACGAACATATCGATGAACCAGTTGAAACCAGCGCCCCATAAGCCGCATTCGGCAAGTTTGTATTGCTGCGGCAGCGTCGTCAATTCTACCAGCCCCATCGGAATACAGCTCTTAACGCCCCAATCTGGACCCAAGTCAAACTTGCGGGTGTCGCGGTAAGAGCCTTTTTTCCAATGGTCTTTGTCCCAATACGAATAAGAAAAATCCACCAAATCGCCCAGCAATTCTTTGACGCCGTTCCGATTGCCGATGGTCTCGAAACTTAAAGCCATTGCTATATTGGCAGTTTCGATTTGGTCGAATTGGGTGGCCGCCCATCTGACCAGCGGCGCGCCCATCCCGGGATGAATGCCGGCTTGCGTGATGAAGCAGCGCCCGGCACGTTTAATTTCATCATCCAAAGGTTTCAGCGCTTGGACTACTTTCTGTGGATAATAGATATCCAGATAGTCTATTCCGGCTTTCAGCGCGTATTCAGCAATTAAATGTGCCTGCGTCGAGGTCGTCGAACAGACGATAAGCATATCCACACCCTTGAGGGCGTCGCCTAAGGATTGCGGTTCATCGACATCGACATAGACGGCTGCTGCCCTGTCGCCGGGGAAGTTTTGGTTTAAGTCGCGCGCAAAATCTTCGGCTTTTAAGAGGCTGCGCCCGGCTATAATAATACGAACGTCAGTATGCTCAAGCAGCAACCGGGCAATAGGCTGCCCGGCGCCGCCGTAACCACCGAGGATTATAAAAGTCCGTATGATTTCATTACCCTAAAATTCGATTTTGAATTTAATACATAACGACATAAGACGTCGTCATTCCCGCCCGCGCGATAATGACAAGTTTTTTAACGCGTCTCTTGTTTATCACAACGATTGTATGCCAATGCCCATTTTCAGAATTTACTGACATCGGCATTGGTATCAGATGTTATCATACAAATTATAGAAAGATTCGGCAGGTTTCGAGCGTAGCCTGCAGATCGACTTTATAAATACGCGCCAGTTCATCCGGCTCGCCGGATGTAGTAAAGACGCGTTCGACAGAGACTTTACGCATCGGCACAGGTTTCTCTAGCACCAAGACGCCGGCGACCGACTCGAATAAACCACCAACTTCAGAGTGGTCTTCGATAGTTATCACTTTAGCCGTCTTGTGCGCCGAGGCGATGATAGTCTGTCCGTCGAGCGGCTCGAGCGTCGATATACCGATGACATCCGCAACGCCGGCGCCTAACTCCTCGGCAGCCTGTAATGCCGTGAAGACCTTATCGCCGAGAGCGATAAGCGTTAACTTCGAGCCTTCGCGCAACAAATAGGCTTTGCCGATTTCGAACGGCGCCGGCTGCGGCAGAAAAATTGGGACTTTAGGTCGGTTCAAGCGTATGTAGTAGTATCCCGGTTTTGCTAGAATGATATCAAGAGCGCTCTTGGTTTGATGACCATCCCACGGCGTAATGATAATGAAGTTGGGTATGAGTCTCATTCGCGCCAGGTCGGTTATGTCGTGGGCTGATCCGCCATCAGGACCAACAGCGACGCCGGTGTGGCTGGCAGCGATGATAAGATGCAAGCCTTCGCCTTGCCGGGCAGCCGTGAACAAATGGGCATAGGCGTGTTGCAGGAAGACTGACATATCGCAGGCAACGACGCGTTTGCCAGCCATCGCCAACCCGGTCGCTAATCCGATCATCCCCGGCTCATTGATGCCGGCAGTATAAAAGCGGTCGGGATAGACTTTTTGAAATAATTCGCTCATCGTCGAATTGCGCGTCCCGGCATCCAGCACTCTTATATCCGGATACTTCGCACCGGCTTCGCGCAGAGCCTCGCCAAAGGCTTCCCGCAGTGAGACGCTGCCATAAGTTTCCATTAGGCTGCTCCTCCGCTGCTCTGCGATGCGCCTACGCAGGCTTGTAAATAGGCTTGATATTCGATTTCATTGCCCGGCGGTTTGCCATGATAGCCAAGCCGGCCTTCGCGGGATGGGTCGCCGCCCTTGCCTTTAATGGTGTTGCAGATAACAAATTTCGGACGGACTTTGTCGGCAACAGCACACTGATAAGCATCGTCTAAAGCCTCAAAATTATGCCCATCGACCTCTATTACATACCAGCCGTAGGCTTCGGCAACCTTGCCGAGCGGACCGATATCGACCGGCGCATCTTGGGCAAGGCGGTTATAATTGAGTAGTAAGGTGAAATTTCCCGCCGGCTTACACAGATGCGTCGCAGCTAACAGCCCGATGGATGAAGGCTCCTCGAATTCACCGTCGCCGGCAATGCAGAAGACATACTGCGGCCATTCCAGCGCGAAGCCATAAGCCTGCCAAAGCCCGATGCCCAGCGAGCCATTGGAATTTTCCAAGCCGTGGGCAAGGCTGCGCTGAGTATGCCCTTGAAACGGCGTCCAGGGCCGTCGGTTGCCGTCGAAAACCGACTGCCGGTCGAAGTAGCCTAAATCGGCGTTGACTAAATACTGCACCGGGCAGGCGTGTCCTTCAGACAGGAAGACCGCGTCGCGCCCGCTCCAAGCGCCATCTTTGGGATTACAG
>VGIO01000225.1 GCA_016867855.1 Calditrichota bacterium
TGACAGCCGACACCCCCCTTGCATCCCCCCGCAAGCGTGGGGAGAGATTTGGGCTGCCGACTACGGCGATTCGGCAGCGGGCAATGTCAATGACAGCCGGCGCCCCCTTGCATCCCCCCGCAAGCGAGGGGAGAGACGAGATTCTTTACTTCGTTCAGAATGACTTCGGCATTGACATACTCAAAGATTTTTACGCTGTTAATAATAGGCAAAGCATCATAAGCGATAATATTACTCGAAATATTTCACCCCCAAAAATAATTTCTGTTTGACAAAATATTCTCTTGCATTTATATAAATCAGTAATTATAATATTATTATATATTGAGCTAATTGTAAAAGTGACGATTAATCCAGAAAATTCGGACCATAGCAAGGCGGACACCCTCGTCCGCCGAAAACCAAGCATAGAATGCCGCGGACGAGGGCGTCCGCCTTACCATCAATTAATAAATCCAACACTTTTACAATTACCTCTATTGCTTAATATTTCTGGAGCGCCGAAAACTTACACGGCCGCTCAGATTCCCCTTAAAAATAGGAGGTAGGAAACAATGCTTACAGCATTGACGCATAAATCCCGGCTGCCGCTTATTTTATTATCGGCGGCATTCGGCCTGATGTTGGTCGGAACACAGCCGGCGGAGTCTTACCCGCGCAAGGCGCTGTTCGAAGACTTCACATCGACCACCTGCGGTCCGTGCGCTGTGTCGGCGCCTGAAATCGAAGCCGCACTGGAGATGGTCGGCGAACGCGTCGTAGCCGTCGCCTTTCATATGAGCTGGCCTGCGCCAGGCAATGACCCCTGGTATTTAGCCAATCCCGCTGACGCCGACGGCCGGCGCGGCGTCTATGGCGTCAACGCCATTCCTTGGCTTGTCATCGACGGAACTAGATTCACCCTAAATCGCACCCGTCAACTCATCAGTCAGGCTATTCAAACTCGTCTGCAAACGCCGTCGCCCGTAGAATTGAGACTCGATGCAGTTGTCATCAACAATGAATTGCGGGTGCATATAACCGCGACTTCCGAGCAGTCTTTCAACGGACTTAAACTTCAAGTTTGTCTCACGGAACGCTTTTACCAATATCGTGGTCCATCCGGTCAGAACGACCACTACGACGCAATGATTATGATGGTACCCGACGCGGTAGGCACCCAGTTCAACATCAACGCCAATCAGACTTTGGAATGGAACCTCTCCCGCGCTATGCCGCAGAACTACTGGCACGAGTTGGAAATGGACAATCTGGCGGTTGTAGCGTTTGTCCAAGCCGCTAATCAGGAAGTTCTACAGACCGAGAATTATATACTGGGTTATGATTCTCCGGCGGTGACAATTCAAGGTTGGACCTTGAGCGATGATGACGGCGATGGCCGCGTCGAACCCGGTGAAACGGCTGCCATTACTATCACCGTAGCCAATGCGCCGAATTATCTGACAGCCGAACAGGTCAATGTAACCTTCACTACGCAAGACGCCGGAATTCAGATTATCAACAGAGAAATCCGGTTCAATAATCTGGCGGGCGGCGCGTCGGTCAATAACGCCAACACGCCATTCAGGTTCAGGGTCGCTAATGATTTCGTGCCGCATCCGGTTACATTCAGGTTCGATATGACCGTTCAGCCCAACGATATTCGGTCATATCAGGATATCGCCTTTATGGTGGGCTGGCCGCCATTTCTGCTGGTGGATGTAACAAACAATTTCAATGCGAGCGAATTGATGCGCGGTTTGTTTGGGCGCGGCGAAATGCCCTACGCCGACCTGTGGGACAGGGCAAATGCCGGCATCGTCTCTTATGACGATATTTTGAACTACCCGGCTGTCCTCTGGTATTCGTTCAACAACAATGTGGATATAATCAACGATTTTGAGGCTGACGCCTTAATCGATTATCTCAATCACGGGGGAACGTTGATTATCGCCAGTCCGTTTTTAGGCGCTGCGCTCGGCAATCATGTCTTGATGAGCGGTTATTTAGCCGTTTCTGTTGCCAACGCCAACACCGGTGTGAACTATGTCCGCGGGCTGGCAGATGACCCGGACTTCGGCGGCGCGCGGCTCTTCCTCGGCGGCGGCAGCGGCGCCGGCTTCCCTGCTGCCCGCGCAGCCTTCAACCTGCGGCAAGGCGCGCAGGCGGTTATGGAATATCACGACGCCCAAGGCGCCGAACGCGGCATCGCAGCCGCCAAGCATGAAGCCGGCAACTACCGGACTTTGACTTTCGGCTATCCGCTCGAATCTATCGGCGGCGTGCAAGGCACGGATGTCCTCGAATCGTTCGTTGCACGGATTTGGAACTGGCTGCAGCATACTGCCGCGGCGCCGGGCGAACCGGCCGCGCCATCCGCCTTTTTACTGGATCCGGCATATCCTAATCCGTTCAATCCCAATACTACCATCTCCTTCACGCTCGACCGTCCGGGATTAGTGCATTTAGGCTTGTTCGACGCCGCCGGTCGTGAAATAACGACGCTGTTGAACAACTCCGTCCCTGCCGGCCGCCGGTCGGTTACGCTCGACGCCGGTAAATTGGGTTTGACGAATGGTATTTATTACATTCGTCTGGACAGCCAGGGCCGGCTGCAGATGCAGAAAGCGCTGTATTTGCGTTAAGGGATTTTCATATCCCAATTCGCTGCGCTGGATTGCGTATTTTCCCCACTTATTCCATAGCAGGCTGGGGAAAACAAATTCGGCTGTCAATCCTCGCGGTTGACAGCCGAATTAGAGATTCGACAAACTGCTGCCAGCCTTTCGGCTGGCAGCAGTTTTATGATAAATGTTTCAAATCCAACAAATTTAGCGTTAAGTTAAATTAACTTAAAAAAGCAGATCTAATTCTTAATCCTAAATTCAATGAAATCATTGGCACAACGCGCTGTCGAGACCGCCAAGGTCAAGGGCGCATCTTATGCTGACTGCCGCATCATCGAGACCCGCGATGAAGATATCTCGGTGCAGAATGGCACGGTAGGCAATATGGACTTGTCGGAGGACCTCGGCTTCGGGGTGAGAGTCATCGCCGACGGGGCTTGGGGCTTCGCCTGCTCGCCGAATGTAACGCCGGAAGAAATCGACCGCATCGCCGCGATGGCCGTGCGGGTGGCTAAAGCCTCGGCGCGCCTGAAGAAAGAAGATGTCCGGCTGGCGCCTGAACCGGTCTATGAAGAGCGCTGGCAGACGCCTATTGTCGAAAATCCCTTCAATGTGCCGTTAGAAGAGAAACTGGCGCTTCTTTTCGAAATAGACAAAATTCTGCGCAAAGACGAGCGTATCAAGACCGCCGAAGCCTCGCTTTCGTTTAAGTCCGAGCATCAGTGGATGGCGACCAGTGAAGGCGCTTTCATCGACCAGTTGCTGATTCGCAGCGGGACGGGATATTCGGCGACCGCGGTTGGCAGCGGTGAGATTCAAACCCGCTCGTTCCCCAACTCGTTTCGCGGGCAGTATATGACCACCGGCTACGAACTCATCCGCGGGCTGCATCTATTGGAAAACGCCGAGCGGGTGCGTGAAGAAGCCATCGCGCTGCTGACCGCGCCGACGCTGCCACCAGGCGTGCGGGACATCATCATCGACGGCAGCCAGATGGCGCTGCAGATTCACGAGTCGGTCGGCCACGCTACCGAACTCGACCGCGTGTTGGGTATGGAAGCCAACTACGCAGGAATGTCCTTTGCCACCACCGAGAAGTTGAACAACTTCCAATACGGCTCGCCGTTTGTGAACCTGGTCTGCGATTCGACCATTCCCGGCGGGCTGGCGACCATCGGCTGGGACGACGACGGCGTCCGGGCCCAGCGCTGGCATCTGGTCAAAAACGGCAAATTCGTCGGCTACCAATTCAACCGCGAACTAGCGCATACCATCGACGCGGAGCGCTCATCAGGCAACAACCGCGCGCAAGGCTGGGTCAACATCCCCATCGTGCGCATCACTAACCTCTCGCTGATGGCTGGCGAATACGAATTAGCCGACCTGTTAGCGGATACCGAAGGCGGTTTGTGGTTGGAGACCAATCGCTGCTGGTCCATCGACCAATGGCGGTTGAATTTCCAGTTCGGCGTCGAAGCGGCTTGGGACATCAAGAGCGGCAAGAAAGGGCAACTCTACAAGAACGCCAACTACCAGGGCATCACGCCGCAGTTCTGGGGCAGTTGCGACGGCATCGCCAATCACAAGCACTGGATTTTATGGGGTGTGCATAACTG
>VGIO01000226.1 GCA_016867855.1 Calditrichota bacterium
GGCTATAATCGAGATGATAGTTCTTTTTTTCATTTTAGACTCCGAAAATTTAGGTTTTAAAATAGATTGCTCAAGAGTCCAAACTTCTTTTTTTAGAGAATCTTATGTAAAAGCGTGAACTCCAGCTGTGAAAATGTTTAAATCCCCCCCTCGAAGATGGTCGAAACATCAAAGGCGGAGCGCGGCTGGCTTTGGGTGAATGAAAATGTCGGTCTGAAACCGGGATATATGTAAAGATTCGGCTGGATAAGGCTTTGTCGGCGGGAAGAAAGGGATATGAAAAAAGGATAGAGTCGTTGGCTGCGGGCAACAGGCAAATTTCCGCTGTCCGTGTGGATTGATATAACGGTCGGGCGGGAAGCCCCCCCGACTTTCACTATTTTTCTATTCTTTAACACAAATAGAAGTGAAAACCTTTTAGAAACGCTGAGATTACTATATCGATGACTTCTACTAGCGCTATGTCAAGCGTAAGATGTCTTCATCCTGAACGAAGTGAAGGATCTCGTCCTAAAGACTTACTTATCCAGACGAGATCCTTCACTTCGTTCAGGATGACATGCGACATTGCACAATTGACATAACGCTAGCTGGCGCGTTTAAATATTTAAGAATTAATATCTAAAAATACCTTTATATCTATTACATACTAATTTAAACTTCAATCAAACCTTTGTCAAGTAGTTAGCCCGCTAAATCAACAAATATCGGTATTTTAATTCACAGAGGATTATGTGGATGAAGATGATGACTAAAACTCTTATATCCACTTAATCTGTTGTCAATTATCGACTGGCGCAGAATATAGTTTGCTGTGCGATTGTCTTTCCCCCCGCAAGCGAGGGGAGATGGGGCGCTATATTCTAACCCCATTAATATCAAAGACATCATAATACATCTTTGAGTTGTCTATTATCTCATCATCACTACTTTCCTCGCCGCCGCCTTCCCGCCCACCCGCAGTCTCACAAAATAAATCCCCGACGAAAAACGGCTGCCATCCACATTAAAAGCGTAAGAACCCGCCGCCAAATTAGCATCGACTATAGTATCCACGACCCTCCCCTGAATGTCCATTACTTCCAGCCGCACCGCGCTGAACTGCGGCAAAGTAAATTGAACCTCCGCCCACGAATTGAACGGATTAGGGCATACACGCAATTGGACATCGTCGATTAGCGGAGAAGTTAGTGGTGGAATGACGCTATACTCCGCGCGAATATCCCATACGATAGTATCCCTCTCGCTGCCGTCCCGAACATAAGCATAAACGCGGTAATCGCCCGGATCGGTGACAATAACTAATGCCGCTGAACTGTCCGAGATGTAAAACTCGTCGAGCATCCACCAGTAAGACAGCGAGTCGGACTCCGGATTAAAAGGATATATCTCAAACCAGGTCGGCGCCCACGGCTCGAGTCTAACTGCCCGTTGCGCCGGATAATAAACATGCACCGCCCCGCGCACCTCCACCGCCCACCGCCGACCCTCGGAATGCTCGCCGCGATAAGCGACGCCTTCGACTTCATATTCGCCGCTGATGTCGAAAGTAAGGGTAACTTCCGGCGTCTGTCCGACCTCCGCCCGGCCGCCTATGGCGCGGTTGACCATCGTCCAAACATAAAACAACGGCGCGCCCGGCGCGGCTAAGACATCCAATCCGAAGGTCTGCGGATGCCCCCGGCGCAATATCGTCCGCAACTCCCGCGGCGTCCAGCCGCGCACTAACAACTCCCGCGCTTCCGCCGTCCAGACCGCCGAATCGACCGACGCTCCACCACTTGCCCGGCATAAAACCCTGTGCCGTCCAAGCGTCTCAAACAGCGCAAATGCCAGCGTGTCGCGGCTGATGGCTTCGTTGTCGAGCGTCCACTCCATATCGGGCTGAATGTCCCGGCCGGCTTCCAGCCCGATGCTGAACTGAACCCGGCTGCCGCGCAAAAGCAGCGTGTCGCGCCATTCAGGCCTGCGGCGGCAGAGGAACATATCGCGCACCTTCACTGCCCAACGCACGGAATCGGCCAGCAGACTATCGGAAACCCGGCACTGCACGCGGCAGTCCCCCAAATAGGGGAACGGCAGGATGACGGCTGAATCCTGTCCGACTAGGCTGTCGCCCAGCGTCCAGCGGTAGCGGATGGTGTCATTCTGCAGGTCGATGGCGCGCACCCAGAACCGCGCCGTGTCGCCGCGCAGGACATTAAGCGTCTGCGAATACCTATCCTGCAGCGGATTGCGCGGATAAAAATCTAAAACTATCGGACCGGAAACCTCAGGGATAAGTTTGAGGATGATGCCGTCAAGTCCATTTCGCCAGGTTGAGCCTGAGGCTGCAAATCCACCGTCTGCACTGAGCACAACCGAGCCAAAGCTACTCCCTCTGGAAAAACCATAAATGCCATTATTATAAATCCGGCGCCATTGCTCATCGCCGGATGCATCGATGCGAAGCATCGCCGGACCATCGCCGGATGAACCAACTATAGCGAATCCGCCATCCCAATGCCGAGCGATGCCATATGCGCGAGAGCGATAAATATCATATCGCGGGAGTTCGTAATATCTATACCATTCCATTCCACCATGTGAATTAATAACCATAAGATAATAACTATCATCCATCTCACCTGTTAAAGCATAATTTCCATTACCGAAGGAAACCATCGAATAACATTTCTGTCGATTGCGGGGACTATATGTTTGCTCCCATAATACCTCTCCCTCAAAATCGACCTTAACAGCCCAAATCGATGGAGATTTGTAACCGGCGACAATGACGCCGCCTTCAGTCTCACGCATTGTATAAAATTCTTCCCAGCGATTATTCTCGTCGCCATAATACCGCCGCCACAAAGAGTCGCCGTCGGACGATATACAAAGCAACATTCCTTGGTTATCCGTAACATTACCTCTAATGAAGGCCCTTCGGCCGGCAATAAGGTAATTCCCGTTTTTTAATTCAATTATTACCTCAGCCGCACCGTGGGGATAAAGATTATGCCAAATCTCGTCGCCTTCTGCATCTACTTTGATTACCAAAACTCCCAAGTTCATATCTTGCCCCGTTGACTGGCCTGCTGCAACAAAGTCATTTTGGTCGGTCTCAATAATTGAATTTACGCAATCATATTGATTAGCCGCGCCATAATTATTAGCCCACAATAATTCCCCCATCGGATTTAAGCACGCGATTAAAACATCGCTTGATAGATCATAAGCAACATATCTATCCTGACTTGAACCGCATACAACAAAATCACCTTCGGCACATTGATATATGTCAGTCGTAATATCATAAGGTTTCAGGTCGATATATTGGATCCAATCCGCGCGCGGCTGAGCAACTGCCATAATAGGCGCAAAAAGAAAAAGAAACAGTTGATTCTTCATCATTATTCCTGGTGTAAGGAAATTATGCGGCACAGACCTGAGCCGTCCGTGCCGCTATTAATTTCAATTATCTACTCTCTCCATTTGGAAATTAAGCGCTCCAGGACCAGATTCCATCCTTTTCGGATTTATCTCGCCTTCGACTAATTCCCAAATTAGATTGTTATAGACGGTTGCTTCCCAACTAGAACAATCCTCACTTTCATAAACAAAGACGCCGCCATCATCAGTCTCACCCATAACTCCAAACTGGTAGCAGTCGAGTTTGATTCTGACTGTTACACCGCCTGCGGGAAAGTAAGGATTTTGTTCTGATTCTGCATAGCAGAATACTTTATAAACATACATCGCATAAGCCTTCTTATGCAAAATATGCACCCCCGCCGCAACGACCACCACCAATATCACTAGCCCGGCTATAATCGAGATGATAGTTCTTTTTTTCATTTTAGACTCCGAAAATTTAGGTTTTAAAATAGATTGCTCAAGAGTCCAAACTTCTTTTTTTAGAATCTTATGTATAAAGCGTGAACTCCAGCCGTGAAAATGTTTAAATCCCCCCCTCGAAGATGGTCGAAACATCAAAGGCGGAGCGCGGCTGACTTTGGGTGAATGAAAATGTCGGTCTGAAACCGGGATATATGTAAAGATTCGGCTGGATAAGGCTTTGTCGGCGGGAAGAAAGGGATATGAAAAAAGGATAGAGGCGTTGGCTGCGGGCAACAGGCAAATTTCCGCTGTCCGTGTGGATTGATATAACGGTCGGGCGGGAAGCCCAAAACATCTCCCTCCCCCCTCCCCCGACTTTCA
>VGIO01000227.1 GCA_016867855.1 Calditrichota bacterium
TGAATATGTTTATGTTAGTGGAAAAATTTCACAAAATAAGGAACGCGCCCGAAATAAAGCCTAATAAAAGGCAGACTTATTCGTCAAAATCTAAACTTACAGCGTGCGTTGACACCTGCTTCTTACCGCGCAGCGCCGATAGCCATTGACATTGGCATTAACATTGACATTATTTATATCAATTTCGGCATATTTGTCATCAGAAAATATACGAAATAAATCACGATATAGAGAGGCCAGAGGGCGACTAACCAATACAAAATATGCGCCAGCGGACTTTTTTTACGGCGCAAGTCGGATTCGACCGTTTGCGCTTCTGACCGCCGGTCCAGCCCCATCAAAAACACATAATACAGCCGTGCAAAATGCAACAGCAGTTCGCCCCTGAAATCGACAGTGTGCATCTTGGGCTTGCAAGCCGACAAGGCTTGCTCAAGTTTGGCGCGCTGGTTGGACGAAAGCGGCTCGTCGAGCAGTTGGTCGAGTTTGCGCAGCACCGCCAACGCATAGAGGTCGTGATGTTCGGATTTGTTAGACATCTTGTTCCTTTGGATTGATTTCTTTAAGGTTTATATTGAGCGTGTTATTTTGAAGTTACAATTCATTGAATTTCTTCAATTCGCCTTTCATTCCGGCTTTGAATGCCGTTCGAGGCTTTGTTTAAGATACTCATCTGCCTCTTTCCAGCGCTCAAGGTCAATCATTGTTTTACTTAGAAAATCCAACGCTTCCACCCGGTTGGCATAAAAATATTCGAATCACAAGCGGTTTGCATATTTTACAGCGTGTCGTGCTCGTTCAGCAGGCGCAGCATCTTCACCTCGTCGGCTTCCATCTTGGCGGTGTAGCCGACGATATCGGTGAACATTATAGCCGAGAGGCGGTGTTTTTCCATAAAACTTCGCCGATTTTCTTTATTACTAATTCATCTTAAATGAGTTCTTTTAAAACCAATCTCTTTGAACTTCACAAGAGAAATCGCAGCCAGCCAAACTGCTAAAATCAACAGCGCAATATCGGCGACAACCAAAATGTAATCGCTGGCTTTGAGATACTTTGTGAACAGAAGGATGATGAGCGAACAGACGGTCGTAAGGCTCATAAAAACAGCGGGAATAACAGTGAACCAGTTTTTTAAGCCTCGCAGCGCCAGCCAGATAGTAATGGTAATCAAGGTGAGAGCGGCTAAGAGTTGATTTGCTGAGCCGAAGATCGGCCAGAGCGCGCTGAAGGAATTGCTGGCGGCTAAAGCCCACATACCCAAAACTGCGATTGTCGAATTGAACCAGGGATGGCGCACAAATTTCGGCGCGGCCGGCCAAATCGCGGTCCAAAACTCCTCCAGTATGTAGCGGATAAACCTAACTGCCGAGTCAAGCGAAGTGATGACAAAGCCTTCGACCATTAATATCCCGAATATCGTGCCGATATAAATCGGAATTCCGCCAGCATTGTGCAGCAAATAACCGACTGCCAACGAAAACGCCAATATCGGATTAGACGCCCCCTGTCCCGGCGCCGGCCAGACTATGTTTATATAATCTGCGAATTTTAAACTACCTGCAAGGGCTAACAGCACTAACAGCCCCAAGGTTGACTCCAACAGCATAGCGCCGTAGCCGATTTTGCGCGCGTAAGATTGTTTGAGCAATTGTTTCGAAGTCGTGCCACCGGCGACAAGCGCATGAAAACCGGATATCGCCCCGCAGGCAATTGTAATAAACAGCATCGGCCATATCATTCCCAATTTGGCTGCGCCTTGGGCAATATTCGTTGCCGGGAATGTAATTTCCACTCCGTTCAAGCCGTTAATAATCGCCCCAATCGTTAATAGCGTCATTCCGCCGTAGAGTATTTGGACATTCGTGAAGTCGCGTGGTTGTAAGATAACCCATACCGGCAGCCCGGCAGCAAACAAGCAATATATCGATAGAATTATCATCCATAACTTTGGATCCAAAGTAACCGGTATTTGGAAGCCTACAACTACTGAACCGATGGCGACGAGCGCCGCAATGATATAGGCATATATGACCTTGATGCCTTTTTTGTAAATCAACCATCCGAGCAGCGGCGAAAGGAAGGTTATGCAAATCACCGAGGTCGAGGCGACACCGCCGATTGCACCTTCAAGAACGCCTGTTTTCGGATTGGCGACTGCCCGTAAAACCGATTGTTCATTGCTCAAACCGAGTTTTTCGAGCGGCCAGAAAGAGGTCAAACTTATGGCCATGGCGTTTAAAAATGCGCTGCAAACTAAAAACAACATCATTAAGGTAAATCCAATGAACAACAGAAACCCGCCTTTGCCGATAGTTTTGCGGGTGATTTCCGCCAGCGATTTGCCGCCTTCCTTAACCGACACGAACAGCGCTGTAAAATCGTGAACCGCGCCGAAAAAGATGCCGCCGATAATAATCCACAACCAGGCAGGGACAAAACCGTAGAGAATGGCAACCGTTGGCCCTATAATCGGACCGGCGCCGGCTATGGTGGCGAAATGATGCCCAAATAAAATGTGTAATTTAGTAGGAACATAGTCTCGGCTGTCGTTCACGGTTACTGCTGGTGTCGGTTCGCGGTCGTCCAAGCCGATTTTACGACCGATGCCTCCCCCATAAAACCGCGCTCCTAAATAAAACAACGCTAAAGAAACGACCAAAACCAGCAACAGATTCATATACAACCCCTTAGTGTGATACAAACGATGATGCTGATGGTTGAGTCACTCTGAACAAAGTGAAGAGTCTCGTCCTTGCTTGACCGGACGAGATGTTTCCCCCTGACTGCGCAGGAGGAAGAGTGACACTTGCTAAAATGCGAAGTTACTATCGACGCAATGTATAAATTAGCAGAATTCTCAACAACTCAAGTCTTAAGTTCTTAAGAACTAATTGCCTGTAAAATAAAACTTTAGAATATCATTATAAGATACCACAATTACCAATAAAATCAACAACGCTAAGCCGATTTTCATAAGATTGAGTTTGACTTTTTCGGGAATTGTGCGGCGGATGATTTTCTCGAGGATTATAAACAGCAGATGCCCGCCGTCGAGCATAGGTATGGGCAGGATATTCAGGAAGGCTATGGATATGCTGATGAGCGCGATGAATGCGAGGAAAGATACAAATCCTGAGCGGGCGCTTTCGCCGGACATCTTGGCAATGCCAAGCGGTCCAGTAAGTTCCTTCAGCGATGCTGTTCCGGAGACCAATGCGAAAACTGATACCACATTCAGCCGCATAATCCACCAGACCTGCACGGCACCGTAGCCGAGCGCGCCAAGCGGCCCGACCGGTTCGCTGAATATTGTGCCGACTACGCCGATTTTGCCGACAGTATCGACTTTGCCGGTCGCAATATTAAATTCCGGCGTGGCTTTGGGAACAATTTCGGTTGATATGAGGCTGTCGCCGCGCAGCCAGCGCAAGGTTATGGTGTCGCCGGGATGCTGCCGGATAAGGTCGGTCAACTGCTGCCAATGGTCGATTTTTTCACCGGCAACTTCGACAACCTTGTCGCCGACTTCCAGCCCGGCGGCAGCCGCCGGATAATCGGGATTGACCAGCGTAACCGTCGTGCCGGTCATCCGACCTAAGCCTTCGTAATAGGTGACGGCGCTGTAAATGAGCCAGCCCAACAGAACATTCATCACCACGCCAGCGGTGATGATGAACACCTTCCGCCAGAACGACTGCGCCATAAAACCGCGCGGGTCGTGCGGGTCGAAATCCTCTTTAAACGACTCGTCGGCCATCCCTGACATCTTGACGAAACCGCCCAAAGGCACACAACCGATGGTATATTCGGTCTCGCCAACTTTTTTACCGATAAGTTTCGGCGGAAAGCCGAGCGAAAATATCTCCACCCGCACACCTGACATCTTAGCGGCGATAAAATGCCCAAACTCGTGAACGAATATGATGATGCCTATGACGACGATAAAGGAAATTAAAGTGAGCGTTTAAAGGTCTCCTTTTTGAATGCCAATGCTAATGTTAATGCTTGATAAAATCTTATTGTGAATTCAAACCTGCAGGGTCATTATTCTGAACGCAGTGAAGAATCTCATCACAGCGCCAGGACAAGATACTCCACATGTTCGCATAACCCGCTGTGTAAGGCAGTCGAACATA
>VGIO01000228.1 GCA_016867855.1 Calditrichota bacterium
CAAACCCATAAATACCGATAAGTGAATAAGTTCCAGCGCAGCATCGCTACTAAATTTGACAATGACCACGCCAGTTTGGATTTCAATTGCAGGAATTTTAACACCAGCATCGCAATTAATGCTGTCCAAATTATTTTATGAAACCTGCTTTGGACAGTTGTGAGATTATTATCATTATTACTTTGCATAAACATTTAAGCACAATTAAAATCTTAAATAACAAATTGTAATCTAAATCAGGCTTAAATCCATTGACCGATTCATCAAACAGCCGTTCACCCGCTTCGCGGTTAAGGTAATTGGCAGTATTAAATTGCATTGATAGATAATTTTTATTATATTACCTGTATTGAACTTTAACAATGCAGAGGTATGAATGTCAAACTATCCGCTCTGTGGTAGTGATAAGACCGTAAGCAACGGTACGGTGCGGGCGTTAAGAAACGTCAGTGCAAAGATTGTCACTACCAGTTCACACGCACCGAATCTATCGGTAAACTATAACAGTAAAGCTTTTAGCTGTAGCGCTTTACCTGCATAGTGTTTCGATGAATGCTATAGCAAAATAGACCGATGTAACGCCACCGGCGGTTCTAAAAGGATTCGTAATCACGCCAAAGAACATTGCCCCAAACCAGTTCCAAGGAAGCCATTATCGTTGAATTAGACGAGATGTGGCGCTTCCTTGAAAAAAACCACAAAATCTGGATTTGGAAGGCTGTTTGTCGTGATTCAGGGCGACTCATTGACTGGGAGTGCGGGAATCGTGATCAATCTACCTTCCAGCGTCTGATGAATCGTCTGCGGCTTTGGTAGACGCAAATCTATTGCACCGACAATCGGGAGACTTAATCCCTTGGAATTCCACCGGAACAGCATTGTATTACAAAATTAGAAACGACCACTAATAAGAACAACAATTACCGCATCATTGGCTTGGTCGGTTTAAAAGGCGATCTATAGTTGTGTCACGCTCGTTAGAGATGATTAACTTGGGTATCGCCTTGTTTGCGTTTTATAATAGTAATAGTAGCATCGATAATCTGCTATCACTATTTAGTTAATTTCCCCAATTATATCATTACAGACTCTGCCTCTGTTGAAAGACAGAATGTGGAGTTAAACCTGTTTACCTAGCGAAACAACCCCACAAACCGAGTATTTATTATGAAACCGTTCGAAAAACCGGTCTATGTCACCCGACCCTATCTGCCGCCAATTGAGGAATACATGTCGGGTTTGCAAGAAATATGGGATAACCAATGGCTGACCAACAACGGTCCTGTGTTGCAGAGATTCACTAAACAGTTGGAAGTTTTTTTTAAAACCCCAAATGTGTGTCTCTTCAATAACGGCACTCTTGCTCTGCAATTGGGCTTGCAAGGGATGCGGTTGACAGGCGAGGTTATCACAACTCCTTTTACCTTTGTGGCAACCACGCACACTTTATATTGGAACAAATTGCGACCGGTGTTCGTGGACATTGAACCGGATCACTATACACTAGATCCGGAGAAAGTCGAAGCCGCCATCACACCGTGGACATCAACTATCTTGGCTGTGCATGTGTTCGGCTCACCCTGCCAAGTGAAGAAACTGGCGGATATCGCCCATCGGCATAATCTAACGCTCATTTACGATGCCGCGCACGCCTTCGGCGTCGAAATCGACGGTGTCCCGATAGCCAAATATGGCGATCTAAGTATGTTCAGTTTCCATCCGACTAAACTATACCATTCAATCGAAGGCGGAGCGCTGGTGTTTTCGGATCCAGGATATAAGAAGATTTTTGACTACTTAAAGAATTTCGGCTTCGCCAGTGAAACGGAAGTCGTAATGCCCGGCACTAACGCCAAGATGAACGAGTTCCAAGCGCTTATGGGGATTTTAGGGCTAAAGAGACTTGACGAGTTGATTGAGAAGGGACGGGAAATCGAAACGATATACCGCGAAAGATTGACTGGAGTTCCAGGGATTCAGCTGCCACTAGTCCAGTCCGTTAATGTCCACTATAACTTTGCGTATATGCCCATTGAAGTTCACGAAAAAGAGTTCGGGATGAGCCGTGACCGATTATACGAAGAGTTGCGTAAATATAATATATTCACGAGAAGATACTTCTATCCATTGCTCACCGATTTCGCCTGTTATAAATATGTCCAGACTAATGATCCGTTAACCATAGCGAAAGGTGTGGCAGCTAGAATCTTATGCCTACCTACATATTACACTATAGATGCAAATTCAGTTGATAGAATATGTGAATTGATAATTAAAATAGGTAAACAATAATGCAACCGAGTATTTTAGGCCGATATTATGAGGATTTTGAAGTGGGGAGTATAATTCAGCACGAAATTTCAAAGACGATTTTCGAATGCGACAATAATCTCTTCTCCCTAATCACGATGAATCATCATCCACTTCATACTAATATCGATTATGCTGCTAAAAGCCAGTTTGAGAGAGTAGTTGTAGTAGGAACTCTGGTGTTCAGCTTAGTGGTTGGACTTACAGTTCCAGATATCAGCGGCAAAGCCATCGCCAACTTAGGTTATGAAGATATTCAGCATTTAGCGCCTGTATTTGTGAATGACACTATCTATGCCAGGACTAAGATATTGAGCAAGAAGGAATCGAATTCTAAACCTGACCGTGGAACAGTCTATGTTGAGACTACGGGTTACAATCAGAATGGTGTGGATGTCCTGCGGTTTAGGCGAACAGTGTTAGTTCCCATGAGGACTTAAAATGCCTAATCACTTATTAAGAAGTCTATTATTCGTTCCAGGTCATAATGAGAAACTGCTATCCAGCGCTGCCAAGTCAGATGCGGATGTTCTGCTTCTTGACATAGAAGACTCGGTTCAACCGGCTTCCAACAAAGCCGTCGCCCGTGAGATGATTAAGAAATGGGTGGGTAACGGTTCGTTTTTGAAGCATCTAGTTTTCCCAAGAGTCAACGACCGAGAAAGCGGATTCTTGCTGCAAGATATTCATAGCCTTACAATACCGGGTGTGCATGGTTTTATGTATCCTAAGTCGGTTCTAGGCGAAGATGTATATTTCGTAGATAAACTATTAGAAACCATCGAATATGAGAAAGGCATCGAGCCGGGAACCTTCAAACTCATTCCACTCATAGAGACTGCCGCAGCAGTGCTGAACGCTCAGGACATCTGCCAGGCTTCCAATCGAGTGATAGCCATCGCATTCGGCTGTGAGGATTTCATCGCCGATCTGGAAGGCATTCACGACCACGAAGGTATGAGCATCCTGTCGCCACGTGCAATTATCGCAATGGCAGCGCGTGCCAATGGTGTCGTGCCGGTTGACACTGTGCATATTAATGTTCACGACTTGGCAGACCTCGAGAAAAATCTAATTTTAGCCCGCAAACTCGGCTATGAAGGTATGCTGGTTTTACATCCCAAGGAACTGCCCTTAGTTCATAAGTATTTCTCACCCTCAGAGGTGGAAATCCAATCTGCGAAAGATATGCTGCGTCTATCGGAAGAAGCCAAACTCGATGGGCGTGGTGTGGCCATTATGAATGGTAAATTTATCGGACCTCCGATGGTTTCAGCCGCCAGAAAAATCATCGAACGTGCTGAATTGATAAATAAAAAAACTAGGAATAACCATTGAAAAAAGTTATCATCTTAGGCGGAAGTGGAATTGGGATGATAGCGGCTTCGATAATAGCCCGTCAACCAGGTGTAGAAGTCATCGGATTTCTCAATGATGTCGAACCGATAGGCAAAGAGATAGGGAATTTTACAAAATTCCGCGTAGTCGGTAAATCGGAAGATGTTTATAGATATTTAAAAGATGATGAGACTGGAGTATTTATTGCCTATGTGGGATTGCTGAGCGAAAAGAATGCTTATGATAAAATCCTGTCCTTAGACATTCCCTTAGATAGATTTATCAGCATAATAGATTCAACCGCTATTATTCCAGTTGGATTTTGCGCAGTAGGCAGAGGGGTTCTGTTTGCACCACTTTCGCAATTAAGCGCGGATACTACCGTGTCAGATAACTGTATGTTATTACCTAATTCATTTTTAGGACACAACAGC
>VGIO01000229.1 GCA_016867855.1 Calditrichota bacterium
CGCTGTGGGATGTCGTAGTCGGGCAGTAACGAGTCAGCCTTCTCGAGGTGCTTCTGTTCAAGCGCCAGCGTCAGCACCCGCTTCTTTTCTTGTTCCAGCACACCGGCGCGCCAGTCGGGTGGAGCGGAGGGAGTAGATTTTGGTTTAGGGGACATATTAGGAGTTACTTAAGAATAATTCGATTTCAATTTTATGGTTCGTATTTATAAGACTTTAAATGTTCGTCAGTACTCCAGATCATTATTGGTTTATTTGGAAATAACTTTAAGCATTTATTGAATTCCTCAATACAAGTCAAATCACCAAATTCGACATTACTAAGTGCTTGATCTTTAAAAGAGATTAGCCAACGACGTAGACCATCTGCATCAGGTAGTTCACCTATCGAATAAGGTTTTTCACCATCAAGCGCAGCCGAAACATCAGAAATAAATCTATCTATAATTTCATACTTTCGACCATTCAAAGCACTCCCAATATGATTTCCAACTTCAACTATTACACCTAGTGGGATAATAATCCTATCGTTATTTATGTATGCATCTTCAATCACTTTATGCCAATAATTATAAACTCCAGGTTCGTCTTGAACGCCTGAATGTTTAGGTACTTTAAGTATAATAAGATAAACAGAAGAATCAAGAATTTGAATTGATCTAAACATTTGTCAGGCTCCTCCCATGGCTTTCCAATTAAATAATATTTGCTCTCGCTCTGCTTTTCGTTCCTCTTCTGATTTTCGTAATAATTTATAATAACGTGTGTTAACAATGATTTGTCCAAGTTTCTCTCGCAAGATAAATGTCTCGATATCAGGGACATCAATCAATCTAATAAAATTCGAGTATCCGTCTTGAATTTGCCGAAAACATAAAACGACTGATCTATAATTCTCAGGCTTAACAGCATCTAATAAAGCAGAGTTATGCGTTGTTACTAATAATCTGGCATCATTTTTCTGTGCTACGTTTGCAAGCGAATCTAGAAGTCTACCGACGGTACTTGGATGCAAGGATGTATCAACCTCTTCAATAACGATTAGACTCCCCTGTCGGGATGAAAATGCTGTTGCGAGTATAGCTAAGAGTCTAATCGTGCCATCAGACAGTAAAGATAATGGGACTTCAAGCAAATTTCCGTGAAATCTCTCTTGGACAAACAATTGAACATCTTGCTTTTTTGTTTCAACAAATTTGATATCTAGAATCTCGTGCTCCGGTAACGCCTTCAGCAAATTGATAATCTCATCCTTTTTCCCTTTGTCTTTAGAAAAAATATTATATAACACTCCTGATAGATTTTTCCCAGTAGGGTCCATTTCGTTTTTTTCAATAGATATGTATCCAGCATCTCGAATTATATCAGGAACAGGATTAAAAACGAAAATCGAAGACAAAGAAGTCGTAATCTGTTCAACAATCATTTTATGTCTGTTAATTAAGTTCTTATTTTCTCGTGTACGTCGATGTAATCTTATAGCAGGAACTATCTGAAAAAGAACAGGGATACGAGCCATTAGTGTGACATATGGTTTATTAGCACCTTTTTGGAAATTATCGACTTTAACACGAACTGTCATTATAGATTTATCACTCCCATCAACCGCAAATAGTGGTATCCTCTGTGGCTCTAAAGCAAATCGAATACTCTCATTTTCAATTAGTGGAGGGTTGCCATTCGAAAGCGATACTTCATAAATAAATCTTTCTACATCATCGTTATGTGGTAATTGAAATTCACAACCTAGCGAGAAAACTTCTTTGCCAAACGGTGCGCATTGATTTGAACCGCCCCTAATATGGCCTTCACTCTCTTCAAGCGCGTGCCCCAACTCGGCGCCCGTTGCAATCGTTGATAGCAACCGTAAGCCTTCTAAAGCGTTTGTTTTGCCACTCGCGTTAGCCCCCACTATTATCGTGAGTGGTTCAAGTGGTAATTCACTGTTTATGTGGCTTTTAAATGCTCCGAATTTAATTTTCGTGATCATTTAAACTCCTATATTGTTTTTAAAGTTGTTTCGAATTTATTGATTATTTTTAATTTATCGTAATTTTTCCCCACCCTTCCAGACTGCACACCCCTGCCCCCTCAATCCCGCACGGGACTATATGCTTGAAACCCGCCAATGCCTGGTCGGTTAAGTTGAACGATATACCGTGATACGAAATCCATTTCTTAATGTGGACGCCGATGGCGGCGATTTTGCCTTTGGCAGTCCAAACGCCGGTTTTTCCGGGGATACGGTAGGCTTCGACGCCGTATTCTGCGCAAACCCGGATGGCTATCTCTTCAAGATAGCGCAAAAAACTATGCGCGTCAAGTCCGCGCCGCTTAATGTCGAAAATTGGATAGACCACCAATTGCCCCGGTCCGTGATAGGTTATATCCCCGCCGCGGTCGGTGTGCACCAGGTCGATGCCCAAGTCGCGCAGCCGTTCCGTCGACGCCAAGAGATGCAGGTCGCCGCCCGTCCGGCCGATGGTAATGACCGGTTTATGCTCGGTGAATATAACAGTATCAGGCGCACCGGTGAGAACCTCCGATAAATGCGCTTTTGTAAGTCCCAAACTTTGCCGTAGTCGGAAAGTCCGGTTATAGTGAGAAATTTCTGCAAGGTGACCAAAGTTATTAATGGGTGCAGAATAGAGTGTCTCGGGCTTGGAGTGTGGGATTTATCCCGTCCCGCTTCGGGCGGGTTGAAACCCGCCCTCCAGGGGACACTATAATTTGCCCCAGTTAATAAAATTAAAACTCTAATTGATTAGTAGTATTTGATTCCACCGGCGCTTTGGCAAAAGGCGACTTGCCCCACGGCAAGTCGGGCTTTTTCCCATTCAGAATCTCCTCAATACTTAGAATCTGAATTCTATGGAACTTACGCCCCCAAATTTCGCTCATCCAAAGTCCGGCGGTGGCAGCCTCGGTTATCATCGGTTTTGTCGGTGGGAATAGTGTAACTAATATGCCTATCGGTGATTTTTCGCGGTCCAATACACCGACCAAATCGCGAATGTCTGAGGAGTGAATACCCTCACCGCCTTTTACGGATATAATTGCTCTCCGGTATTCTTCTTCCGGACCATCAAAAAAGGGTATTACGCCGTCGATTCCTTTGTCTGCGCCTTTGGTCTTCTTACCGCGCACCGGTTGAGCATTGATTTTGGTCAAAGCCCACCATTGGAACTGCCATTTATCGCGCCGGGCTAAATCGTGAGCGCTGGCTAAATCTCTCGGTTCACCGATTACTTTTAATTCCAGATCAGGAAAGGCATCACGCATCCGGCGTTCAATCAAGTTTATAGCCAAGTAAGTTATGTCCATTCCCAGCCAACGGCGACCCAATTTTTGGGCAGCGTGTAATGCCGTTCCGCAGCCGCAGAATGGGTCGAGGACTATATCGCCAGGATTAGACGACATTGAGACGACTCGTTCTAATAGAGCCAGCGGTTTCTGGGTAGGATAACCGAGTTCCTCCTGCTTTCGTTTCATCCAATGATAAGCATAGAGTTGTTTTAAATCCGTCCAAATATCGGATAATGGAACTCCGGGGCTTTCGTCTAAGTATTGGCGCGTAAAGACTTCATTGCGCTCACGCTCACGATAGCGGCGACCGCTTTCATCGACTTTATTAAACCTTTCTCTAATATACTTTTCATCGTAGGGCAGATAGATTCGATTATATGTGTGATGGCTATAGGCTTTAGCAAAGGTTATTAATATGTCGTGGTTTTTAATAGGTCTTTTCCCAGCAGTTCGACCACCGGAGGGAGTTCCATAAGCCCAAATAATATCCGATATATGATTGCGGACATCGAAAATGGTATCCATTATTACCCGCAGGTAGTGTCCGGCTGTGGCATCGCAATGCAGGCAGATTGTTCCAGTGGATTTCAAAATCCGATGCAATTCTAACAGTCTGACAGTCATCATCGC
>VGIO01000230.1 GCA_016867855.1 Calditrichota bacterium
AAATCCAGAATTTGTGAACAATAATGCGGGCACAAATCCTAATCACTACGAATTATTATCAGTCTATCCCAATCCTTTCAACGACCGGATGTCATTAACTGTCGAATTGCCTGATCCCGGCTTAATAAGCCTTGAAATCATCGACCTCCGCGGTTCAGTCTGCGCCTGTTTAGCCAGGGATGATTGGATGAATATTGGCAAACGCCGCTTCGAATGGGATGCGCGAGGCTTTCCTGCGGGAACATATCAAGCGCGCTTGGCGTTAGGGGAGAAAATAGTGGTTAGAAATATCGTGTTGTTGAAGTAGGCTTAAGGCTTTGGGCTTTAGGCTTTAAATGTATTGACACATTGGCTGTGGCTTGAATCATCTGAACGACGTTAAAGGATCAAAGTCCCCAGATTCAAGATGGGACACTTTACAGCATTCAGAATATCTTAACTTTAAGAAGTTTTTAAATTCACATACATCATAGTCGGATGAATATTATTGATTGGATGCGTGAACGAGTGGAGAAAAATATTAGTTTGATTCTATTTTTCGCTTTTTTCATTCTTTACTTTTCGACTCGTTCACAAGTTCATAATCAGGCTGAAGACGCCTGGCTGATGACGCTCGATTTCACCTACGGCACGGTCGGCGCCTGGCTGCATCCGCATCATCTACTCTACGGCGTGTTGGCTCATTTTTGGTGGTTATTGTTCATTCAGTTCATTACGGCGCCGGCTATCGATATAATCGCGTCTTTGAACTGCCTGCTCGGCGCGCTGGCGGCGGTGCAAATCTATCGACTCGGAGTGGCGCTGGAAATGCCGCGTCGGCAAGCCGGCTGGGCGGCAGCCGCCTGCGGTCTAAGTTTCGCCGTATGGTGGCTGGCAGGCGAAGTCGAGGCGAGCGCGCTGGCGCTGCTTGCAGCCGTGCTGGCAGCGCGATATTTAGTCTCTTTGGAAGCCCGGAAAAACAACTTTAGACCAGCCTTCATTGCTGGAATAATTTTGACTATGGCGGCTACCGCGCATATATTTCTTTCAGCCTTGATAATACCGACAGCCTATATTCTATTAACTTCCTCCGCCAGCCGAAAGAAAGGGATTGTCCTTATCGGAATAATGTCCATTACTTTCGCTGTTGGCTTAATAACTCTGTATGCTGCGGCTGATATTATCGCCGGAACGAATTATGGTATGGCGAGATTTTTATTAGGCGAGTATCAGCCTGGGATAGTGAAACAAAATCCCTTGTTTTATATCGTCTCTTTCGCAGTCGGATTTCTGCGCTCTTTACTCGGTTTGGAACCGATATTGAAATTGAGTTTTATAGTCGAGATAGTCAGTAAAATATTCAGTTCGAATAGTCTGACCGATGAGATATTTTTAGCGCGCCATATCTCCCATACTCTATCGTTAAGTCTATTGATATTGTCAATAATAATAGCAGTAATATTGGCATCAACGGTTATCGTTGGGCTGGCAAATATAAGGTATCTCGGTATTCAAAACCGCAAGCGTTTGAACCTGCTTTTAGTTACCTTTGCGGCGTTGAGCGCGCCGATTTTTCTTCTGCCGCCGTCTAATAACGAGCATTATCCGCCGCTCATTGCGGTCTTATTTCTTATATTAGCACTGGTTATGCCAGTTTGGCGTCGTTTCCGACTCGCACCCGCGGCGCCGGCGCTGATTATCTTAATAGGACTTGCTGCTGTGAACGGACTTGGCGCTATCCGCCTGCTGCAGAATCCGCAGAATGATCTAATCGGCTCGCTCTTTAAGCCTTGGGAAAACATACTAAATGCAGAGGATGTCGCGGTGGTTAGAATGACCGACCGCGACGCAGCCGGACTCGAATACATAACCGGTGTTGGGATTATCAATTTAGGTCGAACCTCTCGGCCGAACTTAGACTCCCTGTTGGAGCGCGCTAGAGAAAGAAACGGCCGGTTATGGTTCCAGACGCGACCCGATATAAATTCAGAAGTAACAACTTTGCAGGAATTCGATTTAAGGCAGCGGGAAACGACCGAATAGAGAGATTTCGATCAATCAATCGAGTCCCCTGCGCCAGATTCGATGAGTAGATATGGAAATAAAACACACAGAGAAACAGTCACTGTCAAAATGAACTGCCAATCGCCCGAAAAATCCGACCTTTCTGATGTGAGATTTATCAGGGGGCCTAATACCGGCAAGACCTGGGGGCAGGTATTGGAAGAGGAACAGCGCGTTAAATACGACTATCTCGACATAGACCCTATCGCAAGTTCCATACCACCTAAGAAACAGGAAGCCAAACGACACTATGGCGTGCATCCCTATTTCACGCGCCGCAGTTGGAATGTCGTGCAGGCTTATATCGAACGGTTCACCCAAATCGACGACCTGGTGGTGGATCCGTTTGGCGGATCCGGCGTAACAGCCGTCGAGGCGTTGGTCCTGCGCCGCCGCACGGTGCATATCGATATCAATCCGCTGGCGAATTTTATTGCGAAATGTGTTGCCGTTTCGCCGGTTGACCTGAAGGCTTTGCAGCGCGAATTCGACCACGTGATGAAACAGTGTCAGCCGCTGGCTGATAAATTGGATAAACTAACTGAAGAACAAGCCGCCGAACTCCCCATCCACGACTGGTATCCAAAAGATGTCAGATTGCCTAAAAACGCCGACTGTCAATTCGTCCACGAACTATTTAGTCCGAAACAATTGAGATTGTTAGCGAAAATCAGAACATCGATACTCAAAACCGAAGATGAACTATTAAAAGAATTGTTATTGTATGTTTTTTCTGCAACTATAACTAAATGTAATTTATTATTAATTTCAGCCAAAGGACGAAATCCAAGTCGCGGTGGCGCAACGCCCACCCAATTGTATAGATATTATTTACCGAAGAATCCGCCTATTCTCAATCCTATCGGTCAGTTTTCCGATAAATTTAAAAAGTTCATTCTAATGAAAGCCGAGACTAACGATGTCATCGGCGAGCAATATTCCGCAAAGAACTGCCGCATATTCAAGGGCGACGCCGGCGATTTGCAGCCGTTTTTAAAGAATGAATCGGCAGATTATGTTTATACCGACCCTCCCTACGGCGCAAATATTGCGTATCTCGACCTCTCGACTATGTGGAATGCCTGGCTTGGTTTTGAAGTAACTGAAGAAGATAAGCGCGCCGAGGTCATAGAAAACGGCGATTTAGATCGGAGCAAAGAGGATTATGTTAAAATGCTCAAACAGAGTATCTACGAAGTATTCAGAGTATTAAAATGGAATCGCTGGTTTTCGTTGGTCTATGCCCATAAGGACCCGCTGTTTTGGGATACTATCATTAAGACCGCCCAGACCTGCGGATTTCAATATGTCAACACATCGACGGTCAAAGCCGGTATAGTCTCTTATCATAAGCATAAAAATCCGCTGCATGTTTTATCCGGCGAATTAGTCATAAATTTCCAGAAGAAACGCAATCCGATTGCGATAGCCGTGTCCAAAGTCGGCGCCGAGGCGGTGAATGTAGTACTGAATTCGGCTGAGGTATCGATTGCCGGACGGGTCGGCGGCGCGACTACCGATGAAATTCACGAAGATCTCATACCCAAGTTGATTGAATCGGGATTATTAAGCGAATTGCGCGATAAAATCACTGACATTACCCCGCTTATCGGCGATAAATTTGAATACAATCAAATTACTAAACGCTGGTATGTGCCGCCTAACACTAAACTTGGCAGTTATCTACCTGTCGATGTGCGCATCAGGTTCTATGTCGAGTCGTTTTTGAACAACTGCGAACGACGCGACGTTAAAGCCACGCTGGATATGATTTGGGCGGATTTGATGCCGAATTTAAAGAACGGCCGGCAACCCACGCACCAAACTATTTTAAAAGAGATT
>VGIO01000231.1 GCA_016867855.1 Calditrichota bacterium
TTGACCGGCGGCAAATACCATACATTTTAGGCAAAACCTGGACAACCGACGGCTTCTACCGCGAGACGCCGGACAAGATTCAACTGCGCCGTGCTGAAGGCTGCCTGACAGTCGAGATGGAAACTGCCGCTTTCTTTGCAGTCGCAAAGTTCCGTGGCGTTCCGTTCGGGCAAATCCTGTATGGCAGCGACGATGTGTCGGGCAAAGAATGGAGTAATCGCGGCTCAAACCGAAAGAATGAGATTAGAAGAAGGTTGTTCGATGTGGCGACGGAAGTGGTGGTGGAATTGTAATCTTGGAAATAAGGATAAATAGCCCGGCTTTTTAAAGATGGGATTTCTGTTGCTGACTACATTGGGTCGACAGCATAAAATAACTTTAGATGCACCTTAATCTAAAGCGAATGGTCTTAACCATACTTAGATTATAACAAAGATAATCCACTCCGGTCATATTTAACCGGATTTAAATAAGTCTAAACACCTTACGAGGTTAAAATGGACATCATCGATCAAGTCAGGGCATTGGCTTCGAAAATTGAGAAGGATAGAGAGCATATCCTCACAGAAGAAGCCACTAAAAATGCATTCATTCTGCCTTTTATCAATGCATTAGGGTATAATGTATTCGATGTAAGGGAAGTCGTTCCAGAATTTACCGCGGATGCCGGAGAGAAGAAAGGTGAGAAGGTCGATTATGCAATAATCAAGGATGGCAAACCTATTATTCTAATCGAATGTAAATGGTGCGGTGTGAACCTTGACGAAGTTCACAAAAACCAATTATTACGTTACTTCACTTTTACAGAAGCGAAGGTCGGCATTTTAACTAATGGTATTCTTTACCGGTTTTATACCGATTTGGATAAAGAAAACCTTATGGACGATAAGCCTTTTCTGGAATTGAATTTGCTTGATTTAAATGAGCAGATCGTCTCAGAAATGAAGCGTTTTGCCAAAGCCTATTTCAGTCTTAACGAGCTCAAATCTGTCGCAAGCGAACTGAAATACACTCGCGAGGTAAAGTCAATTCTAAATGAGCAGTTGATTAATCCTTCCGAAGAATTTGTAAAGTTCTTCGTAAAGCAGGTTTATCAAGGTTCAGTGACTCAAACAGTAAAAAGTCTATTTGCTAATATTGTAAAAAAAGCATTTAGACACTTTGTTGAAGACAAAATAATGGATAGACTGAAATCTGCAATGACTCAAGAAAACACTGATAAATCAGAAGATACAAAACAGATAGATGTTGTTCCGCCTGATGATTCATCCAAGATTGAGCCTGCAATAGCGACTACATCTGATGAATGCGAGGCGTTTTATGTTGTAAAATCTATCATTCGCCAATCTGTCGATATTAACAGAGTGGTATTGCGCGATGCAAAGACAATGTGCAATGTGTTGCTCGACGATACTATCAGAAAACCTATCTGCAGGTTTTATTTCAGTCCAAAGTATAAACGTATTGGTATCATCAAAGCCGATAAGACTGAAGATAAATTCGATATTGAGAAGTTGGACGATATTTATAAATACTCTGAGCAAATCATTACGACACTATCTTTATATGAGAAAAAGTATGTAGCCCGGCTTATTGAAGCCGGGTAATAAATGAAATCCCGGTTTCAAGAAACCGGGCTACACCATCACAATACATCCCTTTGTATTTATAATACTAAAAAGGAAATCCATTGATTTACATCATAATGATGGGTCTGGCGGTCATCATAGTCCTGTGGCTCGTCGGGCTTTACAACAAGTTAGTGCGGCTGCGCAATGCGGTGCGCAACGCCTGGTCGCAAATCGATGTCCAACTCAAGCGCCGCCGCGACCTCATCCCCAACCTGGTCGAAGTCGTCAAGGACTATATGTCCTACGAACAGGAGACGCTGACCAAGGTCGTCGAAGCGCGCTCGAAGGCTATCAACGCCCAGGGCGTCGGGGAAGTCATCGCCGCTGAAAATCAACTCACCGGCGCGCTGAAAAGCCTGTTCGCCGTGATGGAGAACTACCCCGACCTCAAAGCCAACCAGAATGTGATGGCGCTGCAGGAAGAGTTGACCTCCACCGAGAACAAAATCGCCTTCGCCCGGCAGTATTACAACGACTCGGTGATGCGTATGAACAACGCCACCGAAGTATTCCCCTCCAGCATCATCGCCGGCGCCTTCGGTTTCCAGCGCGAGCACTATTACGAAGTGCCGGAAGCGGATAAGGAACCGGTGAAGGTGGATTTGAGGTAGGCTTTGGGCTTTAGGCTTTGGGCTTTAGGCTTTAGGCTATAGGAGAAAAGGTGTCGAGAGATTATAGAAAACTAAGGGTGTTCAGTAGTGCGGATGAGTTGGCGTTTGAGATATATAAGATAACGATGCAGTTTCCGCACTCAGAGCAGTATGGAATTACCTCTCAACTGAGGGGGACGGCACTTTCAGTCCCTACGAATATAGTCGAAGGCTCGCAGCGCTCGACAGTCAACGATTATCTGCATTTTCTCGATATGGCGTTTGGCTCATTAGCCGAAACCGGCTATCTCATTGAGTTTGCCTTCAAATTAGGATATATCGATAACATATCCAAAGCCCATATAATCCAAAAGCACGAAAACTGCATCAAGCAACTAAAAGCCTTAATTAAATTCCATCGACCTCAAAACCATAAACCTAAAACCTAACTTTAATGACATATTAGATTGTAGTCCAGTTATGTCATTCTGAACGAAGTGAAGAATCTCGTCCGGGATAGCCCTGGAGGGCGGGTTTAAATCCGCCCTCCAAGCACGAAGGCTTATGATAGATAATTAAGGTACAGAGTGCTAATGACAATAAAAATATGTCAATGGAATTTTTAATTTAGAGAATTACCATATTTGTTTGAATGTCAACTAAATAATTCATCCTCAACATCAGCATTAACATTGACATTGTTATTGCCATTGTTATTGCCATTGTCATTAACATTGTCAATGGCATTGTTGTCAGGCTGCGGAAGCGGTGTGGCGGTAGCGCCGCCGGGCGAGGAGCATAATGCGGTCGATACGGCTGCTGTCGAGCGGGTTTTGGTGCCGGCAGGATGGTTCTGGATGGGCAGCCAACCCGGCTTCAACTGGAACGAAGAGCCGCAGCGACAGGTCTGGCTCGATTCGTTCTATATCGGTAAGACTGAAGTAACGAACGCCCAATATGCGGCTTTTCTAAATGCCATCCTGGATACTAACCGCGCCCGCTGGGGTTGGAGGTCGGAGATGGAAATCAGTTTTACCAACAATCGCTTTGCTGCTAAATCCGGCCGCGAACGCTATCCAGTCTCGTGGGTGACTTGGGACAACGCCAAAGTCTTTGCCGAATGGACTGGCGGCAGGCTTCCAACCGAAGCCGAGTGGGAGAAAGCCGCCCGCGGCAGCCGCGACCGACGCTACTACCCCTGGGGCGACCACATCGACCACACCCAGGCTAATTTCGATAATAATTTCGACGGATTATGGCCTGTCGGTCAGGCGGCTGGACTATCGCCTTACGGTTGCCGCGATATGGCTGGCAATGTCTGGGAATGGATAGCAGATTATTTCGAAGAGTATTATTACCGCAGCGCACCTAACCGCAATCCTCAAGGTCCAGCCTATTCTGATTATCGCTGTCTGCGCGGCGGCAGTTTTATGCAGGATTATTTAGCCGCGCGTTGCTCGAAACGCTTCGCCGATTTTCCTTATACTGCTGCCGTTGACCTCGGTTTTCGAGTGGCTTTTAACGATAGCATTTGACCTTAAGTGCGCCCGCAATTCGTTTGTAAGTGCGATGCTTGTCATTGCCCAAACCGCTTTTCTTTACCTGCATTTAGATAACAATTAAAACCTCTGCCTTTACTCGATGAAGAATGGT
>VGIO01000232.1 GCA_016867855.1 Calditrichota bacterium
AAGATGGCGAAGAACTTTGAAACCGAGTTCGCACTACTTCCATTCGACAAACGCCGGCTGCTGGTCTTGCACTTCGTGGAGAGAATTGATATATTAGATTATTCGACTGCAAGCGTGATCTTGCGGATTCCGAAGTTGACGCCCGGTAAGACACTTAAGCCACCAATGGCAAAGAAGACGAGGTGGGAAATCGAACTCGGATCGATGGGAGGTCGCACAGAAAAAGAGCAACAAAAAGCCTCACCCGATTGCAATCAAGTGAGGCTCTCCCGGCTCCCCGGGAGGGACTCGAACCCCCAACCTAGTGGTTAACAGCCACCCGCTCTGCCGATTGAGCTACCGAGGAAAATAACTTTGTAATATACATAAATAAACATTTTAACGCAAGTAAAAAGTAGGGAGTTAAAGTTGAAAATTAAAAGTTGTTTAAGAAAAGTTGTGTATGTTGAAATTTCAGTAATTGAGCGAGATGTGTTCCTTCATTTAACAGAAGCAGGATCGCGAGCGTGGTATAATCCCACCGGAGCGACAGCAGCAGGGCTTTCACCCGGCTGTCTTCATACCACCCCGCGGCTTTTCGCTAATTCTAACTGATTTTATACATAGCATTAGAATTGTGCGTTATTCCTGCGCAAACATTAATCAAGTTATATATATAAATATTATAGACTTATCTTAATTCCCGCTTTCGCGGGAAATTTCATCCCGCTGCGCGCTGCAAAGTAAATTTAAAATACACCCCCCTTAATCCCCCCGCAAGCGGGGGGAGAAGTAAGCAACAATGCAAGCGGGGGGAGAAGCAAGCAACAATACAAGCGGGTGAAGAAGACGAGCCTTGTTTCTAAGGAATCATCATCCCGCTGCGCGGTGCAAAGTAAATTTAAAATACACCCCCCTTAATCCCCCCGCAAGCGGGGGGAGAAGTAAGCAACAATGCAAGCGGGGGGAGAAGTAAGCAACAATGCAAGCGGGGGGAGAAGTAAGCAGAATCCGCACGCGGGGGGAGAAAGTGCGTCTATTTTCCGAGTAATGACGACGACATTAGTCGAATATAACCTTAGCCTTACATTTGCATTCGCCTTAGTCGTTATCGCACCTTTTCCAAGATGGCGATACCTCCGCCGGGAATGTTGACCGCAATTCGGTCGGCGGTCGGGTGGAAAGCCGGATTTAAGCCGTAATCTGCTATGCGTTCTGCGCTGCCATTGCAGTCGAACAGCCATAAGCCTTCCCAGCGTGCGTTCACCCATTTAGTTGCGGCTATGCGCCAGCCGGCGCGGTCTGGCGCCGGCGAACCGACGCCGACAGCAAGCGAATCGCGATTCATACCATCTACATCCACCGACAGCAAAATGGTTTCCAACTGCTGTGTTTTGAGGCGGCTTTGGACGAAGAACAATCTACCTCCACCCAATGCCCAAGCCCATTCGACGACGCCCGAATCGGACGCTGCAATTGATGTTTGCGGAATACCGTTAGTGAATTTAAGCAGCGTCAAAACACCGTTCCAAGCGCGGGAAGCATAAGCCACAGTCGAACTGCCCGGCGCACAACTCGGCCTGAAACCCTCTGCGGCTGCCAAACTTGGCAGCGAGCCGTCCAGCGGCAGCAGATAGACTCCTGGCTGGGCGACACTGTCCAGCCGTGCCATCAGAGCCGTGCCGTCCCCGAACCAACCCACCTCCGATCCGTGGGGATAAAAATGCCGCCGCGTCCGGTCGCTGACATCGACGAGCCATATTCCTCCGGTCGTATCGGCTTCGAGAGCCGGCGAAGAAAAGGCAATTTGCATGCCATCCGGCGACCAGCCGTAGTCCCAGTTATGCGGCGGCAGGCTGTCAGTCAACAGATGAGGAACGTTCGGCATATCCCACAGCCAAAGACCGGCCAGTCCCGGCCTATCGTCCCCGAATAGAATCGTTCGGCCGTCCGGCGACCAGCGCGGCTGCCGCCCGAATTGGATCCTCGCACCCCATTCCCACTGCGATCTGGACGGCTTATCTTCATCACAGCAGCCAATCAGCAGCGAGCAGATGATGAATCCGGTAATAAATCGAATCTGAGAACCCGCTTTCAAGCTTTAAACTCCCTCAGCCGGTTCGATAGCCTCGATGCGCAACCGCAGTTTACCTGACGGCACATCGATATCGACTTCATCGCCGACGCCCTTCCCCAATAGACCTTGTCCAATCGGTGATTTTACCGAAATCATTTTCTTCGACGGATTGGCTTGCGTCGGGTCAACTAATATATAGTCCATCCGGCTGTTATTATTTAGATTTAGCAGTCTGACGCGACTAAGTATCCTCACTTCGCTCAAGTCGAGTTGTTCGCGCTCGATGATTTGCACACGCAGCATCGAGCGCTGCAAATCGCCTATCATCCGGTCCACCGAGGCTAACTTCTCGCGCGCGGCGTGATATTCGGCATTTTCAGACAGGTCGCCCAAGGCCCGCGCTGCAGCCAGTTGCGCTGTCGCGTCCGGCCGCACCACCTTGACTAAATTCTCTAACTCCCGCCGCATCTTCTCCAGACCGTTACGGGTTAAATAAACTGTCTCCATTATGCTCTATTAGAATATAATATTAAGCACCAATGCTGATGCTAATGCAAATAAATCTAGTGTTCAGTCCCAGAATTACCTGTAAAATTGTATCGTTCAGAGTTCACCGCTTCAGCGTGTTTATAAAAGAAACATACGCACACTGAGCCCGTGAACTATAAACTATTTAATTCTGGGACTGACCACTAGTGTTCAGTCCCAGAATTACATATAGACCGAGAACGTTCAGAGTTCACCGCTTTAGTGTTTGTAAAAGCAGCCTACGCATACTGAAGCCGTGAACTCTGAACTAGCTAATTCTGGAACTGAACATTAGAACACTAACTGTCAACCGTATTCCAATTATTATATTCCGATTCTCATCTGCATTGGCATTAGCATAGGCATTTTCATTTGTTTCTGTCTTTTAAAAACTTTTTCAGTCCCTTGACTATACATTCCGCCAGATCGTCGTGCCAATTCGCTTCAGTGATGCGCATTTCCTGTTCCGGGAGAATGATATATGCGGCTTCGATGAGAACGGCCGGCATTGTTGTCAGGCGCGCTACCGCCAGGTCGTGATAATATACGCCCTCATCAGGCAGCCTCAAACCTTCGACCATTTCAGTCTGGATTGCCTCAGCCAGGTCGCGGCTTTGCGGTCGGTAATAATGCACACTGCAGCCTCGCACATCAGCGTCCGGATTCACGCCGTCCGGCAAGGCGTTATGATGCAGACTAATAAATAAGTCGGCCTGGGCGGAGTCAGCGATTTCAGCGCGCCGGGTTAGGCTGATGGAAATATCTTCACTACGGGTTAGAACGACACCAGCGTCCAGATTTTCCAGTTTTCGCTTTAAAGCCAGAGCCGCTTGTAGATTTACATCCTTCTCTTTATATCGCCGCGGTCCGATTGCGCCGTCCTGTTCGCCGCCGTGCCCGGCATCGACGACGATTTTGAGATTTTGCAGATGTCGTTTTATCAGCCGCGGCGGCTTTACCGCTAACCTGAACTCGCGTTCGCGCCACAAAACATCATATCCCCACAGCGGCCCGGCCAGCCGAATATCAAGAAAGAGCGTCCGGTCGTCTCTCTGCTCCCAATATATCTCACGCACAAAATCGGTTTGCGAACGATAATTTATGCGGTCGATTTTCGATATGACATTGAATATTTCCAAACGGATACAGTCCGGCTGGCGCTCATCTGTGATACGGAACAGAGGTTTGTCAAAGATTGGCAGCCGCACTTCAATCCAACCGCCGGCGGTATCGACATCGATTTTCGAGATTACCATAGGTTGGCGGT
>VGIO01000233.1 GCA_016867855.1 Calditrichota bacterium
CCGCCCCAGTTAATATACTGATAAATCTATAAACCAATAGGACAAAGCGGACTACTCATATTCTGGAAAAAATGTATATAAAAAAGACTTTGTCAAGGGTTTTGGTGAAATATTTTGCTTTTTTTTACAGAATATACCATCAGGCTGGAGCGCCCGTCATACAGGCAGATTTGGAGATCCATCCGACACGCTGTCAACCGCAAGGCTTGACAACTGTAATACTTTCGACTTTTCAACTTTTTGACCATCTACTACTCCGCTGTCCAACTGTCCACAGCGCGCCGAGTAAGAAGCCCCCAATATGCGCCCAGTGCGCTACATAATCGCCTGGCGAGGCGCTCAAGGCTTGATAAAATTCAAGCGCCATCCAGAATCCGAGAAGCCATAAGGCGCGTAAGCGAAAGAATATCGGATAAAAGATGATAAAAAGGACACAACGCACGCGCGCCAGCGGAAACTGAATGAAATAACTGCCCATAATGCCGGCTACAGCCCCGGACGCGCCTATTACCGGCGCGGCCGAATCGAAACCGGTAAAAAATGTATGCGTGAAATTGCCGACGACGCCGGCGAAAAGATATAAACCGAGAAACCGCAGACGTCCGAACTGGTCTTCTATGTTGTCGCCGAATAGCCATAAAAACCACATATTGCTGATTAGATGCAGCCAGCCCGAGTGAAGGAATATAGAGGTGATTAAAATATAAGGCCGACTTAGTAAAGCGGGCGGTGTATAGCCCAGATGAATAACGGTCGCCTCGAAGGACTCGGCGGTGTAGGAGTTCAAAAAGATATGGACATTGAGTGCGATGAGCGCCAGGGTCAACACCGGGAATCGGCGCGAGCGGTTTTCGTCGCGGTAGGGAAAGAACATCGCTTAAGGCGAATTAGCCAGCGTGTATTCGGCGATCTGCAGCGCGTTCGTCGCTGCGCCTTTGCGTAGATTGTCGGCAACGACGAAGAAGCCTAGACCGTGCCGGCCGCGGTCGCAGCGCAGCCGCCCGACGAAGACTTCGTCCCGGCCCTGGGCTACAGCCGGCGTCGGATATAAGCCTTCAGACGGGTCATCGACAACTTTGACGCCGGGAAAGGCTTCCCACGCAGCAAAGGCTTTACTTATGTCCACCTTCCGACGGAACTCGGCATGCACCGCCAGCCCATGCCCGACCAGAGTCGGCACGCGCACCGCCGTGGCTTGTATCGGCAGCCGCGGCAACTCCAATATCCGCCGCGTCTCTTGAATGATCTTCATCTCTTCGCCGGAATGTCTGCCGCGTCGTCCGCCAATCCAAGGAATGATGTTGTAAGCAATCCGCTGGCTGAAGGTCGAAGGCTCAGCCTCGTAATCGGTCAGTTCCGTCGCCAAAGCGGCTATGCCCTTCTTGCCAGCGCCGGAAACGCTCTGAAATGATGTCACCGTAATTAATTCCAAATCGAAGAGTTTATGCAGCGGCGCCAGCGCCATCACTAACGGAATAGTCGTGCAGTTAGGATTGGATATAATGCCCTGATGCCGCAGCCCCCGCTCGCCGTTGACCTCCGGCACAACTAAAGGCGCATAATTCTTCATACGGAAATAGGATGACTTGTCTATGACTAACGCCCCCCGGTGGGCGAAGCGCCAGCCCCAGCGCTTGGCAACCGCCGCGCCGGCAGCCATAAAGACCACCTCCAAAATAGGCGGTTTGCGCAGCGCTAAGGCTTCGATTTGGCATTGTCCATACGGCGTCTCGACCCACTTGCCGGCTGAATTCGGCGAAGCAAACAGCCGCAGCTCGCCGACCGGAAAATTTCGCTCGCACAGCAACTTCACCACCAACGACCCGACTGCCCCAGTTGAGCCGACTACGCCGACGCTATAACGCCGTCCGACCTCCACCACATCGCCCATAAAGGGAAACGACGACTGCCGTTCAAAGTCGAACGGACGCTTGTCCAGTAATTCAGACACGAAACAACACCGTCTCTTTGCGGAACATTTTGGACATAATATAGATACAGACCGCTGCAATGCCCAGATTCTCCAAACTAGCGACCAGCAGCATTTTCATATCGACCACGCCAGCAAATATCTGCTTGAGCGATAACGACACATTCACAACCGGAATCAAAGCCATACTTAAATTCAATTCTATCCCCGGCATTAACGACATAATAGCCGGGAAGATGACGACAATCATCAACGGCGAAGTATAACTCTGCGCTTCACGGTAACTCTTGGCAAACAGACAAATAGTCATTAAAACAGCGGAGACAATTATCGCCAAGGGTAATAATGTCGCTAGCGCCGCTAGTCCGGTCGTGAAATCGACTACGAAATTGAACCGCATCGGAACATCCTTCATCAATTCCGGAAACATTTTGAAGCCATAGATGAACATAAAAGCAAAACTACCTATCGACAGCACGAGCGACACTACCGAAGCCAGTAGCACAGTGAGAAATTTGCCGATGATGATATCGGTTCGCGACACGCCTGACACTAACAGCGTTTCGAGGGTCATCCGTTCTTTTTCGCCGGCGGTGAGGTCGGCGGCGGGCGAGATGGCCCCGGTGAACAGCATTAAAATTATAAAATACGGCAGCATTGTGCTTGCCATAAACCGGCCCATCTCCTCCTCGGTCTTGATATTCTGCCGGTCGATGACAAACGGTTTGAACAGTTGAGGCTTGATGCCGCGTTCTTTCAAAGTCGCGCTGACGATTTCCGAACGGGAGTCGTCGATGGCGGTCACGATTTTCTTCGCGGCGAAGGAGGACCGCTCCCGGCTCTTGTCTTCCAGCAGCGTCAACGCAGGCGCATCGCCGCCGTCGCCGGTCAATAGATTGTTCAGTCGGTTGTCGAAGCCGTCCGGCGCGATGACCGCTGCGTCAGCCTCCTTCTCGCGTATCAATTTCACCGCCGAAGCGCTGTCCGGAATCCCTTCTAATAACTGCAAATTCTGGGCTTGACTCACCGCCGTTTTGATTTCGGCGGCTTCGGTTCCCAGCCAAATTACGCGCGAAGGCTTCTCCATCACCGACTTCACCGCGCTGGTCGTGATGAGCGCCATCCCGATAATAAGAACCGGCATCATCAGGATAGGGATGACCGTCATCGAAATGACCGTCCGCCGGTCGCGCAGTATGTCCTTGAGTTCCTTAAGGAAAATGATTATAGCGCTGCGAGTTAACATAAATAAAGTTGAAAAGTTGAAAAGTTTAGCCGGTAACGCGGGCGTCTCTGCCCGCGACAATTTGATAGTTGAAAAGCCAGAAAATTCAAAGTGTATCTGACAACTAATATCTAACAGGCAACCGTGGATAACTGAACGCTAATATAGCAGATAAACTTCCTCTGTCAAATATTAAAGTGTGGTAACTTTTATCTTTAAGAGAATTATCTACTTCACTAGCATCAACCGGCGCGTTTGGGACTGTCCATTGGCGTCCAAATGAAGGATGTATTGCCCGCTGGAGGTTCCGGCTCTGGACCAGAACAATCGATGCTCACCTGCAGCCTGATGACCGCTGACGAGCCGGTCGATGAACCGCCCGGAAGGGTCGAAGATGGTGAGTCGGACATCGGAAGGCTTTGGCAATGAGTAGCAAATCCGAACTGCTGAATTGAACGGATTCGGATACGGCGCTGCAAATACCAACTGCGAAGGAAAGGCCGGGTCGAGAAGGACGACCTTGTTGATATTAAAGGTATCCGGTCTAGTGCGAACCAGCCAAGGTTCGATGAATCTGCTCGGCAATCGCGGATTGCATTCCCCTGCTAATAAGTAACTTCCATCATCTAAAAACAAGGCTGAAGTGAAATTACCGTCATACACTCTACCAAAATAAAGTTCCCATAGGACA
>VGIO01000234.1 GCA_016867855.1 Calditrichota bacterium
GTAGAATATAGTTTATGTTGTGATTGTTCTTCCCCCCTGCAAGCGGGGGGAGAAGAGACGCTGTATTACGACTATCATCATCGCCGCTGGCACCGGCGTCAATTATAAATCATCGACTATAATGCCCGTCAATTCAAATCGCCGGCAGGTTTTGAACCCGCCCACTTAAAAGCCCCGCTGGAGGGAGTCGAGGGACTCTATCCGGCGGGGCATTCTGTTAATTGGAATTTGGAATTTGGAATTTGGAATTTGGAGTAAAGTAAAACAATTCCAAATTCCAAATTCAAAAAGGGTTTGGGCGCGCCTTAAACATTCCTGTCAGAACCCGGCGCGCCCAACCTTGGCGCCGCGGGAGACTGCGGGAAGTCTCCCCGGTGACTCCAACCTAATCAACTTTTCCCGTAAAAGCAAATTTTGGAGACTGAAATGAAAAAGAAGTTAGTCAGCGGGCTAATCACACTGCTGGTGTTCATAAGTGCAGCGGCTTTAGGTGCGCATATCCTGCATAATACGGCCTATACATTGGACACATATTTCAATGCCCAAGTCGATTGGATGGACCCTGAAAATACGACGATAACGGTATTGTAGTTTGGCTTTTCACCCGTAATGCCACAGGTGAGATCATCGATGCTAAGACGATGGGATACTCCCACTCCCAAGGATCTATGAGTTATTATAAAGCCGAGTTCACACCGCAGCAAGGCGCGTTGTCGTGGGAAGTAATAGTTATCTCATACCAAGTTGCAATCAATCGGATGATAAATGTCAAAACAAATTCACAACAGATTAAACGGATGAAACGGATATATTGAAACCTCTATCCGCTTAATCCGCTCAATCCGCTGTGAATTCTCATTTTCAAGGTTATTTTGGAATCAATTTAGTATAAATCAATTCTTTTTCTCTTCGGGTTTTTGAACCTTAAATTCCTGCACTTCGATTACCGGCAAATCGAAGTAAAGCCGGCCTGATACAGTCACAGTTTCGCCGAGATGGGCGGTTCTGAGAGGTTTGGCGGCTTCGCTAACGAAGTAGAAATAGGTCTTGCCGTTGAATTCGGGCTTCTCTTCGCCGCAGAATGAGATATATTTGGTTATTTTCAGCGCGGTTTGATGTCCGGATTTGACGCAATCAACCTCGGCGTTGAGTTCATTTTTGAGCGCGCAATTGACGCAATAATTGACGCCGGTGGCGTGCATCATCTCGAACTTGCCCGGCTTGCAGGCATGCGGGCAGGTATGGTCTTGGTCTTCCCCGGGAAAAACCGGTAATGCTGAGATTAATGCTAATGCCGATGCTAATGCTAATGTTAATGCGAATTTTCGTTTCATTGAGGATTCCTTATTTTAAGGACAGTTATTTGAATATTGAGGTAATTGCAAAAGTGTTGGATTTATTAACTGATGGCAAGGCGGACGCCCTCGTCCGCCGAAAACCAAGCATAGAATGCGGTGGACGATGGCGTCTGCTTTGCCATGGTCTGAGTTTTCTGGATTAATCATCACTTTTTCAATTAGCTCATATTTATAGTATTGAACAAGGATTGCTGAATAAGTTGATTAACAAGTGTGAACATCCCGTTAAGGTCTATGTATTTTCCTTC
This sequence comes from Calditrichota bacterium, assembly GCA_016867855.1. Classification (GTDB taxonomy): domain Bacteria; phylum Electryoneota; class AABM5-125-24; order Hatepunaeales; family Hatepunaeaceae; genus VGIO01. Next base: position 1,607 of record VGIO01000234.1, read on the forward strand.
CCTCTTCCATCTGCACCTGCAACTCACGCACGGGCCAGGTCTCCGGCTCGAGCGGCTGGCGCTTGTCGTATGGGTAGTCCTTGCGCAGCGGATGGCCTTTGAACTCTTCGTAAAGCAAAATCCGCTTCAGGTTCGGATGTCTGGCAAATTTAATCCCGTAAAGGTCCCACACCTCACGCTCAAACCAATTGGCAATCGAATATAATTTCGTCAGCGACGGCACAGGCTGTCCTTCATCGACGGCGGCTTTCACGCGCAGCCGATGGTTGTGCGAAGTCGAATAGAAATGATAAACGACCTCGAAGCGCGGTGTCTGTTTGCCGAGCCAGTCCACCGCTGTTAAGTCGGTCAGCATATCGAAAGCGAACTCGGGGCGGGTTTTCAACTCGGTCGCTAAGTCCGCAACTTTCGACGCAGGAATGGCGACGACTGCGATATCCTTATCGACTATGAAGAGCAAATCAGGATATGTGAGGGATGTGGTTAAGGCGGAAATTAGTTCGACTGAATTCATAGATTGCTGCGAGATGTAAGGCGCAAGGTGTAAATATCTTATTTAGTGTCACTTACACTATGCGTCTGACAACTTAATCCTATATTTCGTGTTTCTGTTCTTGGATTTTTCTTTGAAGTTTCATCAATCCGTCGAGGACGACTTCCGGACGCGGCGGACAACCGGGGATGTAAATATCCACCGGCACAACACGGTCGATGCCTTGCAGCACGGCATAATTGTCGTAAGGTCCGCCGACCGATGCGCAGGCGCCGAACGATATGACCCATTTAGGTTCAGCCATCTGGTCATAGACATTTTTCAGGATTGGCGCCAACTTGTTATTGACCGTCCCGACGACCATCAACACATCGGCTTGGCGCGGACTGAAGCGCGGCAAACCGGCGCCGAAGCGGTCGATGTCGTAGTGCGAGGACGCAACTGACATATATTCCATCCCACAGCAGGCTGTAACAAACGGATACATAAAGATGGAATACTTGCGCGCCCATCCCAACACATAGTCGAGGATATTATCGCCCGGCGTCCCCCAACAGACATTGTTTTGGATTAGCGCCATTTAAGCACTCCGCGTTTGAGAATGTAATACCAGCCTGTAGTGAGAATTAAGATAAACACTCCCATCTCGACCAGCCCGAACAAGCCTAACTTTCTAAAGTTGACAGCCCAGGGATAGAGAAAGGCGATTTCAATGTCGAACACCACGAATAGGATGGCGACGAGATAAAAATGCACCGGGAAGCGCTCGCGCGCAGAGCCGGGCGAAGGCCGGTTGCCAGTCTCAAACTGCAGTTCTTTGACCGGATTGGTGCGTTTTGGGCCTAGATAGACGGTCAGAAGTAGTATTATAACCGTCAATCCAACCGCAGTAATTAACAGCAGTAAAACACCGAGGAAGTCATTCATAATAAAGGTGTTTGGCGAAATTTTAATAAATTAGCGCGCTTATATTATGAGATAGCAAAAGCGCGTAAGCGAGTATAATCTATAGTTGTGTTAGTCTTCTCCCATCGTTGCAAATCTTAGACACACGACTAATAATATATGCAGGAAAATTATCTATAGATTATCTTTTGTTTCGATAATAGGGAACTATTAAATTTTCACGCCGATTCCTACGCGCCAGCCGGCGCCCAAGCCTTCGTCGAATGGAGCGATAGAAGCATCGAAGCGGTATATTGAGTGTGCGACGCCTAATCCGAATAACAACTGGCTGACTTGGCTGTTGCCGAACCAGCCGGCTCTAAGGAAGAGGCTTTGCAGATAATCGGCTTCGGCGCCGAAGTGGATCCGTCCGATATTTTTATGGACAATGGAGTATTCTGCAGCGTTAAGGAGTCCAAAATCTCCATAATTGAATTGGCGTGCAATTCCAGAGCGCAAGACAGCCGGCAGCGGGTCGTTCTGCCAGCCTTCGCCCAAGTTTGCCGCGGCGATGCCGGTCATCCAGCCGCCGCGGCGGTAGGCGGCGCCGGCATCGAACACCGGCAGTCCGCCGGCGCGGTCGCCATATATATCCTCGACCCAGCCCTTGACGGATGCGCCAATAGATAAATCAGAGCGAACTAAATAGGCTGCGCCGAGCGTAAGATAGGCTTGATGTAAAGTGAATTCGGCTTCGACCGGGCCGGGCCGGCTGCGGGCTTC
>VGIO01000235.1 GCA_016867855.1 Calditrichota bacterium
CTGCATCGGATGGGCAGCCATCCTCATAAGGAAGACGCCCGGCACGATTTAGCGCTCGTCAAACGCGGCGGCGCATGGCACAATCCGCACTATGCAGATGAAGTGTTGAAGAGCGTGGCAGAAGTGATTTCAAAGGCTGGCGGAAATGTCAAGACATATATCGAGATGCCGGCTGGAACTGAAAAATGCACCGCCTGTCACAGCGGAATTTTAGACGCTGAAATAAAACTTGAGTTATCCGAATTCGACCATTCGGCGCATATCGCCGAACGAAAAATCACCTGCACCGACTGCCATATCGACAACCTGCCGGAGATGACCGGCCACGGACGGCGGCTGCCTCTAAAATCATCCTGCCGCGATTGTCATCATAGCGCCAACGTCGCCGGCGATAAACTTTGCTCGCCCTGCCATATACCTGCGCGCCGACTGTTCAGCGGCGCTTTGCCCGGATTAGAACCGCAGCCTTCGCCGATGTTTGCCGCGGATATGGTCTGCCGCGACTGCCACTACCAATCTAAAGGCTACCGACCGCCCGATAACGACCTCTGCCTCGACTGCCACGATGCGGAAATTGTGCGCGATCTTGAGTTTAAACGGGGAGTGTTGGTAAATCTCATTTTGAAGTCTTCTTCATCCGACTTGCCTACCCGGTTAGTCGAGCAAGACAAAGGCCGGGCGGTGCATAATCCGGATTTGGCGAAAAAGATTTTAAGCCGTTAAAGAGAATTCACAACAGAATGTGTTTATTCGCCGTCGATTGCGGCGAGTCAACGGCGGTTATTAAGCCGCCACTTACGGCGAGTGGCAGCGAAAACTTTATTACTTACACCCTACACCTTCACCTTGAGTCTATCATTGCGCTTCCACCCGCCGTTCCCACTCCCCTTGCATCTGAAGCGCCGTAGAAGAGGCTTTTCTCGGTGTCGAACATCACTCCTTGACTGAGCGACCAGGTCTTCTCCTTCACGACATTCCATTTGCGCAATATTAAATTAGAGATGATATCGGGTGAAATCGCGCTTTCAACATAGAGCGCGTCCGGCTTCCATTGGCAGTGGAGGCGTGGGGCGTCGATGGCGGCTTGAATGTCCACTCCGAAATCGACTATATTAACAATCATTTGCACTACTGAAGTAATGATGCGCGGACCGCCGACCGAGCCGAGGCAGAGAAACGGTCGGCCGTCTTTGAGTAGAACAGTCGGCGACATACTTGAGAGCGGGCGTTTGCCGGACGTGATGCCGTTGACTTCGCCCGATGCCAGGTCGAATTGATTAGCGGCGCTTGGAGCGGTAGCGAAGTCGTCCATCGTGTTATTCAGGAAGATGCCTAATTCCGGCACAAAGACCAGCGAACCAAAGGCAGTGTTCACCGATGTAGTGATGGCGCACATATTGCCTGCATGGTCAATGACTGATATATGGCTGGTGTTAATCGGTTCATAGAGCCACGGGTCGCCGGCTGACTTGGGTGGGATGTGAAACTGCTTGTCTATACCTTTACGCAGCGAATCGGCATAGAGTTTGGAGGTCATTCCGCCTATTGGTTGGGGAACAAAATCCGGATCCGCCAGCCATTCAGCGCGGTCGATGAAGACGCGTTCAAAAGTCGAAGCCAACAGATGATAATATTCTGAAGAATAGTTTTCTATATAGTTTAGCGGATAGCCTTCCAGGATATTCAGCGCTAAAGCGATGCAGACACCGCCGGAAGACGGCGGCGGCATAGACCAGCCTTCGATGCCGCGATAGGTAAATTTGACTGGCTCGCGCCAGATAGTTTTATAGTCGGTCAAATCTTGTTTGGTGATAATCCCGCCGGACTTATTCACTGCTGCGACAATATGAGCCGCCTGCTTGCCGCGGTAGAAGGCTTGGCCGGCGTCAAGCGCGATTTGTTCGAGTGTTGAAGCCAGCGCGGTTTGAACTAAAATTTCACCCGGCTCGAGCGGCCGATTTCGGCGAAAGAAGACTTTGACGATATTTGAGTCATTAGCGAAACGGTCGCGCTGCCCGTTCAAACGGTCGGCGTAATAGCGGTCGAGAGGGAAGCCGGCGCGGGCTAATTTAACTGCAGGTTGAAGGATTTCTTTGAAGGGCAGTTTTCCAAATCGTCGATGCAGTTCGACGCGCCCGGCGACGCTGCCGGGAACACCGACCGCCAAGCCTCCCCGCCAGGATTTATCGGGCAGAGGGTTTTGTGTCTCTGGATCCAGATACATTTCAGCAGATGCTCCAGCCGGCGCGCATTCGCGGGCATCCAGCGCATAAGCCTTCTCGTCTTTAGCCGACCAAACTACGGCAAACTCCCCGCCGCCCAAACCGCTGTGATACTGTTCGACGACCGATAATGCGAAAGCCGCGGCCAGCGCCGCGTCGACAGCGTTGCCGCCTTTGTCCAGTATCTGCACCGACGCCTCAGTCGCCAGTGGATGAGGCGTGGCTGCCATTCCTGCGCGCGCGCAAACCGGCAAGCGATAAGCAGCGAGCGAAACGGTATGAAATGTAAATAGTAAATTGCAAATTATAAATTGCAGATTGTAACCTGATTTCGGAGATATGAATTTCATCTAATAAGAAGACCTTTTGTGATTGTTGTTCTATAGGATGTTATCAAGCGAAAGTAGTAGATACCGGCCGGGCAATTTGCTGCATTCCATTTTAATTCATATCGACCATTATTTAGAGACCCTTCGAATAATATTTCTATGCTTCGTCCACAGACATCCACTATGTCCACTTTAATCTCGGATGGTGTCGAAATTGAATATTTCAAGGAAGTTTCACTATTAAATGGATTTGGATAAAGGGACAGAATTGAGAATTGCTGCGGCGCTGACGGCGATTTTATCGAAAGCGGCGGCGGATAATGGAGGATAACAATAGTATCGACTTCGACTAAATACCCTCGTCCGGGACGCCATGGACGCATATTGGAGAAAGGGAAGCGGGGCTTCATAAAACTTCCCCTTTCATCACGCGCCCAAATGACATTGGCGATGATGGGCGACAACACATAAAAATCCGGTAAAGAAGCCGGCAGTTCATAATTCGGATAATAGGCTATACAATTCCAGCCGGTATTGAGGATTATTGGCGCGTCGGCGGGAATTGTCTCGCCTTCGAAAACCAGTTCGACTTGTTCTTCAGGTTTTGCCCTATAACCGCGCGTTAAATTCCAGTATGGAATTTCGCGGATACCGAGATTAGGTCTATATAAGCGGCTTGAATCGTCCTGCAGAACATCGAGCAGATTTCTTTCGCCGCGCTGCAGTTGCGCGAACATCAATTCTATGTCCGGGCCGCGCTCTTCGCCTTCGCGATACATCTCACGCGGGTCAACATTTAAGGAAATGATGTTCCAACCCGGCGTCAATACAATGCGCTGTTCGGCGGCATTAGCAAAAATTGCTAATGCTAATGTCAATGCCAATGACAATGACGACGACGATGATGATATTTTGAATAATCTCAACTTCATTTTCGTTACCAGGAATCTAATTATATATTTAAATATTAGATATTTAGCCGAAATTCCGCATGCCAACCTGTCCGAGAATGCCATTTTGCCCGCCGTTGACTCGCTGTAGTCAACGGCAGAACATTGTATTTTTGTTAATTTTGCCGCCAACCACGGCGGGTCGGCAGTGGAAAACGGTATTCTTGAACAGTCTATACGCGGGAAATCTCATCTGGCTACG
>VGIO01000236.1 GCA_016867855.1 Calditrichota bacterium
TAGCGCGTTTGATTTCGCGGACTACGGCTTCCGGTTTAGTGGAGATTTTGGGTTTGTTGAGGGGCATAGTTCCTCGGATAAGTAGGTTTGGTTAAAGATAAAATTGTTTTAGATTTTATCAAAACCACTCCTGACTAAAATGCCCAAAATTGTCCAATAGGCACTGACGACGAACAGTATCCTTAAAAATCCAATTTAATTGCCTTTATTAGCGCGCGAACGCAAGACGGTTTCCGCCACTCCGCATTTATTTCAGCAATGTAACTTTCCTGACAACTCTGAAATTGCCAGCTTCCATCCGCACTAAATACACTCCCGCCGATAATTCAGGCAGATTATATCTTACCTGGTAATGTCCAGCCTCCTGCACGCCATCGACCAGACGGGCAACCATCCGGCCTGATACATCATTCATATAAATCGACACCCGCGTCCTCTGCGACAATCCGTAGGTTAAGGTCGCGCTACTATTGAACGGATTTGGATAATTTGAACCGAAATAATAATCCAGTGGAATTAAAACGGCTTCGACGGCCACAAAACTGTCGGTCTCATAAGTTAAAGACCTGCCGGCTTTAAAGGAACGCGCCGACAACGGAATTACTTCATTGCTTGACTTAATCCAGACCTTCAAAGAGAACTGTTCACCGTTCAATAATCCGTCAATCTCATCTGTGGTCGGATCATCGCCCCAAACTGCCAAACCTGCGACGCCGTCGGTAATCGTTCCAACTCCTACCAATGTCCCCGCTGCGCTGAAGGCTGCTACCCGGCTGCTATTCTCTATCAGTTGTCCGTCTAAGAAAATTGTCAACACAGACATATTTGAGCCGGTGTTCAGCGGTTCGCTCCATTGTTCGACAGATTCTACCTGTGAGGAGGCTTGTCCTAAAAGTCCCCGCGGGGCTGGATAGTTGAACACAAGATTTCGGCTGACTTTAATCTGATAGCCTTGCCCGGACCGCCAGGGCGGCATATTTGAGAAGCCCAATGCTGGAATCATAAACCGCCCGGCTGCATTCTTGGCGATTATAACATCGTTGCGAATCGGCGAGATGACATACAACTGCGGTCCGGCAGCGGATAATTCATAATCCGGAAAATAGGCTATCATATTCCAACCTAAAGCAATCGGCACATCGGCGTCCGCAGCAATCGGCTGCCCAAACCACGAAGTCTGCATTGCAGCATCCATCTTCACCTGATACGCTTCGGTCAATTCCCAATATGGTATATTGCAGAAACCGAGTTGCGGCGTATAGAAACGACCGCGCTCGTCCTTTAAGAGAACGATATGATGCGGTGAACGCGGGTTATCCGGGTTATAACGTAATTGTTCCGTCATTCTGATTATGTCAGGCCCCTCTTGCCGCCGCCAAAGTTCTTGTGGCGGCCGAACATTGATAGAAATTAAATTCCAACCCAGATTCAAAGCCACATCGCAATTGCGACCGCCGGCGCCGGTCAACATTAATATCGTCAACGCATCAGCCGTCCATACGGCTGGACCATCGGCAATATTCGCTGCCGCGCTATACTCTATATCGGCTTCGTTGTCCCAGAGCCTAAAACGCATCATCTCACCATTGCGGAAGCCATCGGCGGCTTGCGTCTCAGGGTCGTCGCCATAGGCTGCAAAGCCGTGCGGCTCGCCATCGTCAAACCACATCATCCCTCCAGCGCAGAAATTGCCCGACGTGAATACCGCAATCTCCCAGCCGGTCGGAACCGGTTCGCCCTCGAAAGTTACTCCAGTCACTAAAATACTATGATTAGAATTAGTTATAACAAAATCGTAGTTTCGCAGCGCCGAACATACGATGATGCGTATATCCAGACCTATATCGAATTCGCCGTCAGAGATATTAAAGTGGACTATTCGGTCAAAAACATCTAACCTTTCTGTCTGCCAATAGAAACGACCGCTGCCATCGCCGTTATCGTGGAATTCGACGCTTTCCGGCAATTCCCGTAAGTCGCAAGTCAGTCTCAATTGGTCGCTGTCAACATCGATGGCTGCGACAATAAAATCAATGGCTTCCCCAGCATCGACGAGTATTGGCGAGTCCGGATATCGCGACCAGCGCGGTGCATCATTAACCGGTTCGATTGTAATGATAAATGTTAGATTCACCGCATCGCGCGCCGGAAATTCTGCTGGATTGTTAAACATTCTTAGATAATTGTCTGCCAATAATGTAGATAAAGCCCTCTGCTGTTCGTAATTCACCGACCTTAAAGCGTCCCGCCGACCGAATTGCATCGCCCGGTCGCCGTCGGATGCTGTTAAGATAATTTCTGTCTCGCCAAAATAATCCGCTTCGGGATTTATCGTCAAAATAGCATTTTCATCGATGTTCAAATTCAACCACGCCTCGCCGGTGACCGAATAATCTAATTCGTCGCCGTCTGGGTCGAAAAATACTTCGTTTAAATCAGCAATGGATTGCTCCCCACAGTCTTCACTAAAGACTTGATTCTCAATTCGATTGCGCACTTCCGGCGGACGATTGATATTATTGACCGTAATCGTTATCGTCTCGCTGTCGGTCAATGAGCCATCGCTGACGATAAAGGTGACGATATGATTCCCCGCCTGCAAATACGACGGCGTCCAACGGAAGACATTCCCCGCCAGCGATGAACCAGCCGGCAAGTCAACCCCGCCGAAGGTCAATTCGTCATCATCCGGATCGGACGCCGATAACTCTATAAGCAACTCACGCCCCTCATCCACCTCACGATTGCCTATACCGGCTAACACCGGCGGACGATTGATATCTCCAACCGTTATCACTATCGTCTCTTCGTCCGATAAGTTCGGCGTCCCATCATCTGTAACTCTAAAAGTCACTGCATAATTACCCGCTTGACCAAAATCCGGCATCCAACGGAAGACATTCCCCGCCAACATTGAACCCGCCGGCGGATCAACTACACTGAAAGTCAATCCATCATCATCCGGGTCAAACGCAGATAACTCGATGAGCAACTCCATCCCCTCATCCACCTCACGATTGCCAATTTCAGCCAACTCCGGCGGACGATTGATATTATTTACAGTTATCACTATCGTCTCTTCGTCCGATAAGTTAGGAGTCCCATCGTCTGTTACTATGAAGGTCATTGCATAATTACCCGCTTGACCATAATCTGGCGCCCAATGAAATACATTCCTCGCCAACGCTGAACCCGCCGGCAAATCAACCCCGCTGAAAGTCAATTCGTCATCATCCGGGTCAAACGCCGATAACTCGATAAGCAACTCCATCCCCTCATCCACCTCACGATTGCCTATGCCGACTAACACCGGCGGACGATTGACATTATTAACCGTTATCGTTATCGTCTTGCTGTCGGTCAATGATCCATCGCTGACGATAAAGGTCACCGCATAATTACCCGCTTGACCAAAATCCGGCGTCCAACGGAAAACATTGCCCTCCAATGTTGAACCCGCCGGCAAGTCAACCCCACTGAAAGTCAATCCGTCATCATCCGGGTCAAACGCCGATAACTCTATAAGCAACTCACGCCCCTCATCCACCTCACGATTGCCAATCCCCACCAACTCCGGCGGACGATTGATATCTCCAACCGTTATCACTATCGTCTCTTCGTCCGATAAGTTAGGAGTCCCATCGTCTGTTACTATGAAGGTCACCGCATAATTACCTGCTT
>VGIO01000237.1 GCA_016867855.1 Calditrichota bacterium
CGCCGCGCCGATCGCGCGCCGGTCCGACAGGCGGCGCGCCCCGCGCTGATAGATATTGGATGCTGCCAGCAGCAAACTGCTGGTCAACTTCGCGCAGGTCGATTTTAAAAGTTATATCGCTCCCGGTCTGATTTTGAATTATCAATTCCGTGTCGAGCGTATCATTCTGCTCTACCCGCGCCGAAAGTCCGAAAGGCTCTATTGTTATTTGAGCCGGCGCATCGCCCCAAAGCATCCCCAATGTCATTAAGGCGGCGCTGAGTGTAAGTAAATTCCGCATAAAACCTCCCTATCCTGTTTTGTCAGGTTTTTTTAAATTTGGAATTTGGAATTTGGAATTTGGAATTTTGTTGCTATAAAATATCATACTAAACAATATATATGGTCGATTTAAGAAATGCAATATTTTGACTTTACGCACGAAATAAATTTCTTGGGCAAAATAAAAGGGGCAGGATATCAAGCCCCTTTGCAATTCAGAGTTAATACGGTTAATTATTTAGGATAGATTTGCAAGCGTCTATAATCTTTGCTATGAAGTTGTCGATAATGCGCACAACTTGCATTTTTAATCTAAAGACTAATTATTGACTTTAAAGGACCAGACCGGTCCGTATGTTCCCCCTCAGCCCAGGCGGGCGACGATATACCAGTAATAAGTCCGACCGCGTTCGACAGCGGCATCAAAGTAGCGTTCAGAGATATATGACGCGCGTATATAGAGGGAGTCCATCGCCGTTCCAAAATAGACATCGTAATGCAGCGTGGCGTCTGAAGAACTTGAACATTGCCAGGTCAGGCGCACAATACCGCTGGTGTCGGTGTTAATGATGCTGTTATTAGCCGGATAAGGCGAATTCGGCATGCCGTCGTCTCCGGGAGGTCCGGAGACCTTGTCGGCGTCGTAGCAAGCGCTGAATATAAAAAGCGCGCTGAAGATGAGGAATATTGTTAGACTGCGGGGCATTTTCGTCCTTTCTTCAATAGACAATATGGGTGTTTGTTCACACTAAATATCGCTGCACATCGCACGGGAGACATCGCGGTCGGCTTTAATATGCTCCCATTCGCGTTTCAGCGCTTCCTCGTGCTTGGTCTCCTCTTTGGCCAGGCAGAGCAGTAGTTCCCGCGTTTTAGCTGAGTGCGCCCAGTTAGCGGCTTCAGTGTAAAAGTGACGCGCTGCCGCTTCACGCTTGATGGCGATGCGAAAGACATCGTCGATGGACGCTTCAGGGCGAATGACTTCGTCGGACATTGCTTACTCCTTTTTAGAATTCCGCCAATTTCCGCAACGTTGCTTCGACCTTGGCGGAATTTAATACCATATATTCCTCCAAGATGGTCGAAAACGGATACGGCATATCCAGCGAGGCGGCGCGCATCACCGGCGCATCAAGCATTTCAAAGCATTCCTGGGCTAGAAACGCACAAATTCCGCGCCGACCCCGGCGGTCAGCCAGTCCTCGTGGGCAATCAGCGCCCGACCGGTCTTCTGGACTGTCCGCGCGATGGCTTCCTTATCGTAAGGATACAGGCTGCGCATATCGACCACTTCGACTGAAATACCTTCGCCGGCTAATTTATCCGCGGCTTCCAGCGCTAGATGCACCGCCACGCTGTAGGCAATCACGGACAAATCGCTCCCCTCGCGCTTGATATCAGCAGCGCCGATAGGCACGGTGAAAGCATCGTCCGGCACATCTTCTTTAATGCGACGGTAGAGAAACTTATGCTCGAAATACAATACCGGATTGTCGTCGCGAATGGCTGCGGCAATCAAGCCTTTGGCATCGTAAGGTGTCGATGGTGCGACGACCTTGAGTCCCGGCGTGTGCCTAAACCAGGCTTCGGGATTCTGCGGTGGAATGGACCGCCGTGGACATTCGCGCCGGATGGGCAGCGGATAGTTAGCGGCAGAGGCATACCCGAGCGAAAGAACATCGTGCCGGCGTTGTTGACCACTTGGTTGAAAGCGGATGTGATGAAATCAGCGAATTGGAATTCGACGATAGGTCTAAGCCCAGTCAGCGCCGCGCCGATGCCGACGCCCATTATTGCCGACTCGGCTAATGGCGTATCATAGACCCGGTCGGGTCCAAATTCCTCGAAGAAGCCTTTGGTCGCCTTGAACGCGCCGCCGTAGATACCGACATCCTCGCCTAAAATGAATACTCGCGGGTTGCGGCGCATCTCCTCTCGCATACCGGCGCTGATGGCTTCGAAATAGGTCATTGTGGTCATTATTGGCCTCCTCCCGTCGAATAAAACACTGAATCGACTAGGTCATCCGTTTTTGGATATGGCGATTTGAGCGCCAAGGCAATTTCCGCTTCGATAAATTCGACCGTCTGCGCTTCCATCTCGAGCCGGTCTTTCTCTTTTAAGTAGCCGGTATGTTCAAGGAACCTTTGCGCACGCAGCAGAGGATCGCGTTCAGCCCATTTATCGAGTAACTCCTGTGGCACATAGAAATGGTCGTCGTGTTCGGAGTGTCCGCGCATACACATCGTAACGGCTTCGATAAGCGTTGGACCACCGCCCTGGCGCGCCCGTTCGACAGCTGCTTTGCAGGTCTCATAGACGGCATAAACATTATTACCGTCGATGACTTCGCCACTAATGCCATAACCCGGCGCCCGGTCGATGATGCGCGCCGCGCCATATTGGGCTATGACCGGCGTCGAATAGGCGTATTGATTGTTCTCCACGATAAGCACAAACGGGGCATTGACAACGGCCGCAAAATTCAAACCCTCGTGAAAGTCGCCGATGGAGGCGCCACCATCGCCGATGTAAGTCAGCGCGACAGCGTTCAAGCCCTGCAATTTCGAACCGATAGCAGCGCCGACTGCGACCGGAATCATCGCGCCGAGGTGACTTATCATCCCCACAATCTGCAGATCGCGGTCGGACATATGGGTATTACCATCCCGGCCGCGGGTCGGACCATCGGCGCGCCCCATATATTGAGCGAAAAGTTTGAACGGACGCTGCCCAAAGGCTAAATGCGAACCAAGGTCGCGGTGCATCGGAAAGAGCCAATCCACGCCGCGCTGGAGCGCATAACCCGAGCCGATGGCGATGGCTTACGTGCCTTTCGACAGATAGACGTCGCCGACAATCTTGCCCTGCCGGTAGAGTCTCGTCAGGCGGGCTTCCATCTCGGGGATTAGAAACAACAAGCGGTAGAGTTCGATATAACCTTCCTTCGACAGCCCGCCGTAGTCGCGCTGTGGGATGTCGTAGTCGGGCAGTAACGAGTCAGCCTTCTCGAGGTGCTTCTGTTCAAGCGCCAGCGTCAGCACCCGCTTCTTTTCTTGTTCCAGCACACCGGCGCGCCAGTCGGGCTGCAAGGGGAGTGCAGGTTTTGGTTTGGGGGACATATTCTTAATTATGGATTCTTACTCTGATTTCGATATTCTTGAATTTCAAGCACTCTGAGTAACTTTCTCAACGACCTTGAATTCTTTCCTGCAGTCTGAATGTTAATATTGCTGCAAATTAATTTGGCGTCTCTAATTTTCTCATAGTGGTTTTTACCCAATGCCAATTTAATTGTAGTAAGTCCATCTGTCGAATCAGATTTGTTTGGTTCGACAAGCGAGCGAATTTTTAGTCTATCTGGAAATCTAATTGGATGAAAATCGAGCGCTGATACATCTGATATCAACCAATTT
>VGIO01000238.1 GCA_016867855.1 Calditrichota bacterium
GGATGAAAGGACCCCCCCCTTTCATCCCCCCGCAAGCGGGGGGAGAAGCAAGCAATAGCCGCAAGCGGGGGGAGAAGCAAGCAATAGCCGCAAGCGGGGGGAGAAGCAAGCAATAGCCGCAAGCGGGGGGAGAGGCGAGCAATAGCCGCAAGCGGGGGGAGAAGCAAGCAATAGCCGCAAGCGGGGGGAGAGGGGACGCTATATTCTGACCCCATTAATAAATTGCCGCCGACTACGGCGAGTCGGCAGCGGAAATTTCACTCAGCCTGCCGCAAATTAACCATCCAACACTTCCCGCACCTTCTGCGCCAGCACCGCCGGTCGAAACGGCTTCTGAATGAAATTCCAGCCTATATTCAGCATCTCCTGCTTGTTTAGAACATCGGCGGTATAGCCGGAAGTGTAAAGGACTTTTAACTTGGGCATCAAGGTTTTAATCATTCCAGCCAGTTCAGGTCCGTTCATATGCGGCATAATGACATCGGTCAAAAGCAGGTCCGGCTCGTATTCCATCTTCCAACTCAACAGCCAGGCTTCGCCGCCGTTTGCAGCGGTGATGACCTTGTAGCCGAGCCGTTTCAAAACCGCTGCCATCATCTCGCGCACCTGGTCCTCATCCTCCACGACTAAAATCATCTCTGTTCCGCGCGGCATAACATCTGATTCGATAATGCGAGCGGTTTCGATACTTTCTTCAGCCGGCAAGCGCGGGATGTAAATCTTGATGGTCGTGCCTTTCCCAAGTTCGCTGGCGACATCGAAAAAGCCGCCCATCTGCTTTATAATGCCATACACCGTTGCCAGTCCCAAACCGGTCCCCTGCCCGACCGCCTTGGTCGTGAAGAACGGCTCGAACATCTTCTCACGCACTTCCGCGCTCATCCCAACGCCGGTGTCGCTGATGGATAGCAGCACATATTCACCCGACTTGACATCGGGGAAGCGGCTGCAGAAAGCCTCATCCAAAACGACATTATCAGTCTCAATAGTAAGTTTGCCGCCTTGGGGCATTGCATCGCGGGCGTTGACGGATAGATTGACCACGACTTGTTCCATTAGTCCGGGGTCGGCTTTAATGCGCCACAATTCGCCGGCTAACATCGGCAGCAGTTCGATAGTTTCGCCCAGCAGCCGTTTCAACATCTTACTAATATTAGCGATAATACCGTTGATATTCAAGACCTGCGGCGCGACCGTTTCACGGCGGCTGAAAATTAACAACTGCCGCGTCAGCGCCGCGGCGCGCATCGCGGCTTTGAGTATCTCCTCCAATTCTTTATAAATAGGATCATCAGGACTGAGCGACATCTGCGCCAGTTCGGTCTGGCTGGTGATGATGGTCAGTAAATTATTGAAATCGTGCGCTACGCCGCCAGCCAGCCTTCCAACTACTTCCATCTTCTGCGCCTGCCGGAACTGTTCCTCCAGCATTTTGCGGGTGGTTATATCTTCAACCGTGCCTTCGTAATAGAGCGGATTGCCGTCTTTATCGCGCGCCAGCCGGGCGCTCTCGCGCACATAGACCGTCGAACCGTCCTTGCGCTGCCAAGCCGTATCAAAGTCGTTGACTTCGCCATACATCTCCATCAATTTAACAAATTTATCCGCATCGGCGGCATTAACATAGCCGCGATTTTCCACCGCGCGGCGGGCAATCTCATCGAAGTCATTATAACCGACCATTTTCAAGAAGGCTGGATTGGCGAGAATAACCTTGCCATCCGGCGTCGTCCGGTAGAGTCCGATGGTAGCGTTCTCATATAGGCTGCGGAAGCGCTCTTCACTCTCGCGCAATTCATCTTCAGCCCGCTTCTTTTCGCTTATATTGACGATAGTAACAATGAAATGCAGCGGTTTGCCTTGCGTGTCCCGGCGCATTGTAGCGCTGACATCGGTCCATACATAATGTCCGTCTTTATGTATATAGCGCTTATTGAAGCGAACTGCATTCCGCTCGCCGGTCAATAAGGGTTCAATGATTTTCTCAATCGTCGCTATCTCATCCGGAGGCGTAATTTCCTGCCATTTCCTGCCTGTCAACTCGTCTTGAGTATAGCCCAACATTTCGGCATAAGCACGGTTGGCTTGGACCTCGCCAGTCGGCAGCGTCAGCGACATCCCTACATTAGAGGCTTCGAAGACATATTTGAATTTTATTTCACTCTCGTGCAGTTTATCTTCGATCCTTCGACGCTCGATGGCTGTTCCGAGAATATCCGATAACATACACAACAGCACAAGTTCATCATCGCGCCAACTTCTCATCGCAGTCACAGCGTCGAAACCCACGAAACCTGCCAGTTTATTCTCTAACAAAAGCGGAAACACCAGAACTGACTTTATACTCTGCGCTTCTAAAATCGCCTTTTCAGCCTCGGCTTCCGGTGGCATATCGGCGACATTCTCCACATTTATAACTTCGCCAGCTTCCAATCGCTCCATCCACCAAGGGAACATAGAACAGGGTAAATTCTGTAGGTTTTCGATTTCAGGACTAACGTCGGGCGCACACCACTCGTGGGTGTTATTCATCATTAAACCGTCGGGAGTGAACTGAAAGAGATAGGCTCGTCCAGCCTTGCAGAAACAGCCAATTTCGGCGAGGCCGGCGTCAATCGACTTGTCTAGATCTTCCAGCGTTATAAATCGCTTGGACATCCGTGCCAAAATATTCTCTATGGTAACCTTGGCGATTAGATTTTCCTTGTCTATTTTATTCTCAGTTACATCTCTTACGACGGCGAAGATGAGTTTTTCATCGATTAATGGCGAGGCGTTGACCGAGAGCCAGCGGTAAGCGCCGTTTTTGCAGTGCAGACGGAATTCGAAGCCGTCTAAAGATTCGTTTTCGGTCAACCGCTGCAATTTTTCCCGCGCTGCGCTGCGGTCGTCGGGATGAATTAAATCGATCCACACGACCTGCATCAATTCCCCGCTGGACCAACCGGTATTGCGTTCCCAAGCCGGATTTAGTTCTTTGATTTTCCCGTCGAAACTGACGATGCAGAACATATCCAGAGAATAATCCCACAAGCGGTCGCGCTCAGTTTCGGCGGTGACGCGCGCATTTTCCGAACGCAGCGCCCATATTCCGTAAGACAGGTCGTCGGCGAGTTCCGACAGCAGAACTACCTCTTGTTCGTCGAAAGCATTCGGCGCTTCCGCATAGATATTCAGCGTTCCAAAGACCGCGCCGCCTTTGATGAGCGGCAGGGCTATCGAAGAGCGGTAGCCGCGTTTCATTGCCTCTTCACGCCAGGGGAGATAGGTCGGATCGGCAGCCATATCCAAAGTGAAGACCGGTTTGGCGCTTTTAACAGCCCGGCCGGTAGGACCTTTCGAGCGAACCGGGTCGGCGAGGTCGATGTCCAAAAAATCAGTATAACCTTCGTCATAACCTGCGCTCATAATCGGATTGACCCGGTTGTTTTTAGCATCGATATACCCCATCCAGCACATCCGGTAGCCGCCCTTGTCGATGATGATATCGCAGATGATCTTCAACAGGTGGTTCTCATCCCTGGCGCGGATAATGGCTTGGTTGCTATCGCTGAGTATATGCAGGGCGCGGTTAACCTTGTGCAGGCGCTGTTCGGCGGTTTTGCGCTCGGTAATATCGCGAACTATGCTCTGATAATAGGTGTCGCCATTGATTTTAATT
>VGIO01000239.1 GCA_016867855.1 Calditrichota bacterium
GAACAAGCGCCAAGTCAGACGGTCGTTGTCCGGGTCAACCGCCCGGAAGTCGATACGCAATTCCCGTCCTTCATCGACGACAATTCGATGAACCGGTTGGTCGGAGGGCTGATTAATAGCCGGTGTACGGTTGACATTATCGACGATGATTTGAACTTCAGCGCGAGCGGGTAATGCACCATCGCTGGCTATGAAGATCGGACTGTAATTGCCGGCGTCGTTAAAGGTGGTCTGCCAGGTGAACCGGCCTGTCGAATCCCCGGTTTGTTCAAATCTGGCGGCCTCGGGCAGACCGTCCCGTTCCAGTGTTAAGTTCAATCGGTCGTTATCGACATCCGATGCTAAAACTGTGAATTCGATCAAATCGCCTTCACGGCTGCGAATCGGTTGGCGGGGATATTCTTCCCAGACCGGAACATCGTTGACCGGCAGGACGGTGAATGTAAATCTTAAGGGTGTTACTGCATCCCTCTGCGGCACGGCTCTTCGTCCCACTTGCCGCATCGCGCGCCCCTCGTTGAAACTGACCGCTGCATTATTAAGCGTCTCGCGCCGGTCGTCGGCAGATACTATAACAACTGATTCGCCGTTATAATCCTCGACCAGCCAATAGGTGAGGATGTTATCGGCGATTTCCAGCCGCAATTCTTCGACCGCCTCGACATTATAGGACAGGTTATCGCCGTCGGCATCCCTGAACACTTCGTCCAGATCGGCGATGACGCGCCGGCCTGGCGTATCCTCCTGAACGCGGATATCCGGGATATTTCTGATGATTTCTGGCGGCTGGTTCACATCGGCAATCGAAATATGAACCTCTCCGGCGACAGCAAATTCATCATCGGCGAGGGTGAACCTGGCGGTGTATTCGCCGGCATCGCGGAAAGTCGGCCGCCAACTGAAGCGGCCGCGGCCGTTATGGTAATCGGTGAAAACGACCGAATCGGGCAGGTCTTCGGATGAATAGGTTATCGTCAAATCATCGCTGTCCGGGTCGCGGCCAACAAGCGTAAATTCCAATATTTCACCCTCTTCGCCTTCAATTGCCTGCGGAATGTCCATCCATACCGGCGGGCGATTGGGGATACGGCCGGCGCCGGTCAGCGCCACTTCGACAGCCGGACGCAACTGGTCATTCGAGCGAACGATTAAAATTCGCTCATATTGCCGGACTTCGCGCGGCGTGAATTCGATGATGATTGTCGTTTGACTGTCTGGATTAATATCGACAGCATCTTCAAAAGCGAACATAAACGGCTCGCCAGAGCCTTCTATGTCGGTAATCGATAAAACATCTTCGCCGACATTGCGGATGACTAACTCCCATTCGATGGTTCTATCCAGGGGGACATTGCCGAAAGAATGCTCATCTTCCATTTCGATGCGCGGCAAAGGTCCGCCAATTAATTGCAGGACAGAAAAGCCGTTGGCGGTGAAGGTTCGGTCGCCTTCGACCCATATTGCCCAGGCTTGGCATTCGCGACCCTCATCTGCGACCCAAAAGCGGAAATCGAACGGTTCGTCCGCCCGGAAGCCGAGGATATCTTCATCGCCGCCTTCATCAGCCCAGACTGCAATCCCAAAGGCTTCATCGCCGGGATCTTCGAGAATGGTATAACCAGCGCATCGACCGCCGGGCGTGAAGACGCCGGCTGCATCGCCTTCGGCTAAAAAGACGCGTCCGAACCGCGCAGATTGAACTAACAAGGAATGGCTGATGTCGCTGGGCTGATAATCCCAATCAAATTCTTGAGGTTCACCAAAAAACCACAGTCGCAGAGCGCCGAAGCCATTGGCAGTATAGACGCTGTCGCCTTCGACCCATTCTGCGCCGATGTTCCCAAATTCAGCGCCGGCTTGCGGAAACCAAACGCGAAATGCCAGCGCTTCGCCGTCGCGAAAACCTTCGATTATATCCTGCGTGGTCGGGTCGTCGCCCCAAGCCGCTAGGCCTATAGGAAATTCATCCACTATCGCCGCGCCGGCGCAACGGCCGCGCGGCGTAAAAACCCCTATTTCAGCGCCGGCTTCAATCGGGGCATCATCGTTTCGCAATATCAGCGCCGACATATTATTATCGGTCTGGATGAACTGCCAATGGAATTGCGGCGGCGCGCCGCGCCCGACCAGTCCGACCCGCGCCTGCCGATTGTCAGGGTCGTCGGAAACGATGATTAATTGGGCGTTATAGCGAATCTCTTCCTCTGGTGAGAAGGTTATTCTTACCACATCGCTCCCGCCGATGTCAATACTAAACAGCTCCGCCGGTTCGACGAAAAATCCAGCGCCTTCGACCGTCAGGTCTTCGATATTCAAAGTATCGCCGCCGCGGTTGAAAATTACGAGTTCCCAAGTCCGGGTCTGCCCGACCGGCGCTTCGCCGAAATCGTGCTGATTGGCAGATAATTCCATCCGTGGCGGTCCGGCGGCTACAGCCTGACCGCTGAGCCGGACGGCAGCCTCAAGCCGGTCGGGGTCGCTGCTGAAGATTATCAAAGTCCCTTCGATGTCCCCGACGGCTTGCGGACGGAAGACAACCTGAAGGTCGAACTCCGCAAATGGTTCGACGACCGCTGAATCCTCAAACTCGCAGACGAAAGCCTCGTTATCGGTCTGAACATCCCGCAGGGTTAAATCGGCATTGCCGAGGTTGGAGACCGTCAACTGCCAGGCTCGCTCGCCGCCGGTCAAGACCAAACCGAAGTCGTGCGCATCCGCGCTTAATGTTAAAATCGGCGCATTTTGCGAGCGGGCAAGCAGTTCTACGAACGCAAACTCATTGATGTGAAACACGCCTTGACCTTCGATATAGCGTGGCAAGGCTTCATATTCGCGATTGGATGATAAATCCCAGATTCTAAATTGCAAACTTTCACCATCGCGAAAACCCTGCAGACCCTCGACGCCCGGGTCATCAGCCCAGACGGCAATTCCGACCGGCCATTCGCCGGTTATTTCAACCGCTCCGGCGCATAAATCCGCCGGTGTAAAGACGCCGATTTCATCGCCCCGCACCAGAAGCAGACCGTCCAGACGCGCCGAAGCCACCAGCAATGACATATTGTCGGCTGTAATCTCATACTCAAAATGCACTTCTTCTCTGACACCCCGTCCGCGCAGCGGAACCTCGACAAATCCATTCTGTGGGTCGTTCGACTCGACGATTAAAAAGCCATTGAACTGACCTTCTTGTTCCGGCGCGAAAGTGACGCTGACATCCGCAGAAGCGCCCGGCTCAAGAGATATGCCATCTTCGTTGTCATCGGAAAAGAACCGTCCTTCGGTCGTAAAAATCGCTCTTAAATCTACGCCGCCGGCATTGCGGATATTCAGCGTCCAAACTTCGGCTGCGCCGGCTAAGACATTGCCGAAGTTATGCTCATTAGCCGATAATTCGAGGCGCGGCGGGCGAACGATGTTCAATTCACCGGCGAGATTGACGACGGAAATTCCGTTGCCTTCGAATTCTTCCGGCCCTTCAATCCATTCGGCTTCAGCCAGTATTTCAAATTCGACGGCGTCAAAATCGCGCGTCCAGCCCCAGAATCTAAATTCGAAAGGCTGTCCCTCGCGAAAGCCGTTGTTCTCGCCTTGTTCAGCTGCCCAAACCGCCAGCCCCACCCGCT
>VGIO01000240.1 GCA_016867855.1 Calditrichota bacterium
GGTCGAGCGGGGAAAGAGCTCTTTTTTGAACAAATGCGAACAATTCATCCAGTTGACATTGTTCTAATTGTAATGTTTCTAGTAAATTGGAAAGAACTTGTTGGCAATGTTCGCCGACTTTCAGGATGATATGATTTACGCTGTCTTTACTCAGACCTAAAATGCGAGCGGCGCTGCGCACGCCGTTGCCTTCAGCCACACAGCGCACAATCGCTTGAACTATTTCGGGTGAGTATTTTGTTCCGAATAAGGCAGTGTTACAGGTTTCCGAGAAGCGCTTATAGCAAATATTGCATTTCAGCGCTTGGCGCTTATATTTACCGTAAGCGCCGTATTTAACTATGTTGCCTTGTTCTTTTAATCTGTAATGTGAACAATTCGGATTGACGTAACTGAACTGTTATTTCGACTCTGGTTTGGTTTAGACGCTCGATATAGTAAACTATTTGCAAAGAAGCAAGCAAAGCACGACTATTATATGACACTACCCGCAAGCGGGGGGAAAAGACAATCACATACGTAAACTATCTTCTACTCCAGTTAACAAAAAAGATGGAAAATTTCCGCTGCCGACTCGCCGTAGCCGGCGGCGGCTAAATTAATCTGCCGTTGACTATGTCGAGTCAACGGCTGGCATATAATACCTAATGTCTCAATCTCTACTCAACCCATCCGCCGTGGCGCGTTTGGCAAATCTTCAATTACGCGCCAAAGCCGTCGTCGAAGGCTTTCTGACCGGTTTGCATCAAAGCCCTTACCACGGCTTTTCGGTCGAGTTCGCCCAGCACCGGCCCTATATGCCCGGCGACGCCCTGAAGCATCTCGACTATAAAGTGCTGGGCCGCACCGGACGCTACTACATCAAGCAGTTTGAGGAGGAGACCAATCTTAAAGCCTATCTACTGGTGGATCATTCCGGCTCGATGGGCTTCGGTTCAGATTTGGAGGGCGGACTTGCAGTCCGCTCTGTCAAATCCGCCGGCGAGGAGCAGACTAAAAATCCGCTGTCCGAAACTGGGGGCTCGTTTGACCACGGGCGGACTGCAAGTCCGCCCTCCAAATTGGAATATGCCACCTGTCTGGCGGCGGCGCTGTCGCTGTTATTGCTGCGCCAAAGAGACGCGGTCGGGCTTATCGCCTTTGCTGAGCGCGTCGATGCGATGCTGCCGCCGCGCTCGGCGCCGGGCTGGCTGGAACCGTTGACGACGGAACTAGCCGGACTAACGCCCGGCGGCCGCACATCGGTAGCAACGGCACTGTTCGACATCGCCGAGCGCGTCAGACGACGCGGCTTGGTCGTGCTTATCAGCGACCTTTTAGACGACCCGACGCAAACCTTGGCGGCAATGCGCGCCATCCGCCACATCGGCCACGAACTGCTAGTTTTTCAAATTCTCAATCCGTTGGAGGTTTCCTTCGCCTTCCCACGCGACGCCCGCTTCAAAGACCTCGAATCATCCTATGTTCTGCCTACTCGTCCCTGGCACATCCGGCAGGCTTACCGCCGTGAAATGCAGCAGTTCCTCGACCGTTACCGCGACGAATGCCGCGCTGCGCGCATCGATTACAGGCTCTTCACCACTGATATTCCTTATGAAATTGCATTGTTCGAATTTTTAGCGCGCCGTAAAAGGTTGATGTAAGAGAGAAAGTGAGAAAGTATTTGTCCCGGCTTGCGTGAAGCCGGGCTACATTTGCAGCCGTTAGTTTCGATTTAATGCAGGTTCGAAATGGCGGATAATTTGCCTAATGGGGAATGCAGCGGCAGCCCGCGCGGACGCGCCGTCGGATTGATTGCCGGCGGTTTGCTCTTCCTCGTTATTTTGCTCTTTGTCGAACTCGATGCCGCGCAGCCGGGCGTAACACGGACAGCGTCTTGCGCGGCTTTGATAGCCGTCTTTTGGGTCAGCGAAGCGCTGCCGATTCCGGTTACTTCCTTACTGCCCTTAGTGTTATTTCCAGCGCTGAACATAATGAAGGGCAGCGCGGTTGCCGCGCAATATATGAACTCGACCATCTTTCTGTTTTTAGGCGGATTTCTCGTCGCGCTCGGCATAGAGCGCTGGCGATTGCACCGGAGACTGGCGCTCACGATACTGCTCTTCATCGGCGAACGGCCGGACCGGCTGGCGCTGGGCATTATGTCAGCGACGGCGCTGATTTCGATGTGGGTCTCCAATACCGCGACGGCTATGATGATGTTCCCGATTGCGCTGGCGGTCATCGGGCACGCCGACAGGCTGCTCAAAGACGACCGGCAGCGGGCAAATTTTGCCTTGGCGCTGATGTTGTCGGTGGCTTACGGCGCCAGCATCGGTGGGATTGGCACACTGGTCGGCTCGCCGCCGAATATAGTATTTGTGCGTATCTTCAGTATATCCTTCCCCGAAGCCCCGTCGGTTACCTTCACGCAATGGTTTCTCTTTGCCATTCCGTTCATTATCGTATTTCTTTTCACAACCTGGCTGCTTTTGACACGGGTGTTAGTGCCTGTTAGCCGGACGCCTCTCGCCGGCGGACGCGAACTGCTGCTCGCCGAACTGCGGCAGATGGGCCGGATGTCGCGGGCGGAAAAGCGGATCACGGCCGTGTTTATCCTTACTGCAGCGCTCTGGATAACGCGCGGCAGCCTCGACTTCGGCTTCGTTAAGTTAACCGGCTGGGCTGATGCCCTCGGACTTGGTCAAACTATCGACGACGGAACAGTAGCCGTCGCGATGGCGGTTTTACTTTTTCTTTTGCCATCGGGGCTGCAACGCGGCGAAAGGCTGCTCGACTGGAAAACGGCGATGAATATTCCGTGGGAGATTCTGCTTTTATTTGGCGGCGGGTTTGCTCTGGCAGAGGCATTCCAGCAATCCGGGCTTTCAATCTGGGTGGGAAAGCAACTGAGCGGTTTGACCAGTCTGCCGCCGATAGTGATGGTCGCCGTCATTGCTTTCTTGATGACCTTCCTGACCGAATTGACCAGCAACACCGCCATCACCCAGTTGTTGCTGCCAGTCTTCGCCGCGATGGCGGTCGCCGGACATATCCATCCGCTATTGTTGATGATACCGGCGACGATTTCGGCTTCCTGCGCTTTTATGATGCCGGCTGGCACGCCGCCCAACGCCATCGTCTTCAGTTCCGGCCGCGTGCCAATTATCAAGATGGCTAAGGCCGGGTTTTTCTTAAATATAGTTGGCGTTATCTTAGTTACATTACTTGTGATGTTCCTGGTCAATCCGATGTTTAGTTTGCTCAGAACATTGCCAGGGTGGGTGAAATAAAGCGGCAGGCGCGAGAAGTAAGGTGCGAGGTCATTCTTCAGCGAAGTGAAGAATCTCGTCCGGCAGTAAAGACTTTGATTCTCCGCTTCACCGATTGAGGACATCTAAGTTGAAAAACTGAAATATTGCCAAATTTCGCTTATCCAGGGCTTGACAAGCCGAAATTGGATATTGTATCTTTTATATGTGTTATAAGTTCATCGTCATTAAATGTCCTTCGCGATTCGATAACTTAACTGATTTTCACGGCTGTGAATTTACTCTCCGAAATCAATAAAACCTTACGGGGGGGGGGGGACCTGTCCAGTT
>VGIO01000241.1 GCA_016867855.1 Calditrichota bacterium
TATTGAGGCTCAAAATGCTTGCGCCAATGCAACTTCACTTATGGGACATACAGACGGCTTTGTGGAATGGGGTTTGAAAAACGCAGGGCGCGAACGCTCGAAATTCGACATAGCATTCCCATTTGGCTACAGCCAAGCCGCATTGATAGATAGTGAAACTAATGCAGCCAAAGAGTTTTGGCAAAAACTGGGTTTGGTTGAAGGTAAAGGTCATAAGTATGTTTGTTTTATAGGCAGTATCAGCCGCCAACTTGATATTGGAACAATCCTTAAGACCGCTAAAATACTTTTATACAGGAATATTCCAATAAAATTCATAATGTGTGGATTAGGCGATAGATTTGAAATTTTATCAAAGGTTGCACAAAGCCTTAATAATGTTATAATGCCGGGCTGGGTAAACAAAGCAGCTGTATATGTCTTGATGCAACGTTCCTTTGCAGGTTTGAATCCTCTGCCGGATCGCTATGATTTTCATATAACAATCAACAATAAAGCCATAGAATATCTCTCTGGCGGCTTACCCATCATCGCTTGCCCGCGAAAAACCACACTGACAGATTTGATAATACAAGAGAATTGTGGTTTCTGTTATGACTACGGGGACGCTGAAGGTCTGGCAGATATTATAATAGAACTAAGCCAAAATGAAGAACTTCAAAAGACTATGTCCGAAAATGCACGTGGTTTATTCTTAGAACGTTTCACCGCCGAGAAGGTGTATACTGATATGATGAATCATTTACAGACTATTATAACTGCTTATAAGAGTGGTGAAATTCGAAAATAATATCTTTGTTGACCATTGGAAGTGTAAAATTGTGTATCAAATAACCAAACGCGCCTTCGATTTTTTAGTTGCAACTTTAGGACTTATATTTCTTATGCTTCCGCTTTTATCGTTATCTCTTTTAATAGTTTTTGATAATCCCGGTCCGGTTTTTTATCGCGGAGTGCGGGTCGGACGTTTTGGCAAGACCTTTCGCATATTCAAATTCCGCACGATGGTCGTGAATGCTGAACAAATAGGTCCATCTTCAACTTCTGAAAACGACCCTCGCATTACCCGTGTCGGTCGTTTTTTGCGTAGGTTTAAAATCGACGAATTGCCTCAACTATTCAATGTCTGGCTAGGTCAGATGAGTTTTGTCGGGCCCCGACCGGAAGTTCAAAAATTCGTCGATTTATACACTGAAGAAGAAAAACTCCTGATAAATTTGCGTCCGGGAATAACGGACTGGGCTTCGTTAAACTTCCCGAACGAAGACGAGATTCTTAAAGCCCATACCGATGAATTTCCCGATGCAGACGAGGCTTATACAGTGTATATCCGACCCGAAAAAATCAGATTGCAACTGGAATATGCGCGAAAATCCTCGTTAATTACAGATATAAAAATAATCTTAAAAACTATTGCTTTAGTCATTAAAAAATAATCGTTTTAATCACAGAGAATTTATGCTATCAAATTCGGATCTTCAAAAACTTTATCGTGATATGGTAAAGATAAAATTTGTCGAAGAGACTTTAATTAAACCTATCAATGATAAACTTTTCAAGTGTCCGGTTCATTTATATTCAGGTCAGGAAGCCGTCGCAGTGGGGGTATGCGCGGCTTTAACGACTAATGACTATGTCTTCAGCACCCATCGTTCGCATGGTCATTATCTCGCCAAAGGCGGCGATTTAAAGGCGATGTTAGCGGAAATCTACGGCAAGGAAGCAGGTTGCTCCCGGGGGAGGGGAGGCTCGATGCATCTATATGCACCGGAGGTGGGTTTCTGCGGCTCAGCGCCAATTGTAGCTGGGACTATTTCGCTGGCGCTCGGCGGCGCTTTGGCTTCATCGATTCGAAATGATAACCGGGTGACCGTATGCTTCTTTGGAGATGGTGCAGTCGGCGAAGGTGTTCTCTACGAATCCCTAAATTTCGCAGCATTAAAGAAACTACCCGTCATTTTCGCTTGTGAAAATAACCTCTATTCCACGCATTTGCCGATAAGAGAGTGCCGGATTTCGGAAGATGTTTATAGAATTGCTGAGCCATTTGGCATCAGAACTTCTAAGATTGACGGCAATGATGTTCTCTCGGTTTATATATCAGCCCAAAAAGCAGTAGAGGCTTGCCGGTATGGAGATGGCCCTGAATTTATCGAATTTAAAACATATCGAATGCGCGGTCATGTGGGGCCCGATGACAATATTCAAGGAACTCATACTGATATTAGACCAAGAAGCGAAGTCGAGAATTGGTCAAGAGAAGATCCTGTTAGTAAATTTAAACGCTATCTTATTAAAAATAGTATATTTCAAACCTTTGAACTTAATGAGATCGATGCAGAGATCGAACAAGAAATTCACGAAGCGCATACTTATGCTCAAAATAATCCCTTTCCCACAAAATCAGATTTAAAAAAATATGTCTTCAAACAATAGAAAACTACAATACAGTTTAGCCATCAATGAAGCGCTTAAACAAAAGATGGCGCTAGATGAATCCGTGTTTTTAATTGGGCAAGGCGTAAAAAGCCCCTGGTATGTTGGGAACACTGCAAAAGACCTTTTAGAGTTATATGGCAATGCAAGAGTCATCGATACGCCGGTTTCCGAAAACGCAATGACCGGCGCGGCGGTTGGAGCGGCTATAGTCGGAATGCGACCTATCGTTGTCCATCCCAGAATGGATTTTATGCTTTATGCGTTCGACCCGATTATCAATCAAGCCGCCAATTGGTCGTATATGTCCGGAGGTAAGTCGAATGTTCCGGTCGTAATCTGGGGAATTGTTAACCGAGGCGGTGAACAAGCGGCCCAGCATTCGCAAGCACTGCATGGGCTTTTCAATCACATCCCCGGACTCAAGATTGTGATGCCAGCCACGCCTTACGATGCCAAAGGTTTAATGGTGGCAGCCATCGAAGACGATAATCCGGTAATTTACATCGACGACCGCTGGCTCTACGAGGTTGAAGAAGATGTTCCAGAAGAGTCGTTCACGATTCCTATTGGCAAAGCCGCCGTCCGAAAACTTGGCAATGATGTAACTATTATAGGTATTTCCTATATGGCTCATCTTACATTATTATTAGCAAATGAATTAGAGAATGACAATATTCATTGCGCAGTTATCGATGTAAGAACGCTTAAACCCTTAGATATAGAGACGATTTTCGAGTCGGTAAAAAAGACTGGAAGAGTGGTGGTAACCGATGTTGGTTGGTTGACCGGGGGCGTGGCGGGTGATATTTCGGCGGTAATAACTGAAAACTGCTTTAAATACCTTAAAGCGCCGGTTATGCGTGTAACCCTTCCTGATTGCCCAGCGCCATCAAGCGGTGTTTTAGAAGAAGCATATTATCCTACCAAAGATGATATTAAACGAGTAATAAATCAAGTAATACATTACAAATAAATTACTTAGCAAAGTTTCATTTTGACTTATAAAGTCCCATTCATTGACCCGCGCCGCAATTATCAGATGATTAAATCTGAAATCGATGCGGCTTACTTCGAAGTGATGACCAAAGGCGACCTCATAATGCGCGGGCAAT
>VGIO01000242.1 GCA_016867855.1 Calditrichota bacterium
CGTCAAGTAAAGCACCGTAGGAGGACAGGCGTCCCTGCCTGTCGTCAAGTAAAGCACCGTAGGAGGACAGGCGTCCCTGCCTGTCGTCAAGTAAAGCACCGTAGGAGGACAGGCGTCCCTGCCTGTCCATATTCAGAATTGAAATGACACTAAAGATAACTCGCCGTCGTCTGCCTCATTGGCAGATGGAAGGCGCAACTTACTTCGTCTCTTGGAGTTTGCATCCGGAACAAACCAAACTTGAGCCTAAAGAACGAGACCTTATTATGGATGCTCTCTGGCATTTCGATAAAACACGATACAATCTCATTGCATTTGTGATAATGGATAACCATATTCATATAATATTTACACCCTTAGGCGAATACGATGTTGTCAGTGTCATACATAGTTGGAAATCTTTCACAGCGAATCGACTTCAGCGTAAGTTCGGACGAACCGGTAATGTCTGGATGGAAGAGTATTACGATAGAATTATCCGTGACGAAGATGAGTTTATTCAGAAGGGCGAATATATTATAGCAAATCCGCTGAAATGTTGGCCGGAAATCAGTGAATACAAGTGGCTGTGGCATATAGGGATGGACGGGCAGGGACGCCCGTCCTCCTAACCACTTCCCAACGCAAGAGCAAGCCAAGGAGGACAGGCGTCCCTGCCTGTCCGTCGACTGAAACGCACCAGGAGGACAGGCGTCCCTGCCTGTCAAGCAACTAAATCGCAACAGGAGGACAGGCGTCCCTGCCTGTCCGTCGACTGAAACGCACCAGGAGGACAGGCGTCCCTGCCTGTCCGTCAGGTATTCATCGTTCAATCAAAATAAAGGCATTTCCAATGATCGACGAAATCCTGTGGATTATGTGTGGCTTTATTGTATGGCTTTTATGTGGCTTTATTGCCGCTGCAATAGCCAATAATAAAGGCGATTCAGTGTTTGCTGCATTCTTTGTAGGTGTTATTCTCGGACCTTTTGGTATCTTGGTAGCAATATTATCTGGAGGAAAACGATGCCCAAGATGTATGTCGAGGATACATAAAAGGCTCTCGTTTGTCCTAAGTGCGGCGCCGAGTTTCCACATTCTGATGGAAGAGAAAAACCTCTTCCCGGTTCGCGTGTTGCAAGTCCGCACTATGGAAATGAAGAACCTCTTCCTGGTCAGCGTGCTAAATGTCCTCATTGCGGTATTAACACAATAATCGAGCCAGATCAATCTATACAAAGATGCTTATCATGCGGCCGTGAATTTAGTTCCAAATAAAAATTGTTTTTTATCAATATTGAAGTATAAAACAAAACGCCCAACTTCACCGCCTATATCGAATACGTCCCCAAGATCAATCTCTATATCGGGATTGTTCCCGGTCTGCGCGGCGCACATACGCAAAGCGCAACGCTCGATGAACTGCAGCGCAATCTGACGGAAGTCGTCGAACTCTGTATTGAAAATGACCGCTTCGACAGTGGTGAAGACTTCGTGGTCGAATTCAAGAGCATAAATACATAAATGAAACTTCAACTACAATCCCGCAATCGACCGACGTTGCCGAGTGAAATCACCGACGAACTCAATCTGCACCCCGGCGATATTATGTTAGTCGAGATTCGCGATGGCGAACTGATATTAATACCAGCCGAAACGGTGCCGCGTGATGAGGCTTATCTGTTCACGCCTTACTGGCGGGAGGCGTTGGCGGAAGCGCACGAGGATATCGCTGCAGGCCGGGTCGAATCGGCGGCCAGCGCGGCTGAAATGCTGCATCAGATTCGCAACAAATAAATGCCATTAAAAATGGTCTAATCGCTTCGAGCGAGATATGAAAGGCTTCCTGAAAATGTCCAGAAACGAGTCGATAGGCTTATCTTGCTACTCGATGACAACCGAAGTCATCCTTCGCTTCATCTAAAGCGAATTAAGCGATTGCCCAACCATTGGGAAATGCGCGTTTCTGATGATTTGCGCATAATTCTAATGATCGAAGATGATACCTATACACTGTCAGCCATTGGCCGGCATGAAATCCTCGACATCTTCAAAAACAACTAAAATTCAATGACTATCGTCTATTTGAATAATCTTAAACTAAATATCTTATATGCGCTGCATAATAGCTCTACTAATCTTATTTATTTTCTTTTCAACTATTCCCGCTTTCGCCGATCTTCAGCCGGGCGAGAAACTCCCCAATCCGACGTTGAAGAACCAGTCCGGCGCGGAGGTGGGGCTGCACTCGCTGCTGAAGACGGTCAATGTGGTTCATCTGTGGAAGGGCGACTGACTGCCTTGCCGTGCGGAGATTCCGCATATCAAGAAGTTAATCCCCGAATTCAAAGACCTGCCAGTGATGTTCATCTCCATCAACACCCGCGACCCTGACGGGCAGGTGGACGCCGAAGCCAAACGCTACGGCGTTGACTACCCATATCACTATGGACGCGGCCGAAACATCAACGCCGATTTTAAAGTGTTGACGATACCGCGGCTGATGATTGTCAAAGGCGACTGCACCGTCGTCAAGGATGTGCCGTTTATGAAAGCCGATGAAATGCGTGAAGAGATTATAAGATTGCTGCCGGTAAATGAGGAGTCTAAAGGCGGGAGCAAAACGGAAGAGAAGAAGTAGCCCGGCTTCTTGAAGCCGGGGGATTATGGCGGGCAGGGACGCCCGGTCTCCTGCTGTTAATCCTCTGCGGTTGACAGCCTCGAATCGTCATCGACTACGTCGTGTCGATGGCTCTAAGGATGTTAATCGGCAGATTTTTGCGCGGCTTTATACTTGATACGCGCTAATTTCACAATTTCCTGCCACATAGCCTCGGCTTGGGAGGTTAAATCTTCGAGCGAACCGTCGTTGAAGATCACCCGGTCAGCGCGGGCGACTTTGAATTCAGCTGGTATCTGCGAGTCGAGCCTTGCAATTATCTCGCTGTAAGAAAGTCCGCCGCGTTCAAGCACTCGCTCTATCAACATATCGCGTGGCGCGGTAACAACTACGATTAAGTCGAAATCCTTCTCGACGCCCCATTCATAGATTAGCGCCGCGTCGAATACTACAGTATCGCAAATCAGACTCAACGTAGCCATTTCATCCTTTGCTAATCGATAAAGCGTCGGAAATGTGATTGCTGTCAGGTCGCGTTGTCCTTCCAGTGCGGCGAAAGCGACCTTTGCCAGCGCCGCTCTATCGAGCGAACCGTCGGATTTAAGTATCTGCCCGCCAAATCGCTCAACTAAGCGGCGCCGGACATCTTCGTCGAGCAGCAACGCCCAAACGCCCATAATATCGCCAATCACCAATCCCGCGCCCAAATCTTCCCAGATCCTGCCCACAACCGACTTTCCCGCGCCCAAAGGACCGGTTAATCCGACGAAATATTTTCCCTCAGATTCCTCTCTCAACAAGTAAAACCTAATTTGCGTCGAACCGCCGGAATCAATCCACCAGCGTCCAAAATGGCTTGAACCGATGGATCCAAAGGCGGAAAATGAATTTCTCTCCCGTCCGGCAAAGAGATAAGATGCGCTGAAAAATCGACCGTAATCT
>VGIO01000243.1 GCA_016867855.1 Calditrichota bacterium
GGATTTGGCGGCGGCGGGAGGGGTCGATTTTGGTTGGGCGTTTATTTTGGGATTCCTTTATTTTGGGTTTTGATTGACAACGGATTGAACGGATTAGACTGCTTCCAAAACGCGGCCGATTTCGCGCGTTTCGAGTTCGCGGTCGCGCAGCCTTTGTGCGGCTTCTTCGAGTTTCAGCATTGTGCGGCGGTCATAATATCGCTCGCCGCAGGTCTGGCAGACCGGCACTTCGATCGTGATAAAGACGACATCCCCTCCGTTGAAAAGTTCCTCTTTGACTTCCTTCAGCCGGATGTCATCGCCTTTGCAAATGACGCATTTCATTTTATTTCCTCGTTCTGAATTCGACCCATAAATGCGGATCGGGTTGATAAAGCGTGACGACGATAATGCGGTCTTCGTCGTCATCATAAGCACAAACGATGTGCAACGGGCGACCTGTAAAAGTAATGCCATAAATTAGTGCGCTAGGATAAGGTTTATCATAAGGATAATCAGACAAAATTTCGAATCTATCAAGGGCTTCAAGAACCTCGGCGAAAGTGATAAGCCCAAACTCCTCTTGCTTCATCTCACGCTTGGCATGTTGTGTGAAATAGTATCTATCACACTTAAAGCATTGTTTTATAGTTTCATACCAGTCGAGCATTAATGAATATTCCCCCAACTCGCCCCCGCTCCCCCGCAAATCACTGCCGCAGCCGCCAGGCTGAGCGCCGCCGTTTTCAGCGCCATTTGCCTTACGCGCTTAAGTTTGAGGCGGGTAGATTTCATTGCGGCGGATGGGTTTGATTTTGGTTGGGCGTTTATTTTTGGATTTATTTTTGTTTGATTTGTTTAAGGTTCTATAAAACCAGGTTCGTTTAGTAACGCTTTGTCGAAGGTTGCGACGGCGCTACACCCGTTCGCAAGCGACTTTTCGCGTATTAGATAATCCGCAAAGTCACCTTGACCGTGCGCATAAGATCTAATTGCGGAATAAAATCGTTCGGCGGACTCAAATTTAATCTCGATAACATCGGCTATCAAGTTGAGCGCTGATACGATTTCCTGACGCGGTTTTCGATAGGCGGTGCGCAGAGTCCAGACAAACTCACATAATACCATATCGGACAGAAAGACTGTGTCTTCGTTGACTTCTATGTGGTCGAGCAAAGCGACTACTCTAGCAGTTTGCGACGGATCATCTCTAACGATTAAACGGAGCAGAACATTGGCGTCGAAGCCGATCATAGGTTGAGTCCTTTGGATTCGATGGCTTCATTTATCTGTTCGATGGAGAGGTGAATTCCGTTGCAGTCCAGAACTCCGACCAGGTCGCGTAATTTTCGACCGATGTGGAGCGTTAAAGTCCCATCCGGCTTCTCTTCAAACCTTATGCGCTGTCCCGGTCCGATATGCCTTTTTTCGACGATTTCGGACGGTAATTCGATTCGTCCAACTTCGTCGATTATTAATTCTTTGGTCATCTTAATATCCTTCTAAGTTTAAAATGAATGCCAATATATCATCCCCGCTCCCCCGCAAAACACCGCCGCAACCGCCAGTCTAAGCGCCGCCCGCCTTGCGCGCGTGAGTTTGGGGCGGGTGGATTTGTCGGCGGTGGGTGGATTCGATTTTAGCTGGGTTTCCATTTTGGATTTTCTTTATATTAAGGGTTTTGATTCACAGCGGATTAAGCGGATTTAACAGATAATCTCTCACTCTATTTCGGTCATTTCGAGATGTGCGACCTTGACCTGTCTTGAAACAGCAGCCTTACGGTTACGCCGGACAGCGTCTATTTCGTGCATTATCTTGGCGGTCAGGTAGGTTTCGTGGCAGTGCGGGCAGTGTATCATCGGAACGTTTTCGATCACCAGCAAGTCGTCGCCCTTGCCGATGCTTTCGGTTACCAGACGAAACGCGCGCCCTCTTTACCACACATTATGCACTTCATTGTTATTCCTATTTTTTCAAGACAGTAAATTGTGATGATGGAAAGTTCTCCATCCGGCTCGAATTTGATTACGATTTCGACGATTCCGCCGGCTGCTGTGCCTTGAATCACATACTTGGCTTCCCCGGTCGTCCGGCGCGTTGTTTTTCGACTATATGACCGGATAATATTGCTCGTTCAATGTCCAACATAGTCAGGTCGTCGTCGTATAATTCGGTCTGATCGTGAGCCGTGACATAGTAATCGCCGACTCTGACGAGATTTCTCACTCTATCTAATATATGTTCAAACATTTACAAAAGCAACTTAATTTTCCCGCCCCCACGCCATCCCCGCTCCCCCGCAAATCTCTGCTGCAACCGCCAGGCTGAGCGCTGCCGTTTTCAACGCCGCTTGCCTTGCGCGCTTGAGTTTGGGGCGGGTGGATTTGGCAGCGGCGGATGGATTCGATTTTAGCTGGGTGCTCATTTTGAGATTCCTTTCGAGTTGTTGTTTGACTTACTATTGTGCGAAATATGAAGCCACTGTAACAGCATGTTTGGTGTGTTTCTGAAGTCGGCGGCGATGACACCGATGAGGAATCCGCTGCCTATCCGTTGTGTTTGCAGCGAATGTATTGACAATGTTCTGCCGTTGACTACAGCGAGTCAACGGCGGGTAAATGGCGTCCACAGACAATCTGTTTAGGCTTTACATAATATCTAAGAAGTGATTAATCGGATTTTTCATTTGTCAAGGTTTTTAAGCAAAGTTCCATTGTTTTTATCGGGAAATAGGCGCTTTGCACTCTTAACTTTCGACGTATATTGGCTTGCAATTTAGGAAAAATTCTGCTATATTCATATCTAATAATAGCAAGCGAAATTATACCGCTTAATCCTCCTCAAAGCGTTGAGAGAGGATTATTATCATCACTAAATCATTGTCTAAAATCATCGAAGAGCGAGTTCTCATTGGTCTGCCGACGGCGCCGGGCATAGCCATCGGCGATGTATTTTTATATCGGCACGACCAGCCGCAGTTCACCGAATACTGTGTTCTCGAAGCCGAACGCCCACGCGAGGTCGAGCGTTTCCGGCGGGCGCTGATCGATACCCGCCGCCAAATACACAACTTGCGCGACCACCTGGCGCTCGGCGCTGGTGAAACAGCCGCTCGTATTTTCGACGCCCAGCAATTAATTTTGGAGGATGTCGAATTTCTGGGCGTCATTGAAGAGGGCATTTTCAGCGACGGTCTCAACGCTGAAGCCGTTGTCCAGCGCACCGCCCAACTCTATAAAGAGCGGTTGATGGCGCTGGAGGGGAGACTATTCCATCAGCGGGCGCAGGATGTCGTCGATATCGGGCTACGCATAATCAAGAATCTGCTGGGCTTGGGCGATGGACCTTCGCTGCCCATTGAGAAGCCGTCGGTGCTGGTCGCCGACGACCTTCTGCCTTCGGATGTTGTGCATCTAATGCGCGAAAATGTGCAGGCTGTCGCCACCGACCTAGGCGCGGCAGCATCGCACACGGCGATTCTGACCAAATCTTTGGAAGTTCCGGCTGTTGTCGGCTTGCGCGAT
>VGIO01000244.1 GCA_016867855.1 Calditrichota bacterium
TAGTCCCTTTGCCGACCTATTCTCCGTGGTTAAATGCAATTGAGAAGGTGTGGAGATGGGTTCGACAACGATTGACTCATACTCATCCTTGGGCGAACGATTTTAGACTATTTCAAGAACAAGTAAGATCCCTATTTGGAACATTGGATAATGGTTCGGTAGATATCCTTCAATATGTTGGTTTGTCAGGATAATTAGTTGAAAACCATAAACCCGCCCTCCAAGAGAAAATGACCCGCTATTTTTAAGGGACAGAGCGTTAGTGAGACTACCAGCTTTTTACCCATCTAGAATATTCATAAAATCAGTATAAATTCACAGCAAAAAATACAAATTCCCCTCACGGGAATGCACTGCGCGTCCTGCTCGGCAAATGTATCGCGAGCATTGCAGAAGGTTGAAGGCGTCGATTCCGTCGCCGTCAATTACCTGACCAATCGCGCCGAACTGGAAATCGCCCCGTCTATCACTTCGATTGAAGTGATAATCGAAGCCGTCAAATCGGCTGGATACGGCGTCGAAACTGTAACGCGCCGATTGATTATTAAAAATATGTCCTGCGCTTCCTGCGCAGCGAATATCGAAAAAAATATATTGAAAGTCTTCGGCGTTCTCGCCGTCGATGTCAATTTGGCGGGCGGTTTTGCCGACGCGACTTTCGTTCCGACGCTAATCGATGTTGAATCGCTCGCCAAAATCTGCGCCGATACGGGTTATCCAGCTGAATTAGCCGGTAAAGGAATTCTAACCGCGGCGCCGGTCGAACAACATCGACGCGAATATGAGTCCAATCGACGAGCCTTTATCTTAGCCGGCTCCGGCGGCGCTATCGTGATGACGCTGGCTATGTCGAATTTCATACCGATTCGATATTCCTTAATTGTTCAGTTAATCTTAACGGCTTTTGTTTTGGTGGCCGCCGGACGGGATTTCTTTGTCGGCGCCTACAGAGCCATTCGGCATAAAAGCGCGGATATGAACACACTTATAGCCGTCGGCGTCGGTTCGGCGTTTATCTATAGCGCCTGGGCGGTTGTTTTTCCCTCAGCCGCGCATCTTTCGACGGCTCATCCACAGGTCTATTTTGAGACGGCTGCAGTAATTATAGCCTTAATTAGACTAGGCCGGATGTTGGAAGCCCGCGCTAAAAGTTATGCTTCGAAAGCGGTCAGCGGCTTGATGCGCTTGCAGCCGCGCCTCGCACTAGTCGAGCGCGCTAACGGCGAAATCCAACTGCCGACGGAAGACCTTGTCGTCGGCGATATTATACGCGTGCGCGCCGGCGAACGTATCCCCACCGACGGCGAGGTCATCGACGGGGCATCGTCTATCGACGAATCGATGTTGACCGGCGAAGCATTGCCGGCGCTCAAGCGCGCCGGCAATTTCGTTCACGGCGGAACTCAAAATATCGACGGCTCCATCCTCTTCCGCGCTGTCAGAGTCGGCAAAGATACTACCCTTGCCAATATCGCCCGTTTAGTAGAAGCCGCTCAAGGTTCCAAAGCCCCGGTCCAGCGCCTGGCGGACAAGGTCGCCGGCGTGTTTGTGCCTGTCGTCATTGTGATTGCATTGGCAGCCAGTTTAACTTGGCTTCTAATTGGGCCTGAACTACGGTTTTTTTACGCTCTAACAGCATTTATGTCAGTGCTGATAATCGCCTGTCCCTGCGCGATGGGGCTGGCAACGCCGACGGCGATTATGGTCGGCAGCGGCGCTGCCGCGCGCCAAGGCATTGTATTTAAAGGCGGTGCAGCGCTTGAGCGAGCGGCAGGGATAAATGTCCTGCTCTTCGATAAAACCGGAACCTTAACCGAAGGCAGACCCGCAGTTGTGAATATCCTGCCCGCGGCTGAACTTGACCCGGACGACCTGCTGCAAATCGCTGCCTCTGTCGAAGCCGGTTCGCAGCATCCCTTTGCGACGGCTGTTTGCCGTGCCGCCCGCGACCGTTCCAAGCGTCTTCTCTATACTGCAGCCTTTCAATCCTTCGACGGTAAAGGCGTAAAAGCCAAAGTTAAAGAGACCTTCATTCGCGTGGGAACGGCGCAATGGTTGGAAGAGTCGGGCATTTTTATCACCGACGATCAACATCGACAACGTCAGACTATGGAAGTCCGCGGGCAGAGCGCGGTGGGAGTTGCCGCCGATGTATTCTTGGGCTGGATGGGAATTGCCGACAAGGTTCGTCCCGACGCCACCGGAACAATCGCTCATTTGCGACGAATGGGAATCAAGCCGGTCATTGTAACCGGCGATAAACACATCGCCGCCGAGCGTGTGGCTGAAGAGGTGGGAATTAAAGACTTCATCGCTGAAGCGAGTCCGGAGGACAAGGTTAAAGCGGTCGATTTTTATAGGTCGCAGGATAGAAAAACGAAGATAGTAGTAGGAATGGTTGGAGATGGCGTGAATGATGCGCCAGTCTTGGCGAGCGCTGACATCGGCATCGCAATCGGCGCTGGCAGCGACATCGCGCTCGAAGCAGCGGATATTACTTTATTCGGCACGAATTTGAGCAATGTTGCGCGCGCTATTCACATCAGCCGGCGGACTTTGCTGATTATCAAACAGAACCTCTTCTGGGCTTTCTTTTATAATATTCTGGCTATACCGCTCGCTGCCGGTATATTCTACCCGTTGACGGGTCATCTACTCTCGCCGATGGTCGCCGCCGCAGCGATGTCCTTCAGCAGCGTTTCAGTAGTTCTGAATAGTCTGCGGTTGAGTAATTCAAGAGTTGTAAGTTCGCAAGTTCTCAAGTTTGCAGGTTCTCAAGATTGAATATTTGCTTCCTTGCTTCCTTCATCATAATTATTGACATTGATATTAGCATTGTCATTTATAATATCCAATTCATTTACCGATTAATCCCTTCCGTATCTTCTTAAATCGGTCTAATTCGCGTTTTTGCTCGCGCTCTTTAATGGCTTGACGCTTGTCATACTGCCGTTTTCCGAGCGCGAGCGCGATTTCGACCTTCGCCCAGCCGTTTTTAAAATAGAGCGACACCGGTATAATAGTCATTCCTTTGGCTTCGACGCGCATTTGGATTTTACGGATTTCGCTGCGCTTAAGAAGCAATTTCCGCTCGATGGTCGGATTATAACTGCCAGCGCGGGTGTGAGCATAAGGCGGGATGTGCAGCGATTTCAGATAGACTTCGCCGTTGCGCACAACCGCGTGCGCATCTTCAAAACCGACATGTCCCTGCCGTAGAGATTTGACTTCAGCGCCGCTTAGCACAATCCCGGCCTCGAACCGCTGCTGCAAGACATAGCGGTATTCGGCTTTGCGGTTGCGGCCTATGATTTTATCGTCCGACATTATTTTATGGCTGATAACGATAACTAACACTGATTACAAATAATATAAATTATCTATATACAGAGATAATTGCAAAAGTGATGATTAATCCAGAAAACTCAGACATGGCAAGGCGGACGCTCTCGTCCGCCGAAAACCAAGCCAAGCATAGATGCGGCGGACGAG
>VGIO01000245.1 GCA_016867855.1 Calditrichota bacterium
GTCCGACTTCCAGGACGGTTACAGGCGTGTATCTGCCGTTGCTGAAAAGGGCTGACATACCCTTCTTTATTCCGAGTAAGCCTGTCATGTCTTTATCTCGATGTCAACCCCCGCCGGCAGTTCGAGTTTCATCAGAGCGTCGATTGTGCGCGGGGATGAGTTTAGTATGTCTATCAACCGCTTGTGGATGCGCGTTTCGAACTGCTCGCGCGATTTCTTATCGACATGCGGGCTGCGCAGCACCGTATAGATGCGCCTGTTGGTCGGCAGCGGGATAGGACCGGAAATTGCGGCTCCCGTCGCCCGCGCCGTGCGGATGATTTTTTCCGTTGACTTATCGATCAGATTATGGTCGTAAGCCTTGAGTTTTATGCGTATGGTTTGACCGGGCATTTTCTAATTGCAAAGTGTAATATTGTTTGAAACACATTCTTTAGGCGACAACATATCATTGTATTTTAAGTTCGTGATTGCATTCAACGCAATTTCCGGCACAATTTCATATCCCACCCCGTTTCGTTGCAACTGGGCAGCAGCCTGTAGGGTTGTGCCGGAGCCAACAAAGGGATCTAATACGGTTTCGGTGATATAACTATAAGTTTTTATGAGTCTATAAGGTAATTCCAAAGGAAAAGGCGCTATATGGCTGCGGGAGTCGCCGCTGCCGATGGGCTTCATCTCCCAGACATCGCTCTTTTTGATAGACAGCCAAAATTCTTTATCCAATTTCGATTGCTCTTTGACTTCCTTGCTCAAATGTCCATATTTATCGAAGCCGGCTTGGTCCGGCTTCTGAAATTCAAGGATAAACTCGTGCATATTGTTGATTAAAATCCCGCCCGGATAGGGATAAGTCCCAAAATGGGCTCGCACCCCGTTGGTTTTATGCCACACGATATCACGCTTAAAAATAAAACCTATCTTCTCAAAAACATCGACGGTCCTTCCGACTAAATTCAGAGTGCGGTAACTGCCGTTTTCCAGGCGAATCGGAAGATTCATTATATTGACGAAGGCTTTACGGCCCGGCTGCAGAACTCGATATACTTCCCGCCAAACTTGCAATATTCTCTCAAACCATTCATCGATGCTGTGGACATTACCTAAATCTCCGTCTATAGGCTCGCGGGAATACATCTTGGTGTCGAAATAGGGCGGCGAAGTCAGCATCAGATGCACACTGTTATCCCGTAAATCCTCCATATGGCCGGCGTCCTTCACCAGCAGAGTCTGTGTTGTCCGGTTTATCTCAATCCTATTGACTTTGTTATGAGGTTTTGAGTCTGGATTTTTCTTCGACTCAAACCGCATTTCATATTGTTTCAATTCCTGCAAATCGAACCGCATCTGCCCGCTGGCGGCGACTTTGGCTTTGAGCATATTCGCCTTGACGATGCTGTGCAGCGTATCGACGAAGATGCTCAAATATTTAGCGGCTTCAATCGCCGAGAGGTAACTTCTATTTTTATAATCTTTAGATTCCATCGAATCACATCATCAACATCTGCATCGGTAATATCTGTCGCGTGAACGGATTTATGATTAAGCCAAATTGTTCGAGGGTAACCACACCTAATAACGCTGCGTCATCCTTTTCACCTAAAACAACAGTAGTGTGTCTCGTCTTTTCCTGAATAGTGATTTCACATTCGGAAATCTTGCGTTCGATAAGCGTGCCATCGGCTAATCGAAATCGCTCTACTCCATCGGCAACCAACCCCAATTTTCGCCAAGTCTTGCGTGGAAGGACGGTATATCCGGCGCCGCTATCAACCAGAAACTCGAGTGTCTCGCTGCCTTTGTGTCCGGATACTGTCGCATTAAAATAAACAATGCCCATTGATAGGCTCCTTGTTCGATTTCAGAACTTAAGAAATCTATAGACTTAAAATTTAACGCAAATGATGCGGCATTTCAAAGGGAATTTCTAGAGAAATTTCGATGATTCCAAAATACTCGTCATTTTTATACCAAGGGCTTTGATAAATCAGTTTCTTGACGCCGTTTTTCTCGCTCGTATAGATATTTTGCCGGCGTTCAGCCATCTGCGCAGCCAATTTGCTGCGTGAAGGCTCAGGATGGCAGTCAAGAATGTTCGTGCCGATTAAATTCCGACCGCCTTCTTTGTCCAGTCCGGCGGCGGCTTTTGCGTTCATTTCCAGTATCACGCCGTCTTTATCGCAGATGATGACGGATGAGGGGAGGTGTTCTAAATAGTTCATATTTTCTTTGTTTTCAGGCTAACATCAATCGAATCGGTTGGAGTTGCCTTTTAAATGGATTTAGTATCAAGCCAAGATTTTCAAGCGTAATCACGCCAAGCAGCGCTTCATCGCCCTCTTCGCCTAAAACCACCGGCGTATGGGCTTCTTCATCGAAAACCTGAATGAAGCATTCAGCGACAGAACGCACTATTTCCGTCCCATCCGCTAAAGTGAATTCCATCTTCTTTTTGGGCTTGATACCGATTCTCTTCCAGACAGACAATGGCAGCAGGCTGTAACTGGCGCCGCTGTCCACGAGGAATTTGACTGTCCGGCTGCCTTTAGGACCGGTTACTACGGCTTTGGCATAGACTATACCCATAACGACTTTACCTGTAAAAGTGTGACTTATTTCTATTGGCTGCAACTAATCAGCATCGAATATTCACCTTAAACATAGCAGACGAGTTATGGCTAAAACAAGCCATAACAATGAAATCGCTCCAACAATCAAGCGGACATATTTGTGAACTGAGGTCCTATGAAATCGAGGACTGACCTTTTTTTGAATCTTATCGAACCTTCTTTGAATGTCATCAGATATGCCCGCCCCAGGCAATATGCCATTTTGTCCACCATCCAAAAAATCGACATAGATGTTCTTTCGTATGAATAATCCCATATCGGACTCTATCTCCTGCATACGATATGATGCAACCTCAACAAAACTCGCCCAACGACGATAGATGAAATACCAGAACCATAGAATCAATATTGATAGTATCGCAATTGGCGCTATACCCCATCCGAGGTCGCGCTCTGAACCGGCTAAATAATATATTCCTGCTACAGATAAAGAGAACACTAAACCTCCAATTCGCCAAGCAGCGCTATCTTGATGATGTATTGCCGATTGGCAAGTTTCGTATTCAATCAATAGGGCTTTGATCTTGTCAGAATCGCTAATTTGCATTATTGGATTCTCCGTATTAGATTATGCGATGACCTTCGTTACCATCCCCGACGCCACCGTCCGGCCGCCTTCCCGAATGGCGAAACGAACACGCTCCTCCAGCGCTATCGGCGAAATTAACTCCACCGTGATCTTCACATTGTCCCCCGGCATCACCATCTCCCGCCCCTCCGGCAACTGCGTCGTCCCCGTCACATCCGTCGTCCGAAAATAAAACTGCGGACGATAGCCTGTAAAGA
>VGIO01000246.1 GCA_016867855.1 Calditrichota bacterium
CCGCCTCGTC
Organism: Calditrichota bacterium; assembly: GCA_016867855.1. Taxonomy (GTDB): domain Bacteria; phylum Electryoneota; class AABM5-125-24; order Hatepunaeales; family Hatepunaeaceae; genus VGIO01. The sequence continues at coordinate 11 of VGIO01000246.1, forward strand.
GATGGTCCGGCTTGAATCGGGGGCAATTAATTTGCCGAAACTGTGCCGGCCGGCGATTGGTAAAGAGCGGTCGAATAGCGTCGAGGCAATCTTACACGCCGCCGGCCCGGAAAGCCGCACTAACGAAATGCCGCCTCGCCCGGCTGGCGTCGATTCAGCGGCAATGGTGTCGCCTTCGTGATAAAGTATCATAGCCGAAGGGTTGGCGTCACGGCTCGTTCGACAAGAAATATATTAAAGAGAGTTTCTGCCCTTGCGTTAGAATCCCTGCTTCAGGGAAGCCGGGATTCATCAGAGATGTTAATCTCAGGGGAGGTCATTTCATTTTCGTTGCCGCCGGCTTTGGCGGTGGCACGACTTTATATTGTAAAATCGACCAGACATTGAACAATGTATAATATAAGGTAAGTCCCGAAGGAAAGTTGTTGAACATCACAAGCATCATTATCGGCATCATATAGAGCAGCATCTTTTGATTGGGGTCGGTCATCGTCATTTTGGATTGGAAGTAAGTTGAGACGGCCATCAGAATGGGGAGTAAAGCGACAAAATCACCATAGAAAGGAATGCTGAACGGCAGTCGGAACAGCACATCCGGCATAGACAGGTCGTCGATCCACCAGACGAACGGCGCCTGGCGAAACTCAATCGTCGTGCGCAAGATATTAAACAATGCAAACCAAATCGGCAATTGCAGCAGGAGCGGCAGGCAGCCGCCGGCCGGATTGATCTTCTCTTCTTTATATAATTTCATCACTTCTTTATTCAAACGTTGCTGGTCATTCTTATATTTTTCGCGCAGCGATTGCATTTTGGGCTGGATACGCTGCATCGCCGCCATCGAACGCGACGAAGCCTGTGTCAGAGGCCAGGTAATTAATTTTATGACTATCGAGAAGATGATGACCGCAATGCCGTAATTAGGCAGCAAAGCGTAAAATTGCTTCAAACCCCACAAGATGGCTTTGGAAATCGGCGCGATGACAGCCCAACCCCAGTTCATTGTTTTAGTGAGCGTAGGGTCAACTTCCCGCAAGAGTTCGTTGTCTAAGGGGCCGGTGAAAATCCGCAGCGGTGTGATGGAGTTGTCATCGGCTATCGGCAGCCGTAAGCCCACGCCCAGCCGGTTGGGCTTGACCTTGCCTATGTGCAGCGAATCGAAGCGACTCTCCATCCACGCGCCTATTCCTTCGGCTTGGTCGGGTAGCAGCGCGGCGATGAAGTATTTCGTGCGCACCGCTCCCCAGCGTGTCTTGCCGGTCGCCGGACCGTTGAGTTTATATTCAGATTTAATGTCTTGGTCTTCTAAAACATCGCCGGCAAAATAGGCATAGGCTTTCGAATAGTATTCGTCCTGCGCTGAGTCGGCTTCAGTGTATGACAATCCGCCCGTCCAGAGCGCTTCGATGTATTCCCTCACCCAAATTCCGTGCATATTCACACCTTCGAGGGCTGAAGTGAACACATAGTCGTCGCCATTGAAAGTATAGATTAATCGCAAACTATGAAGCGAATCGAAAGGATGATAAAAAGTAAAAGTTTCCTGCTCGCCACTTGGAATCTGAATGAGAGTATCATTCGTTGAAAATTCATCTTCCAATCTAAATTTCAGCGCGGAGGTCTCGACTAAACCGTCATTAGTCCAAAATCTATAGCCCGGGCGGGCGCCTTGGACAGCCGGAATTAGTTCGATGGCTTCTTTGAGATAGCGGCCGATAGGCTTCAGTTTCAATGAGGCAAATTGTGCGCCGGCCGTCGTAAGAACGATGCGGTAGCGTTCGGTTTCCACCACAATGCGCTTTTCCTGCCAGGCTGAGTCTTCCGTCTGTATTGGGAACTCGGCAAGCATCGGGGCAATCCCTGCGGCAGGCGACAGCGAAGGCTCGACAGCGCGCAGTGGTGTCGCTTTGGCGGCTTTGAGAGTGTCTAATGAGGCTTCAGTAGAATCGACCGGCGCTGGCGGAGGTGAAATCCAGCGAATGTAATCATTATAAAAATAAAGGATTAACCCGATCAATATCAAGGCGATAATGAATCGTTTATCCATCTAAGCGCTTCCGTGATTTGCTTTAAGTAACGGTAGGAACATCTATATGTTATTATTATTATGAGTGTTAAGTATTAGTATCAGTATGAATTATTCTTTTAAGCATAGAAATGGCGCGCTGTTCAGGCACAGGGTCAAAGCCACCAGAGGTCCACGGTCCGCAGCGCAGCAAACGCCAAACTGCCAGTCCCCCGCCGCGCAGCAAACCGTGGTTTTGCAGGGCGTCGAGCGCATAGTGCGAGCAAGATGGATAGAAGCGGCAGCGCGGGCCTAAAAACGGGCTGATAAACTGTTGGTAGCCGCGGATCAGTATAACTAGCAATTTAACCACCGGGTTCAGATTGACTCCGATTTGACATTAATATTAAGGGGCGATATTAAAGTGATTTTTTTAATTGAATTATGGGCGATAACAAGCATCGCCCGTACGGGCGATGCTTGTCATCGCCCTTTAAAATACTATTATAAACTGACCCCATTAAAAAATTCTATAGACTGCTTGGATAATGCAAGTTTAAACGAACAAGCCGCGCTCAATTGCAGCATTTCATTACGAACAGCTGTTGCGTCGTGGATATCGTTAACGAGGAAAAGCATTATTCCGGTTGCTGGAAATTGCTCCCGATTAAGTCTGAATGTTTCGCGCATAATCCTTTTAATCCGGTTGCGCAGCACGGCTGTGCCAGCCGTGCGCGCGATGTGGACGCCGAATTTCAATTCGGCGCGGTTCAAAAAAAAAACCGCATCGTCCGCCCACGGAAGAGCAAGCCGCGGCTGCGGACAAAATTAAAGTCGCGCTGATCTTTGAGCCGTTGCCAACGCGGTAAGCGTTTAGTAGTGGCGCATTGCATCGCTGACCGTCAAGCGGCGTCGCCCCTTGGCGCGTCGGCGCGCCAAAACTTTGCGTCCATTGCGGTCGGACATACGCTCACGAAAACCGTGCGTATTCCGACGCTTGCGATTCGAAGGTTGATATGTTCGTTTCATTTAATTCCTTAATAGCGTCTTTCCCGCGTAAGCGGGAATCCAGTTTAAAAGTTGAAAGTTGAAAGTTATAAGTTGAAAAATTCATAAAGTAAAAGTTGTAAATCTAGAGGTAATTGTAAAGGTATTTTATACACGACAACTTATGTCGTTGTTTTTCAGTTGTCAGTCCGTGAATGCCGTATTTCGGCGGTCAATCGCAGCGGATTGACAGCGCATCATCTCAAATTTTCAGATATCTGGAAAGCCGGGATCAATTAAAAAGACTTTTGCAATTACTTCATTTATTATCTGATTGATTGCAACTTTGTGTCTGAATATACTTA
>VGIO01000247.1 GCA_016867855.1 Calditrichota bacterium
CCAAATTCCAAATTAAAAAATCAAAAATCCAAAATCCAAAATCCAAAATTCATAATGGGGTCGCTGGGACCCGGCACAAAGTCCATCACCATCACCGGCGGCATTACCTTCGATGAAGTTGAAGAGGCTTATTATCAATATGCAGCGGGATTATTGGAAGGCGGCGTTGACTTATTAGTTCTTGAAACACAGCAGGATACGCTCAATGTCAAAGCCTCGCTGCTTGGCATTCAACGCGCCCAAGCCGACTTGGATTGCGATATTCCCGTCGGACTGTCGGCTACCATCGAAACTTCCAGCACAATGCTCGCCGGGCAGGACATCGAAGCGCTCTATCATACCATCAGCGGCTTTGGCTTGGCGTTCTTAGGTCTCAACTGCGCGACCGGTCCCGAAGCAATGACCGACCACTTGCGCGCCCTGGCGGCTATTTCGCGCTTCCCTGTGTCGGTCTGGGCAAACGCCGGTCTGCCCGACGAGAACGGACATTACGCTGAAAGTCCGGACGCCTTCGCGACGGTTGTTGGACGCTTCGCCCGCGAAGGCTGGCTCAACATCGCCGGCGGCTGCTGCGGAACAACGCCGCAGCATATCCGTATCCTGGGCAGAGCCGTCCAGAACGTCCAGCCGCGTCCCTTACATTCTATACAGCCTTGCCCTGCCCTTGCCGGTAATGAAGCCTTGGTCCTAACTGCCGACAACCGACCGGTCTTTATCGGCGAGCGAACTAATGCCATCGGCAGCCGCCAATTCAAGCGTCTCATCGAAGAAGGCAAATTTAGCGAAGCCGCCGATATCGGACGCCAACAACAGCAGAAAGGCGCGATGGCGCTCGACCTCTGCTGCTCCAGTCCCGACCGCGATGAATTGAGCGACTTTCTGAATGTTCTTAAATCTTTATTACGTAAAGTGCACTTGCCGCTATTCATCGATACCACCGACATCGCCGTCGTCGAAGCCGCGCTTAAAAATATAGTCGGCAAACCGGCTATAAACTCGGTCAATTTAGAAGACGGCGGCTTGCGCCTGATACAAATCGCCAAACTGGCAAAGAGATACGGCGCCGCCTTAGTTTGCGGCCTCATCGACGACGACCCCGTGCAGGGAATGGCGATTACTCTAACGCGTAAACTGAATGTCGCTGGGAAAATATACCGCATTCTAAAAGATGAACTCTCTATTTCCGATACGGACATCATTTTCGACCCGTTGACCTTCCCGGCTGGCAGCGGCGACCCCGCTTATCTCGGCGCCGCGCAAGCCACTATCGACGGCATCCGGCATCTCAAAGAGCGCTATCCGCATTGCCCGACCCTGCTGGGCATCTCTAATGTCTCTTTCGGTTTGCCGCCCGCCGGGCGGGAAACTCTCAACTCCGTATTCCTTTATATGGCTTCCAAAGCCGGTTTGGATTATGCCATCGTCAACACCCAAGGCTTGCGGCGCTATCCAACTATACCGCCGCACGAAATCGAACTCGCCGCCCGCTTGCTGCTGACCGGCTCGAGCCAAGCCATCGCCGACTTCAACGCCTTCTACCGCACGTGCAAAGTAGAGAACGATACCGAAGAATGGGAGCATTTGCCTATTGAGGAGCAGATTTCACGCGCCATCGTCGAAGCCCGCCGGACAAATCTACAGCATAACTTGCGAGAACTCCTCAAGAGAAATAAACCTCTAGAGATTATCAACGGTCCCCTGCTGCGCGGAATGGATGAAGTCGGCCGACTATTCGCTGAAAACCGCCTGATAATCGCTGAAGTCCTCGAATCCGCCGAAGTTATGAAAGCCGCCGTTGACTATTTGCGCCAATTTATGCCCCCAACCGAATCCACCGCCGTTAAGGGCAAGGTGCTGTTAGCCACGGTCAAAGGCGATGTTCACGATATCGGCAAGAATCTGGTGGATATGATTCTGTCGAACAACGGCTTTGAAGTGATTAATCTGGGCATCAAAGTCGCTCCGGAAAAACTCATTGAGGAATTTCACCGGCATCAGCCCGATATCATCGGGCTATCGGGACTATTAGTGCGCAGCGCGCATCAAATGGCAGCGACGGCGGAAGATCTGAAAACGGCAGAAATTAATGTTCCTCTATTAGTCGGAGGCGCGGCTCTGTCCGAAAAGTTCACTTCTGCTCACATTGCGCCGGTTTACAATGGAAGGGTGTTCTATGCCGCTGAGGCGATGAAAGGTCTGGCTCTAGCAAATCAAATTCTAGAAAAAGCGATCCCATCATCACCATCACCATCACCATCACCATCAGCATCAGCATCAGCATCAGCATCAGCATCACCTCACGCTAAGTGGATTGCCACAGATGTTCCCGAGCCGCCGGATTATGATGCGCATATCCTGAGGGAGATTGGGGTCGATAAGGTTTTACCGTATGTAAATGAGTCGATGCTTTACGGCAGGCATTTGGGGACTAAAAATATAATGAAACGGCTCAATGATGCGGCAGATGGAAAAATGAATAAATTGCGCTGTGAAGTGAATGCCGTTATAGAGGAGGCTGTCGGCGAGGGGATAATCGCGCCGAAGGCGATTTACCGGTGGTTTGAGGCGCATCCTGATGGTGAAAGTATTATCATTAGGCATAATGACGCAAGTCATATTAAAGAGGTAAGATTTTCATTTCCCCGTCAGCAGGCTCGCGGTGAAATTTCAGCAGTCGATTGGCTGCGACCGCCGGAACTTGGCGGCGACAATGTATGCCTGTTTGTGGTCGCATCGGGATTGGATACCGGTCGAAAAGCGGCATCGCTGAGGCAAGAAGGCAGGTTGTTAGCCTCGCATATCTTGCAGGCTGTCGCCTTGGAAATCGCTGAAGCCGCCGCCGAATGGCTGCACAAACGCATCCGCGCCGAATGGGGCTTTGCTGACCCGCCCGAATTGACCGTCCCGCAAATCCTGCACGCCAAATACCGCGGCGCCCGGCTCTCGTTTGGCTATCCAGCCTGCCCGCAAATAGAAGACCAGAAGCCGCTATTCGAATTGCTTCAGCCTGAGCAAATCGGCGTCGAACTCACCGAAAGTTATATGATGCAGCCGGAAAGCGCGGTGTCGGCGGTAGTTTTTCATCATCCGAAGGCGAAGCACTATGCGGTATAAATAAGGTATAAATGGGAACAGAATATAGTGACTATTCGGGGCGAAACAGGGTTCACCCGAACGGGCGATGCTTGTCATCGCCCTAAATTGTGTCTTTAAGAGCAACTCTTTTCTGCACCCATTAGTAGAAAGATAGAAAGAATTTGCATTAACCCCACAAACAACTTTCCAACTTACTAAATTTCTCCCTTACTCCTTCCTAACTCTTCTCCCGTTTG
>VGIO01000248.1 GCA_016867855.1 Calditrichota bacterium
AGCAACGAAGGCACGGCTGAGTTGGTCGTCGAAGGTATTGAGACGGGGCACGATTACTTCAGCGCTAATCCAGTGGAATTTGTGCTGGATCCGCGTCAAAATCGAGTGGTAACGGTGACCTTCAACGCCCCCGCCGACGACCCGGGCGATTATAATCCGACCTTGACCATCTTCTCTAACGATCCGGACGAGGAAGAATACCAGATTGCGCTTCACGCCCGCGCCTTCCTGCCGCCGCGCATCAGCATCGATCCGGGCGCTATCGAGGACGACCTCTTCACAGGCGGATTATCAGAGCACGCGCTGAATATCGCTAATGACGGCGATGCGTTGCTCACCTTTGAAACTGAAATCGAAATTGTATCCGAGCCGGGCAATGACGCCGGCGCGCGCGGTTTGCGCAGCGTTCGCAACGGCCCGCGGCGCGACCCGGTGGACCTCGATGGTATGATGTTCGCCTGCTTCCAGACCACCAGTGTCTGGGGCTGGCTCGACGATGGAATGCGCCAGCGCAGCAACGGCCGGCTGACCAACCAAAACTATATTTCCTATCGCGCCGCCGCCGACTGGAACCGCGTCGAATTTGAAGATTACGACGCCATCTGCGTTGCCGGACGCGATAATATGTGGACGCAGGAATACGCCAACAACTTCGCGCGCTTTGAAGAGTATGTTGACGGCGGCGGCGCGGCTTACTATGAAACCGCCGACCCGAACAGCCGGGTGCGCAGCCCGGGCGACATCGTCAATAACTTAGCGCAGAGCGCTTCCAATGGCGTGTTAGCGGTGAGTCCTAATCCGCAGGACCAGGACTATAGTTTATTCGCCGCTATTTGCCGCGAGGCGCAGCCGAACTTCTGGCTGCGCGGCGAAGTGATTGAGGGCAGCGCTTGGCTGCACTCCGGTTATCAACTGCAGCAATTCGTCAACAAACTAAACGACGGGACGCTTGAGTGGTACCAGGTGATAGCCTATCAGCAGAACACGCAGAATCCCGGCGCAGTGGCTTACGGCTTCGGGCGCGGCGCTGTTCTAACGGTCGGGCATCCGGTCGGACATTGCTGGTTCAACTTCTGGCAGCAAGGTATGTGGGGTTCCATCAGCGCTGAGATTCTCTACTATCTGACAGAGATGAGCGGTGCGAAGTGGATTTCCAACGAGCCGACCGAGGGCCGCATCGAATCCGGCAGTGATGTGGATGTCATTGTAACTCTCAATGCCGAAGGTCTTATCGAAGGCGATTACGAAGCCGATTTGCACTTCATCACTAACGACCCGGCTAATCAGGATGTCGCCGTCAATGTGCTGCTGCATGTTACCGGCGCGCCGGATATCGCAGTCGAATGGCCGGCGGCTTGGGGCTATACCGAAGACGACAGGGCTGTTCTGGACTGGAACCGCCGTTATGCCGACTTCTTCTCCGGCGGTCCATATCCGATGACTATTACCGTCTCTAACGAAGGCACCGCGGACTTAGTAGTCGAAGGGATTGAACCTGGACACGAATACTTCACGGTTAATCCCGGTGAGTTTGTGCTGGGTCCCGGCGACGACCAGGTCGTAACGATCACCTTCGAAGCCCCGGCTGACAGACCGGACAACTATGAAGCCGGCCTGACCATCTTCTCGGACGACCCAGACGAAGCCGAGTATGTCGTCCGAATGCATGCCGAATGTCATCTGCCGCCAGCCATTGTGCTTGATACGCAAGGCATCGAGGATGAGTTGCGCACGGGAGAAGTCGCTGAGCATGTCATCAATGTCAGCAACGATGGCGATGCGCCGCTGCGCTTCGAAATCGAAGGCGAAATCATCCGCGAACCGGGCCAGCGCGACAGCGGCGAACGTGGAATGCGCTCGGTCGGCGGACCGCGGCGCGACAATTTAGGCGACCTCATCACGCAATTCAACCACGATGTGCCGGCTAATCAGTATAAGAACGGCTGCTGGGACCCCGACCACGAATGGCTCTGGGTGCAGCAATACAGTTCGCCATACAACCTCTACGCTTACAATTTCAACGACAACTACCGGCGCGTTCGTCAGTTTGCCGTCGGCGCCATCAATCCGATGGACCTGGCTTACTACAATAATGTCATCTATGTGATGTTTCTTTGGAATCCGCGCTTGCCGCGCTTTGATACTGATGGACGGGCGCTTGGCGAATTGAACCTGCAGAACCACACCGGCATCAACGGCGTGGCGTTCAGCGCTGAAAATGAGGTCATCCTGGCGTGCGAAGGCCCGGGCAGCCCGCACAACTTGAATGTATTCAACCTTCAGGGGCAGCGTCTGGCGCAAGTGGGCAATGTTGACCCATTCACCAATAATGCTTTGTTCCGCTCGATAGAGTTTGTGGACAAACATCCGGATGGCGAGTTGTGGGTTAATACCAATGGCCGGGCTTGGCAGATCAACATCGACACCGACAACTGGCGGTTCGTGGGCAATGCGGCGGTGGCCAGTTTTGCTACCCGCAACGCCAATGAATATGGCTTGATTGCTCACGACGGGCATAATTTGTGGGTGTCCGAACACGCTTCGCAGACGGTCTATTGCTACGACGACGGCGTTACGGAGATGTATTGGCTGATGTGGGATCCGGAAGAGGGCGAATTGGAGTCCGGCGCGGATATGGACATCATTGTTACGCTCAATGCCGCCGGTTTAATCGAGGGCGAATATGAAGCCGTGCTGTCGTTCCTATCCAACGACCCGGACGACCCGCAGGTCGATGTGAATGTCCTGCTCAATGTCATCGGCGCGCCGGACATCGCTGTCACCTGGGCGCAGAATGTCGGCTTCCCGCGAAATATCGACTGGAACCAGCGCTACCAAGACCTCTTCACCGGCGGACCGTATCGCATTCCGGTGACTGTTGCGAACGAGGGGACAGCCCCGCTGGTTGTAGAGTCGATTACCTGCGATAACGAGTTCTTCTCGGCCGAGCCGTCGCAATTTGAGGTTGCCGCTAGAGGCAATCAAGTCGTTCAATTTATCTTGGACGCACAAGAAGACGGCTTGCACGAGGGGACGATGACGATTGTCAGCAACGATGAAGACGAGGCAGAAGTCGATATCGCGGTCGTTGGCCGCACTTCGGCGCCGCCGACCATCGAAATCGACCCGCAGGGCATCGAAGAAGACCTGCGCACGGGTGATATCGCTGAAATCGTTATAAACATCTCCAACACCGGCGACGCCTTGCTGCGCTGGGATACCGATGTCGAAATTATTCGGGAGCCGGGCCAGCGCGACAGCGGCGAACGAGGAATGCGCTCGGTCGGCGGTCCGCAGCGAGATCCAGCCGGGCAACTAATCGCCCA
>VGIO01000249.1 GCA_016867855.1 Calditrichota bacterium
ATATAGGTTCTCTTCATAACACACTAAATAACGTAATGTGGATATTCACTTGAGTAAGGTATATACTATATATTGTGGTGTCGAGGTTTTTGGCCTCTAACGTTCTTTGTCATCTCTTTGTATGTGACGGATTCAACCTTGACTGCATTCTGCAGAAGGCGATAAAATAACATTCCACGATGGCTTGATTTCCGCCTATTGAACCTGAAAGTGAATTCATCTAAGTAATAGTCAAGGTGTTCGTGACTGACAGCTCCTTGATGCGTTCCCAAGAGCCAACGTTTCAACAGTGAAGCCACCATATGACAAGAAGGCAGGAGATTCTTCTGTTGAACTGATTGTTTTTTAACAGTATCCAGGATGTAGCCGATAGTCTCCAATCGATTATATCCATTCCAATCATCAGTTCGGATGGTGCTTCCTGGACAAACGCTTTCTTTGACGGCATTCTCTAAATTGGACGCAGATGCGTTTTCTACACGGGTGAGTCGTATTCTTCCGATGCGGTCGTCGTTAATCTCTGCGGCTATAACGACTATGGCTTTCCCGGCGGCGCCACGACCGCGCTTTCCCGATTTTTCGCCGCCGATATAGCTTTCATCGACTTCGATTATTCCCGAAAGGCGATCGCGACCTGGTGTAACCATTGCTCGCCTGAGCTTATGCAGCCAAAGCCAGGCGGTTTTATAACTGCCAAGTCCCAGTATTCTTTTAAGTCCTAACGCACTCGCGCCGTTTTTTTGCCCTGTAAGCCACCATATAGTGCGAAACCAGAGAGTCAAGGGCTTATGAGTGCCGTGAAAGATTGTTCCGGCGATGACCGAAATCTGATGATTACATTGGGCACATTGAAAAAGAACATCGTCGATGGGCCAGGATTTGTTAAATCCACAATGTGGACAGATGAATCCGTTGGACCAGCGCAGTTCGAAGAGATAATCTCGGCATTCCTTCTCGGAAGAAAACCGATTTTCGAATTCTGAAAGTGTTTTGGGATATAAGTCCATATCCCAATTTAATAAAAACCTTAACCTGAATCAAGTGCATACCTATATACCACAATATATTGTGTATACCTTACTCAAGTGAATATCCACATAAACAGATTTATTCTTGACCATTCAGTCCACTTAACCATTTGACCCATTCGGTCCACTTATAAAATTATGGCGTTAAGATATCTTAACGCCATAATTATTATTCAGTTGCGATGTTATTAGACCCAGCCGCGGTCCTTGCAGGCTTGCGCTACGCGGTTGACCGCAATGACATAAGCCGCATCGCGCATATAGAGTCGGCGCGCTTTGGCTAATTCGGCGACCGAGAGGAAAGCCGAAGTCATTTTCTGGTCGAGTTTATGCAGAACTTCATCTTTTTCCCAATAGTAATTCAAATTGCACTGAACCTGTTCGAAATAACTGCAGGTTACGCCGCCGGCGTTGGCTAGGAAATCGGGGATTAAATAGACGCCGCGCTCAGCGATGACCTTGTCCGCTTCCGGCGTAGTCGGTCCGTTGGCGCCTTCGGCGATGACCTTGACGCGTTTGGACATCTTCTTTATATTTTCAGCGGTCAATTGATTTTCCAGCGCCGCCGGGATAAGGACATCGACCTCCTGATGCAGCCAGTCGCCGCCGGGCAGAATTTCATAACCTAATCCGGGCGCCTGCTTCTTGTCGATGCCGCCGAATTTATCAGTGATAGACAGCAGTTCATCGACATCGACGCCGTCCATTTTGCGATAAGTGTAAGCCGCTTGGTCATACTGGTCCCAGCAGGCGACGCAAATGACCTTGCCACCGTATTGCTGATACAGCCGGATGGCATATTGCGCTACATTGCCGAAGCCCTGCACGCTGGCGACCGTCTTATCGACCGGAATGCCCAGCAGCCTCAAGGCTTCACGCAGCGTATAGACCACGCCGTAGCCAGTGGCTTCGGTGCGTCCGAGCGAGCCGCCCATCCCGACCGGTTTGCCGGTGATGAGTCCCGGATACTTTGCGCCATGGATGGCTTCATATTCATCGAGCATCCACAACATATGCTGCGCGTTAGTCATCACGTCCGGCGCTGGCACGTCGCGCAACGGGCCGATGTCGCGCGCCAGCGTCCGCACCCAGCCGCGGCAGATGCGCTCCTGCTCGCCGTGGCTGAGGTTGTGCGGGTCGCAGACGACGCCGCCCTTGCTGCCGCCGAGCGGAATGTCAACTACCGCGCACTTCCAGGTCATCCACATCGACAACGCCCGCACTGTGTCGATAGTTTCGAGCGGATGAAAACGGATGCCGCCTTTGCCTGGACCGCGGGCGTCGTTGTGCTGCACGCGAAAACCGCGAAATACCTGAAAATGACCGTCGTCCATTTTCACGGGAATGGCGAACGAATACTCGCGCATCGGGTAGCGCAACAGTTCCCGAGTCGCAGCATCCAAGCCGATGATGTCGGCGCATTTATCGAACTGCGCCTGCGCCATCGCAAACGCGTTGAATGATTTATCCAATATGTGTTCCTTTATTTTAGACCGTAAAATGATTTGAATCTGTATCTATAATATAATGCTTGTGAAACTTTTATACAAACTTTTTTAAGAATTTAATGTGCAGTTGAAATATTCCAACTCCTTAGTCTATATTGACACGCTGACCATTTATACTCTTAACCTGGCATAGACATCTTCGAGGCCCGTCATATCTTCGACATTCATAACTTCGAGATAGCGGTCGATGTTTTTCAAGAGTCCCTTAAGCACTTTACCGGGTCCTACTTCAAGAAAGAGCGGCGGCGCTTCGCTGGTGGTTATCTTAAGCAGCCGGTCGATGCACTCCATCCAGCGCACCGGTGATGTTATTTGTCGAATTAGGGTATCTCGCAGTTCTTGGACACTGCGCACAAGGCCGCCGGTAGCATTAGCCGCGACTACCGGCGTTGAATGCACGGTCGTATTTTCAGCCGTGATTAATTTTCCGATTAGTTCCGCCATTTTTTGCTGTGCCGGAAGCATCAGTGGGCTGTGCCAGGCACCTGAGACATTGAGCGGAATGCAGCGCTTGGCGCCGGCGGCTTGGGCGCGTTGAACCGCCTGAAAAATGGCTTCCGCCTCGCCCGAAACTATGACCTGCCCCGGGCTGTTCAGATTGGCGACCGCGATTTTATCCCGGCCGATTTCAGCCGCGATGGATTCCAAATCTTCCAAAGCCAGACCCATTACGGCGACCATACCGCCTTTGGGATTGGGCGGCTGGGCGGCTTCG
>VGIO01000250.1 GCA_016867855.1 Calditrichota bacterium
TGCCCCGGCGCGGTGGTGATGTTCCAGGAGCGGCAGTGGAGTTACCGCGACCTGCCGCAGCGCTGGGCGGAGATGGGCATTGTGCACCGCTACGAAAAGTCCGGCACATTGCACGGCTTATTCCGGGTGCGGCATATTACACAGGACGACGCGCATATATTCTGCACTCCGGAGCAGTTGGTCGATGAAGTGGTGAAGATGATCGATTTGGTCTTTGAGATATACGGTCATTTCAATATGACCGATTTTGTAGTGGAACTTTCCACCCGACCGCTCGACCGCATCGGCGCAGATGAGATGTGGGATAAAGCCGAAGCCGCGCTGGAAGCCGCGTTGAAAAAGGCTGGCCGAGCCTATCAGGTGAACGAGGGCGAAGGCGCGTTCTATGGACCTAAAATCGACTTCCATGTAACCGACAGCCTGGGGCGGACCTGGCAATGCTCGACTATTCAAGTTGACTTCAATTTCCCGCAGCGCTTCAACCTCGAATATATCGGCGCAGATAATCAGCCGCACCAGCCGGTGATGTTGCACCGCGCCATATTAGGCGCGATAGAGCGGTTTATCGGTCTGTTGATTGAGCATTATGGAGGGGACTTCCCGCTCTGGCTGGCGCCGGTTCAGGCGGCAGTTCTGCCTATTAGCGACGGACAGCGCGAGGCTGCACGGAAGTTAGAGGAGCGCTTATTAGAGGCTGATATCCGAGTTCAGGTGGATTATCGAGCCGAGAAAATCGGCAAGAAAATCCGTGATGCCGAATTAGAGAAGATCCCTTATATGCTCATCCTTGGCGCGCGGGAGGCGGAAGCCGGCGCTGTATCCTTGCGCCGCAAAGGACAGGGCGATTTAGGCGTATTCAGCGTCGAAGCGCTTATTGAGCGGATGAAGCAGGAAATCGGGTAGGGCGGGCGTCTCTACCCGCCGACATCTAAATGCCCGCTGCCGACTCGCCATAGTCGGCAGCGGCTCAATGTTCGCTGTCAACCGCAGAGGGTTGACAGCGTTCAAGGTGGCGGGCAGGGACGCCCGCCCTAGCGGACGAATATCACGCTAAAGCTGTGAACTCAAACTTTTCACGCTAAAACCGTTCACTCAGACTCTTGTCATTGTCATTCATTATCATCATCATCATCATTAAAGGAGTTGCCCGTCAACGTGGCGGGCAGGGACGCCCGCCCTAGCGGACGAATATCACGCTAAAGCTGTGAACTCAAACTATTCACGCTAAAACCGTTCACTCAGACTCTTGTCATTGTCATTGTCATTCATTATCATCATCATCATCATTAAAGGAGTTGCCCGTCAACTTTTTCGCTATCAATTTCGCCCCGCTTGTCAGTTCATTTGGGGTGAGCCATAAATAATCCCCAGACTCGCGCGCCGCGGGATTTCTCCAAAAATCCGCGCCTTAATGAGGAAATCAATGCGCCTCAAGTCCGGCTCATCGGACAAGACGGCCGGCAGGTCGGCATCGTCAAACTGCGCGACGCTATGCAGCAAGCCGAAGACGCTGAACTGGATTTAGTCGAGATTGCGCCGCAAGCCAATCCGCCGGTCTGTAAAATCATCGACTACGGCAAATATCGCTACGAACTGACTAAAAAAGAGAAAGACAGCCGTAAAAAGCAGCATACTATTGAAGTCAAAAAGGTTCGGCTGTCGTCCAACATCGACGACCACGATTTTCAGACGAAGATCAGCGCGGCGCGGCGGTTTATATTAGAAGGCGACCGGGTAAAAGCCACACTGATGCTTCTCGGCCGGATGATGACCCGCAAAGAACTCGCCGAGGAAGTCCTGCGCAGGATGGCGGCTGAATTGGCGGATATAGCCAAAATCGAAGACGGCCCCCGCATCGAAGGTAACACCTATTCGATGCTGTTAGTGAAGAAGAAATAATTATCCATACTGTCCATATAGACTATACAATCCATAAAAATCTAAAAATAATGCCTAAAATGAAATCCAACCGAGGCGCTGCCAAGCGTTTCCGGGTAACCACGACCGGCAAAATCAAGCGCGAAAAGGCTTACGCCGGTCATAACTTTACTTGCAAGACGCGCGAACAGAAGCGACGTCTGCGCAAGAGCGGAATGGTCGCGTCCGTCGATGCCAAGCGCATCCGGATGCAAATCTCAGTTTAATCGCTTTTATCGAAAAACGTCTAAAGCTAATGCTATGCCAATGATGTAATAGACAAAAGCGCTCATCATCATCATCATCATCATCATCATTTTAAAATATGCCTCGTTCAATCAATCACGCTGCCTCACACGCGCGCCGGAATAAAATCCGTTTAGCCGCGCGGGGTTACTATGGCGCTCGCAGCCGCCTGTTGCGCACGATGCGCGCCGCCGTCCGCCGCGCACTGCAATATAACTACACCCATCGCAAGGACCGCGCCGGCGACTTTCGCCGTCTGTGGATTACACGCATCAACGCCGCCTGCCGGATGAACGGAATAAGTTATTCTAAGTTCATCCACGGCTTGCAGTTAGCGCACATCGAACTCGACCGCAAAGTCCTCGCCGACCTTGCCGTGCGCGACCCGCAAGCCTTTGCGGTGATCGCAAGCAAAGCCGTCGCGGCGCTCGGATAGGAAAACAAAGCGGATACGAAAATCCCTTCCAGGCGGGGATTTTCTGTTTTTTGGACTGTTTGAATAGTATCTCAGAAATAACATTTATCTTCAAATAATGAAAATATTTTTCAGAAAATATTTACATTTAATATCACTGCTGTCCAAAATAAATTTTGGACACTCAATCGTTCTTTGATAATTAAGGATTTAGGACAGGCTTTTACCTATATTCAAAATGTGGTTGGACTTTAGTCATCATTTGCTGTCCAAGATAAAACTAACTGCGGAAATGATGACATCAGCGGCGGAGTATCAAATGGCTCGTCCAGCCAAATCCATAAATCCCGATAAGTGAATAAGTTCCAGCGCAGCATCGCTGCTAAATTGACAACGACCACGCCAGTTTGGATTTCAATTGCAGGAACTTTAACGCCAGCATCGCAATTAACGCTGTCCAAAATAATTTGTGGAATCCTATTTTGGACAGGTGTGGATTACTTTATTAAAAGAACTTTATTGGTCAAGGTTTGACCGGTGAAATGGCCGCGGATGAAATAGACGCCGGCGGGATTATTTGATGCATTCCAGTTGAGCCGATACACACCGGCAATGTAGTTGCTGTTCGCAATCCAGCCTATGGTTCGTCCTGCAATATCCATCGCTTC
>VGIO01000251.1 GCA_016867855.1 Calditrichota bacterium
ACTCTTATTCTGGATTCCCGTTGGCACGGGAATGGCGCGCTTGTGGTTCGTTTAATAGAAATGACACACCTTGAGCGCGTATTCTTCAACGATACGCTTCCCGCCGGTGTTTGATAGTCAAGACAATAATCGTCTCATCCCGCCAATCTATTCTGTAAAATAACCTATAGTCGCCAATTCTTAACCGATACATACCTGCGAACCGTGCACCTTTGAGTCGATTATGCGCAAACCGGTCAGCCATTTCTGTCATAACCTCAAGTCGGTTCTTTATTCGAACCAAGGTTTCTTTGGGCAGACCTTTGGCATCCTTATAAAACCGCTCCTCATACTTTAGTCGGAACGCCAAGCCTATCCCACATATCAGTGTGTTCTACCAGGTTCGACGAAGCGGCGCGCTGTTCCAGTTCAAGCGCAAACTCTTCGCGCAGTTCTTCCTCTTCGAGTTCTTCGCGGATGACGCGGCGGATGACCGCGGTCAACTCCTCGATGGTCATATCAGCAACTTTAGTGGACATTTTTACTCCGGACTTTTATTCTAGTGTTCAGTCCCAGAATTACCTGTAAATATGTATCGTTCAGAGTTCACCGCTTCAGCGTGTTTATAAAAGAAACATACGCACACTGAGGCCGTGAACTATAAACTATTTAATTCTGGGACTGACCACTAGATTCCCGCTTTCACTGGAAATTTTATCCAGCTGCGCGGTGTAACTTAAGATAAAAATACACTCCCCTTCATACCCCCGCAAGCGGGGGGAGAAAGTGCATCTATTTTCCGAGTAATGACGTATTTGCTACTTCACCGACTCCCACTCTGCATCCGATATTCCGGCTTGACGCAGAATCTTTTTCAGCAAATCGACTGATATATCACCCCGATGCGGATTCGGAATAGGAATTCTGAATCCTTCATCTGCTCGACGCATTTGATCGTGACGGCCTCCGGCGAATGGACCAGTAAATCCCAGACGCTTAAGACGATAAATCAAGTCCCGGCGGCTAATAGGCTTCAGCAAGCATCGGCTCCGGCTTGTAGTTCAGATCGATTTCATCCAAAACCGGAATCGGGTCGCCAAACTTTAAGCCTAAAATTATCCACTCCTCGACGACCTCCTTGAGTTCGTCCCGGCAGGCTTCCAACGTGGCGGCATTAGCCCAGACGCCGGGGAGTTCGGGTATCTCGCCGTAGAACGGATTAGGGTCGTCGATTATCTCATACTTCGCCCGCCGCATCGCGGCTTTTATGTAGTCGGTCAACATTTTCAACTCTTATTCTGGATTCCCGTTGGCACGGGAGAGACGCGCTCTCAGCGCTTCTTACTCAAAACTCGCTTAGTAATTGCTCCATACTAATAGTCTTCCCCTCTGCATAGTCTTTACGCGCCTCTCGCAAATCAT
The DNA here is from genome assembly GCA_016867855.1 of Calditrichota bacterium. Taxonomy (GTDB): domain Bacteria; phylum Electryoneota; class AABM5-125-24; order Hatepunaeales; family Hatepunaeaceae; genus VGIO01. The sequence goes on from VGIO01000251.1 coordinate 1,402, forward strand.
GCAACAATTGGGTATCAGAGATGATTTCCAACCGGTCCATTAGATCTTCGTATTCATTCACAGGGATTACTACGACCGGCTTGTCGGAAGTTATGGTCAGTGTTGGCATCACGCCCCTTCGAACAACTCGATCTTTTCGTCTTTAGCCAAGGTAACAATGGCTTTCTTTCGATCCGGGCGGCGGCCGCTGAAACGGCCGAGGCGCTTGACCTTGCCCGGCAGGGTGATGGTGCGCACTGAGGTTACATGCACCTTAAAGCGGGTCTCGACCGCGCTCTTGATTTGGATCTTGCCGGCGTCAGGGTCAACTTCGAACACATATTTATTTAATTTTTCCTGCAGTTTGTGAACCTTTTCGGTCACCAACGGCTTGCGAATAATGGTCAAATTACTACTCACTGGCCAGCCCTCCCACCAGGTTATTCAGCGCTGAGCGGCAGATAAGCAGCCGTCTGGCGCGCAGGATGTCGTAAGTCGAGGCTTGGCTGGCGTCGCGGACTTCGACGCGCGGGATGTTGCGCGCGGATTTGGCGATGGCAGGCTTATAGCCATCGACCATTAACAGTGCGGAAATATCTTTGATTTCAAAGGCTTTAAGAATATCAGCGATGCTGCGCGTCCGGGGTTTGTTGTAATCGAAATCTTCGATTAAGTCAATGACACCGCTTTGGGCTTTGACTGACAGGGCAATGCGCCGTGCGAGACGTTTGACTTTGAGAGGGAGTTTTTGCAGGTAATAATGCGGCTGGGGACCGTGAATAGCGCCGCCGCCAATCCAGATGGGCGAACGGGTCGAACCGGCGCGGGCTGCGCCGCGGCCCTTTTGACGCCAAGGTTTGCGTCCGCCGCCTCTGACCAGCGCGCGGTTCTTCACCGCGTGCGTGCCTTGCCGCTTGTTGGCGAGTTCGGCTTTGACCGCTAAATACAGCACATGGTCGTTGCGCTCTAGACCGAACAGACGCGGGTCAAGTTCGACAGTATCGCCGGTCGGCGTGCCGTCGATGCACTTGACCGGCAGTTTCAATGGCCGCGGTTCGGCAGCAGGAGTTTCCATTTGTGTATCGTCTATCATTAAAACTATCCCTGTGTCAAAGATTTGCGCACGGTGACCAGCCCGCCCGGCGCGCCCGGCACAGCGCCCTTAATCAGCATCAGACCCTTCTCTGCGTCGATTTGCAAAACCTTCAAGTTCTTAGTCGTAATCTGCTTGCCGCCCAATCTGCCCGGCATTTTCTGTCCGGGCCAGGTGCGCGCCGGATAGGAGTGCTGCCCGATGGAGCCTGTCCCGCGAAAGATTTCGTGCGTTCCGTGCGACTGGTTTGGGCGGCTGAAGTTATGCCGCTTGATGACGCCGGCGAAACCGCGCCCTTTGGACAGGGCAATCACATCCACCTTGTCGCCGACCGCGAACACCTGTTCCGCCTTCAGAATATCCCCGGCCTTATGCTCTTCAGCGAAGCCGTCGAATTCCTTAAGGAAGCGCTGCGGAGCGATATTAGCGTTCTTTGCGCGACCCAATTCGGCTTTGTTGGCGTGCTTAGGCTTCTTATCGCCGAAGCCGAGTTGCAATGCGGCGTAACCGTCCCTCTCTATCGTCTTAACCTGCACCACCGGGCAGGGTCCGACTTCCAGGACGGTTACAGGCGTGTATCTGCCGTCGCTGAAAAGGGCTGACATACCCTTCTTTATTCCGAGTAAGCCTGTCATGTCTTTATCTCGATGTCAACCCCCGCCGGCAGTTCGAGTTTCATCAGAGCGTCGATTGTGCGCGGGGATGAGTTTAGT
>VGIO01000252.1 GCA_016867855.1 Calditrichota bacterium
GTCACGATAAGCGCCGGCGGCTACGGCTACCGGGTAAGTATTAGGCTCAACCCCGATGTTGTTGCCGCCATAACTGAACGACATCCAGCCGTCGGTGTCCATAAATACTTGCCGATAGACACGGTTCCAGAATGGGAATTCCCAGCCCAATTGAACCGCGCCGCTGTTCTGGTCGTCGCCCATATTGAAGGCGCGCGTGCCTTGCCACTGGCGAATATCAACCCATTCGTATTCAGGTCCGTCATCTTCGAGAAGATCGCGCCACTCGTAGCTCATATCGTCGGGTTGGCTACGGCGGTCGCGGACAGGACCGTTGTTGACGCTGCGCAGACCGCGGCGATTGGCGTCGAATGCGCCTTCAGGCTCTTCGGAATAAATCCGGAAGGCGAGGTCTTCGCGCGGCGCGCCGGCTTCGTTGCCAACAACTAAGGTGCGATGCGCTTCTTCCCCAACCGGTATCACAACGCTAACCCGGTCGGGATCCGTGAAGATTTCCGGCGGATTCCAGCCCAAACCGGTCAGATTGAACCACACGATGCCTTCATCCACATTCTCAGCATCGGTGTTCAAAGTTACTACGCCGTCGAACCGGCCTAAGTCGTTTGGACGGAAAATCAATGCCGCCTCAAGTTCCTCACCAGGACCAAGAGCCACATCAGCCTCAATAGTTGTCCCGAACACATCATCGTTCTCAACAGCAACTTCGTTAATGTGGAGATCACGGGTGCCGACATTCTCGATTATAACCGGCAAACGCGCTTGAACGCCAACATAGGTGTTCGGGAACGCAATGGCTTCCGGAGCATTTGGCAGCGGATGCGCCAAAGGCGTGGTCAGTATTGCCGGAGCGCCGGTAACATGGACGAAAATATGAACTACCACATCTCGGTTTGCCGGGTCGTTGTTGAGAATATGCAGGTCGGCTTCATAGTCGCCTTCGATTAGACCATCCGCATTGAGCGTAACGACCATATCGATATCCCCGCCGCGACCGACTTCGCCTTCAGTCGGGTCCCAAGATATCCAGCGATGATAATTCGCCAGAAAATCGAGATACCACAGCAATGCCTGCCCAGTCTGTCCCCAGATATAAGTGCCGGGGTCAGCGTGCAAGAAACCATCAGTGCTTCCCGAAACTACGCACCAGCCTTGTCCATAGGAATAGATAACGACCACAGGCAGATTATTGCCACCATCCTGCTCGCCAGCGCCTCTAATCATAACCTCATAGCCATCGGTGTTCTCGATTCGGTTCAAGGCGTCTTCAGTGTAACCTGCATGACTAAACCAGTTGCCGCTCATTACTGTGCCTCTGTCCCAATTCATCAGATTGAACAGGAAGTTCTCTTCCCGCGTTAACTGGGTAACGCCCTGCATTGCATAATACACAATACGGGTCAGATTACCCGGATGAGTTGGCGCAACACCCCAGTTGTTAGTTCCAGTGCACATATAATAAGCGCCGCCGCGGTCAACCCATTCATCGACAACAGCACGTCGCTGATTGTATTGGGTGTTCCAAGCATCAGATTCGTAATTCCCAACCCACATACAATCATAGTCGCGCAGGTCGAGGTTATCGAGTTGGCTGGGTGTCTGGATACGACGGTAACTTAAACCTTGGAACCCGCTGAATATAGTCTCAAGGTTAAAGCCCCATGGATTAGTCTCCTGAATCAAGAGGAAGTTCGATTCGGGTTGGTCACGTTGCGGGCCTTGGTTATGGATTACACGGACTGCGCGTTCAGGAACCGCTGCCCAACCGGCATTCCAAACCTGGTCGGCTGAGTTAGGCAACTGAAGACCAGGCAGAGCATTCCAAACCTGGCGATGGTCATTAACGCTGCGCAGCGCACGCGCATTGGCGTCATCGCCCGGCTCGCCGATGATTTCCAGTTCGGTGTTCCAGAACAAAGTCGCCGCGCCTGCATTAGCGATGTTGACAGTGCGTTCGATGACTTCGCCGGTCACCATATCCACCTCAATCTCCAGTGGATCAACTATTATCTCCGGCGGCGCCGAAGTCGTGCCTTGCACCCGAATCGGATGCTCTTCATCCTCAGCCGCATTGGAGACGATGGTCAAGGTTCCGCTATGCTCGCCGTCCTCAGCCGCATCGATGATAGCGTTGAAGACGCGCGACTCGCCGACCGGCACTTCGAAGTTAGCCGGGTCGGCGTAGAAGTTGTCATCGTCGCTGGTGATATCTTCGACGACCAGAGCCGCTGTGCCGGCATTCTCGATGGTCACTTCGACCGGATAAGGCCCGCCGCTGAACAGGTCGCGGTAGGCTGCATTGAAGTCGATGACATTCGGGAAGCCCGGCGTCCAGGTAATCACCTGCACCGCCGCGCCGGTTACATCCACCGTTATCGCTATGACGACATCGGCTTCATCTTCCGGCGCGACCGGGTCGTTGGAGAAGATATAGAGTTCGGCTTCATAACGACCTTCGACGAGACCGGTCGCATTCAGAGTGACGGTCATATCGATGTCGGCGCCTTGCCGAAGAACGCCTTCGCGCGGATCCCAAGTCATCCAGGTGAGCCAGGCGTCGCGGCCGCCGAACGCCCAGACATAACCTTCGACGAAGCGGTTGTTATCAGCCGGGCTGATATACCAGCCGTGACGACCGTCGCCGAGGTTGACGCCGACCGCGCCTGAACGCCCGCCGGCATTCGGACCATACTGTATCTTGGCTAAGCCCTTATCGTTAAGGATAAGTTCATATTGATTGACATGGTTCGCCAGCCACTGCATTATAGCCAGGTCGTTGTTGTTTGTCCAGAAATAGACATCCGTGCCAGCCAAGTTGTCCAGGTTCGCCATCGCGATGGTGGCGTCGCGATAAGCGCCGGCGGCTACGGCTACCGGGTAAGTATTAGGCTCAACCCCGATGTTGTTGCCGCCATAACTGAACGACATCCAGCCGTCGGTGTCGAGGAAAACCTGCCGATATATGCGGTCCCAGAATGGGAATTCCCAGCCTAACTGGACGGCGCCACTGTTTTGGTCGTCGCCCATATTGAAGGCGCGCGTGCCTTGCCATTGGCGAATGTCAACCCATTCGTATTCGGGTCCGTCATCTTCGAGGATATCGCGCCATTCGTAGCCCATATCATCCACCGCGCTGCGGCGGTCGCGGACTGGGCCATTGTGAACGTTGCGCAAAGCG
>VGIO01000253.1 GCA_016867855.1 Calditrichota bacterium
CCGCAAGCGGGGGGAGAGGGACGATATTCTTCACTTCGTTCAGAATGACATTCGTCTGGATTCCTTCTTGCGCGGGAATGCCGCAAATATTGCCGACTACGGCGAGTCGGCAGCGGGATTCATCCCTCATCCCTCATCCCTCCAAACACCCCCCTTTTATCCCCCCGCAAGCGGGGGGAGAGGGACGATATTCTTCACTTCGTTCAGAATGACATTCGTCTGGATTCCTTCTTGCGCGGGAATGCCGCAAATGCTGCCGACTACGGCGAGTCGGCGCGGATTTCATCCCTCATCCTTCATCCTTCATCCCTCACCCGAGTCCCCTAATCCGCTTTTGAATCGCCACTAACTCCCTCACCAGACCTTGCGTTGACTCGCCCATCCGCTGGGCTTCGGCAATTTGCAATTCAAGGTCGGCGCGGAGTCGCTTCAGCGGGCGCAAGATCAGTTTCTGCACGCAGCCACGGATGGCTTCTGCGGCGGCTTCAACGCCGGTAGCGGTTGGGTCGAGCGCCGCGGCGGTGATAAATTCGACTACAACCGGGTCGCTGTAACGGCTGGCAAGCGCAGCCGGGTCGATGCGCACTCCGCGCAAGTAGTTTTGTTCGATATCGATGAACAACTCCCGCAAGATGGGATGCTCAATATATTCGGAGGTTAAATCGTTCAGCGCTAGATGCACAAGTTCCGGGTGCGCTAACAGGTTGCGCAGCAGGTCGCGCTCGAGCGTCTGGTCAGACTGAAAATTCAGTGTCGGACGACGGACAACTGGTTCATCCAGATCCGAAATTCCTATACTGGATTTGTCTTTCAAGGCTTTGTCGATGGCATCGCGCCGCAGTCCGGACTTTTGCGCTAGTTCATTGAGCAGCAAATCACGTCGCAGCGGGTCGCGGATAAGTCCAATCGTGTGCAGCACACTCCTTGCCGCCGTGAGCAGCGCGTTCTGCGATGAACTCCGGCTCACACCGGTAGCATTCAAGCGAAACTCGACGAACGAGACCGTTTTGTGCAATGCGTCCACCAGCGTTTCTTTGCCTTGTTTTCTCAAGAGCGAATCTGGATCCTCGCCGGCCGGCAGTTTTGCTAAAAGAACCTCTATTCCCGCTATCGTCAGAATGTCCGCGGCGCGCAGCGCAGCGCTGACGCCGGCATCGTCAGCATCATAGACTATTGCCGCCCGACTGCAGAACCGGCTCAATAAACGGGCTTGGGCTTCGGTCAGCGCTGTGCCTAAGGAAGCGACGCTATTTAAGATACCGGCTTGCACTAACGCCAGCAGGTCAATGTAGCCTTCGACTAAATAAGCGGCATCTTCTTTGCGAATGGCTTCACGGGCGACATATAAGCCATAAAGATGTTCCCCCTTTTGATAAATCGTTGTTTCCGGCGTGTTGATATATTTGGCAACATCATCTTCCGGCGTGATACCATCGATACGTCGGCCACCGAAGGCGACGACTTTGCCAGATAAAGAATGGATCGGGAATATAATCCGCGCTCTAAACTTATCGATATGTCCCGTCCCATCCTTACGCTTATACGCAAGTCCGGCTTGGGTCAAAATTTCGCCGCTGAGACCGGCTTTGTTGGCGTCGCTGACCAGTCCGTCCCAGCCCGACTTGGCCCAGCCAATCTGAAAACGCTTAACGATGTCGCCGGTGACGCCGCGTCCTGCCAAATAGTCCCGCGCTCGCGCTGCTTCGGCAGTCAAATTTGCGCCGGTTAAATGGCTGTGGAACCAGCGCGCGGCGAAGGCATTGACAGCCGTCAGCCGGTCGGTCTCGCTGCGGGCGCGTTCGCTGGCAGCGCTATCGCGCCGTTCCCGCAAAGTAATACCAGCGCGATCAGCCAGCAGTCGGACAGCCTCGGCAAAGGTCAGCCGCTCCATCTCCATTATAAAGGTGAACGCATTGCCGCCTTTGCCACAACCAAAACAGTGAAACATCCCGCGGTCTGAACGGACATGGAAACTGGCGGTTTTCTCGCTGTGGAACGGGCAGCGGCCCCATAAATCGCCAGCGCCGCGCCGCTTGAGCGTTACATAACCACCGATGACCTCGGCAATGTCAACCGCATTGCGGACGCGCTCTATGTCTGAGTCGTCGAAGACAGACACTTAGAAAGAGTAAATTATTAATTATATAGGTAATTGCAAAAGTGTTGGATTTATTAACTGATGGCAAGGCGGACGCCCTCGTCCGCCGCATTCTAGGCTTGGTTTTCGGCGGACGAGGGCGTCCGCCTTGCCATGGTCTGAATTTTCTATATTAATCATCACTTTTGCAATTTACTCTATAAATAAAAATTACAGATGGAAAATCGTAAATTAGAAGAAATTGAATGAACTAATGACTCTCAATCAGATTCTTTATCAATTGACGCATCCGCTCGGTATGGCTGCCGTCCCAGTATATGCGGGCGCATTTCGGGCAGCGCCGCAAAGGCAGTTGGCGGTCGAGGACGGACGGCGGTATATCTGCGGGGGATGTGCCAATTTGATAATTTTCCAAACGATAATTACAGACCAAACAGGTTGACAGCGCTTCGCCTTCAAGGATAGAGGGAAATAGTTTAAGGATATGTTTGAATTGGCTGTCGGGATGAGATTCTGAAATTAGAACAACTTTAAGTCGGAATGTGTCGGCGACCGGGACGGTTGTCAGGAGAATGCGTTCATCTGAAATAGCCGCCAGGATGGTATTTGGCAGTGAGAGTCCGCCGTTGTAAGCGCAATCCACGCCGCACATTCGCAGCCGTTTGACCATAGACTTCAGCGCGCCGAAGACGATAAAACGGGGAAGAGATACAGAAGCGGATATGCTTTCACCATTCTTCATCGAGTAAAGGCAGAGGTTTTAATTGTTATCTAAATGCAGGTAAAGAAAAGCAGTTTGGGCAATGACAAGCATCGCACTTACAAACGAATTGCGGGCGCACTTAAGGTCAAATACTATCGTTAAAAGCCACTCGAAAACCGAGGTCAACAGCAGCAGTATAAGGAAAATCGGCGAAGCGTTTCGAGCAACGCGCGGCTAAATAATCCTGCATAAAACTGCCGCCGCGCAGACAGCGATAATCAGAATAGGCTGGACCTTGAGGATTGCGGTTAGGCGCGCTGCGGTAATAATACTCTTCGAAATAATCTGCTATCCATTCCCAGACATTG
>VGIO01000254.1 GCA_016867855.1 Calditrichota bacterium
ATCCCCGGCACGCAGAGGAAACGCAATGCTGCGCTTCTCCCCTGATGGAATGAGTCCAGCCGATTCCTCCCGCTTGTCGAGCGTTATCCCGTTGGGCAGCGTCCCCGAGGCGCTCAACTTGACCTCGTAAGCCTTCCCCTGCCCGTTGTTAGCGATAGAGATAGTCAATGTCGCGGCTTCACCCTCGTCTAACGACCAGCTGCCATCGTCATCGACAAACGCTGCGGAAAGGGCGAGGGCAGGCTCGGCATAGGTGAGATTAAGCAGCTTGGCAGTCGATTTGCCGGTAATCGCCGGTTGAGACCATACGACTGGAACGACAGCGAATAAGATTAAAAATGACAGCGTTCTCATAATAATGCCCTTTTTTGAAACACAAAGGGCACAAAGAACACCAAGAAAATCTTTGTGAACTTTGTGTTCTTTGTGTTTAACTAAACTACCATCCGTTTAATTCCGTCTTTGATTAACAGCACATTGAAGTTTATAAGCAGCCCTAACCGCAGATTGGAAAGCCGTAGATAGGTCAATAATTGCGCTTCGTGGAGTGGGATTATCTTTTCGACGGCTTTCATTTCAACGATGAGCCGTTCTTCGACTAACATATCGAGCCGGAAGCCGGCGTCGAGTTTGACGCCTTCATAGACCACCGGCAGCACAACCTGCGTGCGAAAAGCGAGATTGCGCAGACTCATCTCGTGCGCCAGACAGGCTTCGTAAGCGGATTCCAAGAGACCGGGGCCGAGCGATTTGTGAACCTTATAGGCGGCATCGACGATTTCACGAGCAATACGATTTAAATTTTCAGGAATTGGATTCATTGTTGGGCTCATTTTTGAAACACAAAGGGCACAAAGTTCACAAAGAAAAACTTGGTGTTCTTGGTGGTCTTTGTGTTTAATTTAGCGTTGAACAGAAAACCAGAAAACAGCATCAAGAACTGCACACCACACGAAATCCGTTGAGGCCGTCATGGCTGTCAGGTCCGAACCTGCCGCGGAAGGCGCCGCGGCAGTACCTGCCGCCGTCGATCCAAGAGCCACCCCGCAAAACGCGGTAGGTCCCCGCCGGCGAAGTCCACGCCCGGCCATCCCCCGGCGCACCGTTGTAAGTGTCGTGATACCAGTCCTCACACCACTCCCACACATTCCCATGCATATCGTATAGCCCCCACGCATTGGGCTGCTTCTGACCTACCGGATGAGTCTTTGAGTCCGAATTGCCGTAATACCACCCGGCGCGCGCCAAATCCGATTCGCTGTCGCCGGTGTAGTATTTGGTGGTTGTCCCCGCCCGGCAGGCGTATTCCCACTCAGCCTCGCTCGGCAGCCGGTAACCTTTGCCAGGGTCGCGCTGATTTAACTTCTTGATAAACTCCTGACAATCGCTCCAACTGACATACTCGACCGGCAAATCATCACCCTTGAAACACGATGGATTATCGCCCATAACCGTCCGCCACTGCGCTTGAGTTACTTCGGTTGTCATCATATAAAACGATTTGATTTCAACCCGATGCACCGGCTTCTCATTTTCATATCCATCGTTCGAGCCCATCATAAACGAGCCGCCGGGGATAAGGACGAAGTTCATTCCGGGGAGGGGACCGGCAGATTTTTCGCCCTGTTTTGGCTTTGTGGCGGTAACCTGCACTGCCACATCGCCCGCCAAGCGCTTCATATCCCGATAGACATCCCATACGATGCGCTTGCCGCGCCCGGCGGCGACCTTCTCACCTACATCCCCCGACACGGCTCGCGGCTGGATGACAAAGGTCGCGCCGTTGTCCGTCGATACCGCTAACGAGACGCTGAACTCCCCTGCGCCGTTAAGGTCATATTCGACGATGATTTTATCGTCTTCGCTGACCGAGTATCGGACATTTTCGACGTTGTCGGCATAGGCGAGAGATATTGAAACACAAAGGGCACAAAGGGCACAAAGAATAACTTGGTGAACTTTGTGTTCTTTGTGTTTAAACTTTCTACGCATATACTATCACTCCTTCCCTTCTGGCGATTTCGAATATCGGCGTGCCGTTGTCATCGACAAATGCAGCCGAGAGAGCCAGGCTCGGCTCGGGTAGATAAGGTTGAGCGGTTTGGCAATCGATTTGCCGTTGACGGTCGTTTGCGCATTTAAAACTGGCGCTAAGACGAAAATGAAGATCGATAGCAGCCTGTGCATATTTTGACTCCTGTTTCTGATTCACAACGGATGCAACGGATACTTCCACCCCCATCCGTTTAATCTGTTAAATCCGTTGTGAATTCGCTACTTCACCAACGCCGCCTTCGCTTGGAATACTCTGCCGCCAGCCACCAGACGAACTACATACACACCGCTCGACAGAGCCGTCCCGTCAAGCACAATTTGATGACTGCCTGCCGCATATTGCCCGGAGGCTAATTTCAGCGCCAGCCTGCCGCTCAAATCATACACACCAGCCTCCACCATCCCTGCCTCCGGTAGATTGAATTTTATTTGTGCAACCGCATTGAACGGATTAGGATACACCCCCGTCAAGCCGAATTCGGTCGGACAGGCGGCGCTGCCTGCATCTAATTCTATTACTTTAAAATCATCCGTCCGATAACTGATTTTAGATTTTGGATTTTGGATTTTGGATTTCATTTTGCCATTAGCAATTTGCAATTCCTCTCCCTCTCTCGCCCCGTCTATTTCCGTCGTCGTCGGGTCGTCGCCCCAAACCGCAATGCCGCAAACCCCATCCGCCATCAAGCCGCTCCCGACTAACCTATCTCCCGCATACACAAGTATCTCACTAATGAAATTTTGGATTTTGGATTTTGGATTTTGGATTGATTCTGCAATCTGCAATTCACACCTGGCGGGCAAAGACGCCCGCCCTACCGCATACGAGGTCTTGCTTCCGGCGGGCAGTGACGCCCGCCCTACTGCATCCTGTTTTCCATCTTCCATTACAAGCAGGCTCATATTCCGCCCCGTCGGCACAACCTGCAGAATGTCGCTGCGGGTGTATGCCGATATGCCTTGCATCACCGACGCGGCTTGATTGCCACCCTGCATACGATAAATCAACTCCACATCTGCATCAACCTTATACTGGTAGCCCTGCCCCTCGCGCAGCGACGGCATATTGCTGAAGCGGCGCGCTGG
>VGIO01000255.1 GCA_016867855.1 Calditrichota bacterium
TCTCTGGACGAACATTATCACCACAGATTATACGGATAAAACGGATTATAGCCTACTAAAACACTTGCATCCGTTCTATCCGTTGTGAATTTAACTACCTCATTAAAACCACTTTCCTGGCAATTGTTTTATATTCCGTTTTCAATCTGAATATATATATCCCCGCCGGCAAATCGCAGCCTTCGACGGCGATGGAATGTCTCCCCGCCTCCAGCCAGCCATCGACCGGCATCCGCACTAACCTCCCGCTGATGTCGAACATCTGCAACTTCACATCAGCGGCTTGCTCAAGTTCAAACCTCACCTCCGCCAACGCATTGAAGGGATTCGGCGCAATATCGAATTTGGAATTTGGAATTTGGAATTTGGCGTGAACAATCCAATCAGGAACTGCGACATTTACAATCCATTTTTGGCTGTCGGTCTCGGCAAGTTCCCAATGCAGGCTGTCAACTTGAACCGAATCCACCACAAACACTCCGACCTCAAACCTGCCTCTATTCGGGAAAACCAGCCGAACTTCAGATGAATCTTCGTCCACTAGGTCCACTTGGTCCACTTGCCACCGGTAGGACAGGCAGGGACGCCTGTCCTCCGGCTCGAATGGCGCTACGCCGAACGCCACCTCCTCCCCCGGCCGAATCGACACGACCTCACATCGAGGCCAATATGCCCGGATAATGCCGCGCACTTCGACCTCCCAAGTTACGCTGTCTCTGGCGTCCCCCAAATACGCCAGTCCTTCGACAGCGAACCGTCCCTTCCGCTCAAACCTAATATCCACTGCTGAGTCCTGTCCGACCTCTTCGCGCCGGTTGTCGTCTAACCGGTCGATGAGGCTCCACCGGTAGGCCGGGCGTCCCCGCCCGTCGTCGATGTAGGCGACGCTGTCGATGGAGAAAGGCACGACCGTGTTGCGGCGGATAACAAGGTTGCAGGAGTCCGGCGTGCTTGAAACAATATACATATCTCGCACATAAATTGTCCAAGGCGCTACCGCTGCCCATTCGTTCGCCGTCACCCGGCAAGTAATTCGATAGTCTCCAATAAGCGTGTCGAAAGGCACTAATACGGTCGTATCTCTGCCGATCAGGCTGTCTCCATACTGCCAGTGATAAGCCATCTCAATTCCCATCTGATTGCGAGCGCGAACCGTAAATTGAATGGTATCGCCAGGCAAAATGCTCAGCAGCGTGTCCTCCGGGTGGCGATAGAATACTATCGGGCCAATTCTATCAGGTTCGAGACGCACAATTAAGCCATCATGTCCGCGTGCGATTTCCTCATTCCAAGTCCCTCCACAAGCGACTATCTGGCTCTCATTTATAACCAACACTGAAGTCAGCATATTGTAATCGTCTTGAGGTCTAGGATTATGTAAGGCTAACTCACGGAAAGTTATACGCCAGAGTTCCTCGCCATTTCGATCTAAGCGCAACGCTAAAGGGAAACACATATTGTCTATACCGATGTGACCGGTAACTATCAAACCGCCATCAGGAAGTTTGCCTAAACACTTGCCAGTTTGATTGAAATCATAAATCCATAATGATAGTTCATTTCCTTGATTATTCACTTTAGTAACGGCAAGTTTTGCGCGTGCATTACCGAGATGGTCATATATCGATGAATGAGAACCTACGATAATGAAACCGCCTTCCGGGTTCGAAACAATGAATTCATAGGTCCGGCTGAGACGATCTTCTTCTTGGTTGATATGTCGATGCTGCCATTGTAATTCCCCTTGAAAATTGGTCTTAATTAACCAGCCGCGCGATGGAGCAGCCATCTGGCTTTGTCGAATCTGCCCTGCAGCCACAATACCGTCTTCCGCTTCGCGCAGCATACCAAAAGATGAAATTTCATCTTGAGCGCCATAGGTCTCAGTCCACACTGGTTCGCCGTCGTCATTGATACAAATCAGCGCGCTCCGATTGTTCAATACCCCTGCAAGTATGAAATTGCCTTCTTTTAATTCGATTACCGCATTGCAACGCCCTCGGCCGTATTCATTCTGCCAGATTTGCTCGCCTTCGGGATTATAGCGTGCCGAGATAAAATTGTTGTTTTCTGTTCCGCCAACAACCGCATCGTTGTTATCGGCTTGAATGACTGTTAGAAAAGACGCAATTTGGTTATTACCAACATTTTGCCATTCGATATTACCCTCATTGTCCAGTCTTAATATCCAGGCGCGAGCATCTGATATTCCACATACATAATAACCTCCCCGCGCTAAATAAAATATATCGTTGAAATGCTCGGTCAATCGCCCGCCGCCGTTATAAAGACGCCATAGATCTAATTCGGGCTGAGCGAATATAGATGGCGATAAAGCGAGTAAAATAAATATATAGATTCGTTTCATTCTTGCTCTCCTTTAATTATATACAGGCCGGCAGTTCAACTGCCGGCATGTATAACATTGATTAACGAAATTGGATGCTTGCCCAGACTCGTAGAACCTTGGGATTATAGAAGTCTGTATCAACAAATATACCTGCGACAGGATCCAAATTTGCTTGGCCCTCGCCTTCTAATCCCCAATCGTAATCTTGTGGATTCCAAGTGAATTTAATCGTTGTCCCGGACGTTTGAGCGTCAAATATTGTTCCTGTGTAAATAGTGAACTCTCCATTTGAATTCAGATTAACAGGTTCTCCAATTGGCTCGTCTCCGTCATATTGTTGCGCCCAAACATTGACATCATAGGGCTGTGTGAACGCGCCCCAAGTTACCACTAATTTCACTTGAAGTTCCATGGCATACGCCTCTTTATGCAAAATATGCACTCCCGCCGCGACAACTATCGCCAGCATCAAAACGCTGAAGACGATAGCCGGAATTAGTCTGCGCTTCATTGTTGTCTCCCTGAAGAAGATTGAAATTAAAAAAAAGATATAACTGTTCACTCAATAGGGTGAACTCTGAACCGGCAAAAAAGCGGCAGAATGGCGGCGCGCGACTTGCCTTTGGCGTATGAAATCGATGGATTTGCTGTGGAATATTGGCAAAGAGCCTTATCAGATAAGGCTTTATGGGGTCGGCAGGCGGATATGGAAGGGATAGAGATGTTG
>VGIO01000256.1 GCA_016867855.1 Calditrichota bacterium
GGCGCTGATAGCCGTGCTGAATAAAATCAATCCCTCCCCGGGACATTGGGCGGCGATTCCTCGCGTTACATCCAAAAGTATGGAATGGCTCATCAACCAGCGACGTATCAATGTCTTCGACGCCTTCTTCTCCAAAATTGCCGACTTCGAAGCCGCACTGGCGAAACGTCCGTCACCGCACAGCCCGCACATCGTAATGACAGAAGATTATACCGCCTTTATGCGCGAGGTCTATGAATACATCCGCCAGGCGCGCATTATATATCTCGACCCACCCTATTCGCAGGGACATTACAGCCGTTTCTATCACCTCTTGGAAACACTGGTGTTGTATGACTATCCAGAGGTCGAACATCTGGGGCGCTACCGCAAAGACCGGCACCAATCGGTATTTGCTCACAAGTCCAAGGTCGGTCCGGCGGTCGGACAGATTTGCGAAGTTGCACGGGATGCAGGAACGCTATTGGTGATTTCTTACTCCCACGGCGGCGTCATCCCCGATGCAGAGGCTTTCCGAACCATTCTTGAGCAGTATTACCCCTCCGATAAAATCGAATTGAAAACGCTCAAATCGGTGCATTCCAAGTTAGGTCAAGCCGACAGAATGAAGACCGAAGAGTATTTGTTCACTTGTAAGCCTTGATAAAGTTAGCGATTTGGAAAGTAAGAAAGTTAGAAAGTTGGAATGTCGTTGCCAATAAAAACTTCAAACAACATAAACTAATTTACATTGACATTGACATTAGCATAGTATCGTTAAATTCAGAATTTAAAATCGATTGTCTTCTTTTCGCAAATGGGCTGAATATGCCACACTCAACCTGATAGTCTCCGGCTTGAACTTCCTGCCGCTTGATACAGCGCGGGAATTAGCCGATGGATTAGCGTTTTTTGTCTGTAGTGTGTTGAAAATTCGGAAAACCGTTACCTTGAATAACTTGTCTCGCGCGTTTCCGCAGCGAACCGACAAAGAGCGGCGCCGAATATACCGCCGGGTGTGGAGGCATTTTACCCGCGTAGCCGTCGAATTAGCGCGCCTGCCGCGGCTGAATAGCGCTAATATGTCCAAATACATATATATCGCGCCAGAGCAAGCGACTGTGTTAACCGAAGCCCTGAGCCTGAAGCGCGGCGTCATTTTTGTCTCCGGGCATCTGGGTAATTGGGAATGGCTGGGCGCCGGCGCGGCGATGTCCGGTTTCCCGATGACCTATGTCGTGGAAAATCAAACAAATCGCCGCATTGAAGAGTGGATGAATCGGTTACGAACGAAGCCGAATGTTGAGATTGTGACGCGTCAAAATGCGGTCAAGGGCATTCTGTCGGCGCTGAAACGCAACCGCATTGTCGCAATGTTGTCCGACCAGGACGCCGGTCCAGCCGGTGTATTTGTGTTGTTATTCGGGACGCCGGCTTCGACGCCGCGCGGTCCAGCCTTGTTCCACCTTAAAACCGGCGCGCCCATCGTCTTCGGGGCGGCGCCTTTTATCGAAAATAAATACAGAATTATCTTCGAACGATTGACATTCCCTAACTTGACCGGCGATTATGAAATCGACGAGGCTTCGATAATGTCCATCATAACTAAAAGATTGGAACGCGAGATTACGAATTATCCGGAACAGTATTTATGGCTGCACCGAAGATGGAAAACCACCCCAAAAGCATAATTCGGAAATTAATCGAATTATCAATTTTAAAACTCTTGTAAATGACAAGAGATTCGATTAATATTAAATACAACCCTCTTTGCGCTGCTACCTTTGACTCACCTATAGAATTATCTTTAATACCACAAACCGCTGGAGTAATTATGTTCACTCCCCATTTTCATCGTTTTCAGCCGCGCACGATTGTTGCCGTAATAGGCTTGCTCGTCTTATTTATTCTTACAAGTCAGGCGCTGGCGTATGTCACATTAGAACCTTATGGCTTTGCTGTTCGGTTAAACGCCGGGCAACGGACGACGGTCGAGATGACTTTAAGCAACGACGCTAACCGGGCTGTTTTGTTTCAAGCCTCTGCCGAACTAATCGGTAATCGGCAGGGCGGTCCACAGCGCGACAATCTCGGCGATGTCATCCGTCGCATCAACCTGCCCAATGCCAACTGGTTCGGTTCGGCTTGGGCAAACGATATGATTTGGGTTATCAGCCATGCCAATCCCGGACAGGTCTTCGCCTACGATATGCAAGGGCAGCAGAGAGTCAACTTCCAGGTGCAACTTCAGCAGGGAATGGCTATCGGTCTGGCTTGGAATGGCCAGTCTTTCTGGACTGCAGGTTGGAATCAAGGTCCTTTGACCAACTTCGATGTTCGCGGCAATGTGATTCGCACCGTCAATACCCAATGGGATAACGGTCCGACCGGTATTGCATGGGACGGCGAACACTTATGGATTGCAACTTACACCGGCGGCCAAAGGTGCAACTGCAAACAAGTCAATCTGCAAGGACAAGTGCTGCGAACAGTTACCACCAACAACTTCGCCAACGACTGGATTTCGATGGAATATGTTCCCGACCATCGCGATGCGCCGCTCTGGATTTTGGAAAATACGCTGGGGCTTTGGCAGTGCCGCATCGAAAACAACAACGCAGTGCCGGTGCAGACCCTAAATCTACAAAATAACAACAGTTTCGGACTGGCTCACGACGGGCAATATCTTTGGTATCAGATTAGCAATCAAGCCATCTGCATCGATGATGGCGCTACCGAATTCCGGATGTTGACGTTCAATCCAGATGAAGGCGAAATTGCCGCTAACAGCGAAAGCGACATCGAAGTTTTAGTCGAAACCGAAAATATCGACCCAGGAGCCTATGAAGCGCTAATTTGTTTCGAACTATCGGACGAATCCCAGCCAGTTATCGAATGCACGGCATTTGTTACTATCGGCCGACCGGCAGCGACTATCGCTGGCATTGTTACCGACCGGGCGACCGGCGAGGCTATCGAAAACGTTCAAATTGCTTTAAACGCTTATCGATAC
>VGIO01000257.1 GCA_016867855.1 Calditrichota bacterium
GCGGCGTCCTTCTCGGTTGGCGCGACAGAATCTTCAAGGTCGAGGATGACGCCGTCGGGATTGTGCAGTCCGGCATTGACGAAGAATTTAGGCTCGTTGCCGGGCAGATAGAGCCGTGAACGGCGCATCCGGTCGCGGGTTATTCCGTAAAGGCAATAAGGCTTGAACGGCGGCAGATGCGCTGGGCGCTTCGGCGGCGGCGCATTTAGTTCAGCAGTCGAAGCAGCCGGATACAGCGCCCGGATGACGGCGCATTCGATGCGCGCCGCGACAGTCCAGGGCAGCGCGCCGGCGTCATCAATTTCGAGGCGGCCGTCGGATACGGCTAAATCGGTGAGAACCTGCAGCGCCTGGCGGCGCAGCGCTTCGCCATACATCGAAGCCACCTTGCTGGTTATGGCGATTTCGATACCGCCGGTCTGACGCGGCTCAAATTGAATAAAACAATCCGAGCGGACATCAGGACCTTTGCGGCCGGCTGAAGATAGAATTGGCATTATAATTTGTTATAGACTTGGGTTCATATCGTAGTTTTACGGCAGCGGACGATTAAAAAGAATGGCGCGATGCGCGAGTCTGCGACTTCCGGGTGATCGCGCGCGGTATTTTCGTCGGCGCAAGGTTCTTCAAACCGCTCAAGTATGAAGCCGGCTTCGATGAGCATATTCAGCCATTGGCTTAAGGTCTTGGTAAAATAGGGCGTTTTGAACGGTTTATATCGGGTTTTAAGTTCCTTTGGCGCGGCGCCGAAAGTCCACTCGTCGATATACTGCCGATTGTCGAAGTAATCTCTCACCGCCATCGCCACCCGTTTGCCGGTCTCATCGCTGATCCACTGGCGGTAAGGATGGTCGGTGAACGGATGCGAAATTGAGAATTGAAAAAAGGCGTCCGGTTTTAAGATGCGGTGGATTTCAGCAACTACCTGCTCTTGTTCCGGCATATCCATCAGGCTCATAAAAGCGACGACGAAATCGAATTGCCGGGCGGCAAAAGGCAGATAGTGCGCGCCGGCGTGTAGGTATCCGATTGCGAGCGGCTGGCGGCGCTCGGCTTCAACAGCATATCTGATGAAAGTCGGCGCGATGTCGAAGGCGGTCATTTTAGCGCCGCGCGCCGCGACTAGGCGCGTATTATGTCCATCGCCACAGCCAATGTCCAAGCCGCGCAAGCCATTAACATCCGGTAAAATGCGCATAAAAGCCGGCGTATTGAACAGGTCGCGGCAGACATCATAGCCGCGGCGCGACAGTTGCGTCCAGGCTTCGGCGTTCTCTTCCCAATAGCGTCCGGCTTCGGTGCTGCTCATCATCAGACTATTAGCGTTTAAGCACCAATGTTGACAATCTAAAGACTAAACTCATATTTACTGCAGACTCAAAACACTGTATCCCCCTCTTTTGCGAGGTAATGCGCCCAGAGCGGCAGGGCTTGCGCTTGGTCGGTAGGCGAATCGGGATGTGGCGTGCCTAAAATCAGCGCTTGCGAGAGATAATTCCCCATTTTGCGCGGTCTAAAATTCGATACAAATACGATCTTGCGTCCGACTAACGCTTCCTCGGAAACTAGGGCGAATTGTCCAACCGATACGAAAATGCCGAGAGGTCCGGCGTCGACTGTTATGAAGCGGCTCGGATAACGTGCGTTTTCAGCCAACGGGGCGCTGACGATGCGCCCGACGCGCATCTCCACCCGCTCAAAGTCTTCGAACAAGATGGTCGGTTTTAATTGGTCTGTTTTGTGCATAAAATTTCATTGCAATCTAAAGGCTATTCGAGAATGTTGTTTTCCGCTGTCAACCCGCTGTGGTTGACAGCGGAATATTGGCGTAGCCCGGCTTCTTGAAGCCGGGATTTGTTCGTTCAGTCAGATAGAGACACCTGCCTTATTAATGTTTAGCGGGTTTGGAAACCTTCTCTACGCGCCTAAAACCCAAAGCCTAAAGCCTAAAACCTAATAAAAAGTCTCCCTTTCGATGCGTCCCCAGCGGCGGGCAAGTTTATCGGCTGCAATATTCCACATAATAGCGAAAACAAGCCATATTATAGTCGAAGTCAATAGTCTGTTCCATAGTTCCGGTATGGAAGATGATTGCAGCGCTAATTTGACTGCATCGCCATAAACAGCCAGCCGCCAGAGGTCTATCCAGTAAGCGATGGGCGTCGATTTTCCGATGAGAGCCAACGGCGCCGGGATAATATCCAGCGGGATGACTGCGCCGGTTAAAAGAAACAACAAACCGGCAATGCCTTCCGCAAAGACCCAACCCATTCGGTCGATGAGCAGCATCAAACTTGCCAGCATCCAGCCCATTGCGCCCATTCCGAACAAGGCGATGAGGAGGCTGGTTAGCAACATCTCCCAGTCGATTCCAGCACGGTTGAACGGTAGATTGAAGAAGACCCGGCCGGCGATAAATGGAACTACAGCCGCGATCGCCGCAATGCCGACTTTGGGCAGCACGCGTCCTAATATCTGCAAGGGGAACGGCGCCGGCGCTGAATAAATATAGCGGAACATTCGATAATGTTCGCGGTCTTCGACGACCACCATTCCGGCGGCGGCGAGGGAAAGTCGGACGAACATAAACGCTGCCGCGCCGGTCAGCATAAACGCTAAAAAAAACGGGTCGCTGCCGCCGCCCAACACGATCTTATACATATAAATCAGCATCAGGACGCCGGAAATCGGCGCGGTTAGGGTTACTAATAAATAGACCAGAGGCGGCGCCCAATTACCGTCCAAAGCCCAGCCGAGGCTTATATTGGCGCGAACAGCGCGAATGTAGGCGCGAAAAGTCAAAGTTGATTTATTAATGAAGAGAATACTGTGAACCAAGCGAACATAT
>VGIO01000258.1 GCA_016867855.1 Calditrichota bacterium
CTTTCGGCTTTGACTTTCCATTCGGCGGTTTTAGTCCGGCGGTCGATGAGAAGCCAATTGACTCCTGAAGCATAGTAGGGACAAAAAGTGTGTAGTTCATTACGCCAATTGAATGCGCAATCAATAGTTAATTTGGGATTGATGTCGCGCGCAAAATTGACAGTCCAATCGCTTACACCCTCGATAATCGAACCGCGCCGATATGCGATTTCATAAGGAAAATGTTCCAGTTCATTCCGCAGCGAGTTCAAAGCAGTCTGTGGTTTATAAGCAGCCGTTAAAGCGCCCCCGAACGGCGCCCGCCAAGTGATGCCCAACCAAGGCTTCAAACCGTTGCGAGGCTGGCTCGTCTCCTGCAACTCCGCATTGCCTAAAATATAAATTGTCCATCGCTGCGGAGCATATCCGGTCCAGGCTGTTCCGCCGAAGTAATATGAAAAATCTTCATTATATCTGCGATAGACGGCAAAATCAAGCGCTGTCAACTGCAGCGCTTTGCGGTCCCGGCTGCCGACTTCGCCGCCGATAAAGAAGTTGCTTTCAATCCGGCCTAAAGCCGTGCTTAACGAATGGTTCAAGCGCATTTCAGATTGCGTGAACGACATATCCGCATAGTTCCAAGGTTGAAACGCTGCCCGGCCGACAAATGTTCCAAGTCGAGCCGGCGCCGGCGCAATTATTAACGATAAATTCAGATTATCCAAATCAATCGACTGTAGTTCATCGAAGTATCTATAGCGGCGATAGGCTTTCGTCGCCAAAGTCAAGCGCGGAGAGAAGAGACCCTTTTCGCTGCTTTGCGATTCTCCTATATGCCGCGCCAAACCACCGTCGGTAGAGGCTCTAAAGCGGGCGCCGACGGCGGTCCGCCGCGGCATAGATTCACCGTCTCCATTAATGACGAACTCTATTTCAGCTGTGCGTTTGGCATAATCTAAGCCAAGTTCAGCCTGGCTAAACATACCAAGTCCGGCTTTCACCTTGAGATAACCTTGTCCGAATGGCGCGAATAGTCCGGGTCTGGAAGGCGGCTGGTCGCTGAACTCAAAGCCCAAATCCGGACGCGGACGGGCAACTTCGCCAGGCTGACTTGATTCCGCTTCGACGGCGCTGGAAATCTTTTCGGCTTTTATCTGCACGGCGCGTTCGATGCCTTCGATGACATATTCCGGCATCTGGATGGGCGGCAGTTCGGCGTAGGCAAAGCGCAGAGTAAGGAGTAAAAGACCAATGTTAGATAATTTAAGCATTGACATTAGCATCACCGGAAGTGTTTGCTTCTAATTTTTTCTCCAAAGCCCGCATTCGCTTGAGCAATTCCGGCAGTTGGCTGACAGCGGCTTCGATGCGCATCGCTTCCATCTGCGGGCGGGCGGGATAGCCGGATATCATTCCCTTGATATCGAACGACTTGGTAACTCCGGCTTGCGCGCCGATTATCATCTTATCGCCGATTTCGATATGCCCGGTGAGTCCGGCCTGTCCGCCCATCATTACCCACGCGCCGATGCGGGTTGAGCCGGAGATGCCGGTCTGGGCAGCGATAACAGTATGCTCGCCGATTTGCACGCCGTGGGCAATTTGGATGAGGTTGTCCAATTTGACGCCGCGCTTGATGCGCGTCGTGCCGATGGTCGCGCGGTCGATGCAGCCGTTGGCGCCAATCTCAACATCGTCTTCGATCACCACTGCGCCGACTTGAGGGATTTTTCGGTAGCCGCCCGGGGTTGGCGCATAGCCGAAGCCGTCGTAGCCGATGACCGCGCCGTCGCCGATCACCACCCGGCTGCCGAGCGTAACTTTGTGGCGGATGACGGCATTTACACCGATTACACAATCGCTGCCTATAATGCTTTTATGTCCTATATAAGAATGAGGGAAGAGAACCGTTCGGTCGCCGACAACCGCGCCGGCTTCGACCACGACCATCGCGCCGATGCCCACATCAGCGCCGATATTTGCTTCAGGGGCTATCACAGATGAGGGATGTATGCCCGGCGCGACCGATGGCGCGCTGATGGGATAAAACGCCATTAACGCACGCTGGAAGTCGATATAAGGCTGCTTGGAGACCAGCCGGGTCATACCGGCGGGAGTAATTTCCTTTTCGTCGATGATGATAGCCCCGGCGCGGCAAGAGGCAAGTCGGCTGCGGTAGCGCGGATTTGCCAGGAAGGTCAAATGCTCCGGTCCGGCTTCTTCGATAGTCGCCAGGTCGGTTAATCTGACCGCGCTGTTACCTTCCATCCGGCAGCCGAGCAATTCCGATAGTTCGCCGGCCGTAATAGCGACGGGATAATCCCGGCAAGAATTAGGCGCAGAATCCATAGTTGGTTTATTCTTTTTTTATCGTGATAATGAACAATATGGACAATATAGCAGGCGGGCAAAGTGGACAGCCGCGCGCTAAGCAACCATCAATCATCCAGTTTAATTTATCACCCTACTTCAGTAAAATCAAACTCTTCTTGTCAACCGTCCCAGCCTTGCCCTGGATACGCGCATAATAGATGCCGGCCGGTAGCCCGGCGGCATCCCAGACAAACGAACAACCGCTGGTTTGGCTGTTCATTCGGGCGTCCAGCAATATTCGTCCTTCGAAAGAGAGTATCTGTAGGTTGCGATTGGCATTTAATAATCGATTGAGGCGGATGACAACCTGTCCGTTGAAGGGATTGGGATAGACGGCGGCGATGCGCACATCCTGTGGCAGCAACAGGCTCGTTTCCACCACCGATGTCAGCGGATCGCGACC
>VGIO01000259.1 GCA_016867855.1 Calditrichota bacterium
AAGCGGTCTTAATTAAATGAACTTGAATGCCAAAGCGAATGTCAATGTATACTATCGTTGCTTCAATCATCATCATCGGCATCACCATCAGCATCACTATTGTCATTCATAAAACGCCGTCGAATATCCACATTCGTCGGCGTTTTCTTTGCGGGTTTGCAAAAATATATTATCTTTAATATATTGGCATCTGATGGCATCCATTGTGATTGTTGGCTTGGACTACCGAAATATTACTTACACCTTATACCTTACACCTTTTTCTTTCAAACTTTCTAACTATAACTAAAATGCTCGAATCAGACCTTTCCGCTATCGAAGTCTTGGGTTTGGCAGTCGCCCAGGAAGTTGAGGCTTATAAACGTTATCAAATGTTCGCCGCGCGAGTGAAAAATCTGCTGGTCAAAGAGAAGTTTTTATCTTTGGCGCGCGAAGAGAAAGCGCATCGGGAAATACTCTACAAATTGCTCCAGCGCTATACTGGCGAACGCAAGCCGCCGCTGCCTAAGAAAGCGCCGCGCTTCAATCCCGATGTCGAATCGAACCAACCGCTGCCTAAAATCCTGCAAATCGCCATCGATAAGGAACGGCAGGCAGTGAAGTTCTACAAAACCGCCGCCGAACACTCAGCTGACCCATCCGGCAAACGACTGCTGTTGTATTTGGCGCAGTTCGAAGAAGGGCATGAGCGGACGCTGCAAATCGAATACGACGCCGTTGCTAAATATCCGCAATGGTTCGATATTGAGGGCGCGGATATTCAGTTGGTAGGACCCTAATACTCTCTTGCACAAATTCTGACAATTAAGATTGCGTCTTGCCCGCGCAGGCGGGCATCCAGTCGTGTTGCTAATGGACATCTGGGATTCCCGTTTTTACGGGAATGACACACCCGCGGGGCGTTCTAACATTCTCGGACACACTGCTGCGCGGGAATAACGCGCCTACTGCGCGTCTCGCTTTCGACATGTTAACTGCGTTTCAATATATAAAACAGTCTTCTATAATAAATACCACAATATCAAAAATATAAATGTTCCACCATCTTAAATCCTTCGACCCTGACATTTACGCCGCCATTCGTGAGGAAACCCGGCGGCAGTCGGATACCCTTGAGATGATAGCATCAGAGAACTTCGTCTCGCCAGCCGTGCTGGAAGCGCTCGGCTCGGTGATGACCAACAAATATGCCGAAGGCTACCCCAAAGCGCGCTACTACGGCGGCTGCGACTTCGTTGACAACGCCGAAAGCCTTGCCCGCGAACGCGTCAAGCAGTTGTTCGATTGCAAGCACGCCAATGTCCAGCCGCATTCCGGCAGCCAAGCCAATATGGCAGCCTACCTGACGCTCGCCAAGCCCGGCGACACTATTATGGGAATGCACCTCGACCACGGCGGGCATCTAACCCACGGCTCAGGCGTCAACTTCTCCGGACGTCTGTTCAAAGCTGTGCCTTACGGACTTAATCCTGCCACCGGCCGCATCGACTACGACGCAATGTGGAAACTGGCGAAAGAATACAAGCCTAAAATCATCGTCACTGGCGCGTCGGCATACCCGCGCATCATCGACTTTGCCAAAGTGCGCCAGATAGCCGATGATGTCGGCGCATATCATATAGCCGATATTGCGCATATAGCCGGACTGGTCGCCGCCGGGCTGCATCCGTCGCCGCTGCCGTTCGCCGCTATCGTCACCTCGACCACACACAAAACATTGCGCGGCCCGCGCGGAGGTTTGATTTTGACCGATGTCGAAGGCGGCGAATTTCTGCTGGAAAATATGCCTAAACCGAAGACGCTCGCCGAAGCCATCGACGCCTGGGTCTTCCCCGGCACGCAGGGCGGTCCGCTTATGCACTGCATCGCCGCTAAAGCCGTGGCTTTCAAAGAAGCGCTGCAACCGACATTTAAGATCTATCAGCAGCAAATCGTCAAGAACGCCGCAGCATTAGCCGAAACACTGATGAGCGGCGGTTTTAAACTGGTTTCCGATGGAACGGACAATCACCTGATGCTGATGGACTTAGCGCCTAAAGGTCTGACCGGCAAAGCCGCCTCGGCCGCGCTTGAGAAAGCCGGCATCACCGTCAACAAGAATATGGTGCCTGGCGACCCGCAGAAGCCGTTCGTCACTTCCGGCGTCCGCATCGGCACGCCGGCGTTGACGACACGCGGGATGAAGGAAGCCGAGATGCGTCTCATAGGCAGGATGTTCATCGGGGTGTTGAACAATTTGAAGAACGAGGCGGTTATTGCACGTGTGCGCGGCGAGGTGGGTGAATTGTCCAAGCAGTTCCCGCTGTATGATGTGCCAAAGTAGTTATTGGCAAGCGCTGTTAACCGCAGAGGGTTGACAGCCAACACCCCCCTTGCATCCCCCCGCAAGCGTGGGGAGAGATTTGGGCTGCCGACTACGGCGATTCGGCAGCGGGCAATATCAATGACAGCCGACACCCCCCTTGCATCCCCCCGCAAGCGTGGGGAAAGATTTGGGCTGCCGACTACGGCGATTCGGCAGCGGGCAATGTCAATGACAGCCGACACCCCCCTTGCATCCCCCCGCAAGCGTGGGGAGAGATTTGGGCTGCCGACTACGGCGATTCGGCAGCGGGCAATGTCAATGACAGCCGGCGCCCCCTTGCATCCCCCCGCAAGCGTGGGGAGAGACGAGATTCTTTACTTCGTTCAGAATGACTTCGGCATTGACATACTCAAAGATTTTTACGTTGTTAATAATAGGCAAAGCA
>VGIO01000260.1 GCA_016867855.1 Calditrichota bacterium
AAATGTAAACGAAGTCTTATAGATTAAAGACTTGAGATAACCCATGAACCGTCTTTTCTATGCCGACTGCCTGGATGTGCTGAAAGGCAGCGAGCAAAAGCAGGAAATCGAGGACGAGAGCATCGACCTCATCTACATCGACCCGCCGTTCAACTCCAAACGCAATTACAATGTGCTGTTCGAGGCGGTGGATATGTCGGACACCAAGGCGCAAAAGGAAGCCTTTGCCGACACTTGGTCGAATGTGAAGTATATCGACCAACTGGTCGAGATACAGCGGCTTCATCTGGATTTATACAAATATTTGGCAAATCTGGATTCGTTGGATGTGCCGAAAAGCACAATATCGTATCTTACTACAATGGCTTTGCGTATCTTTTATATGAGAAAGAAACTTAAATCGACCGGCTCATTCTACCTGCATTGCGATCCGACTATGAGCCACTATTTGAAAGTTGTGTGTGATTTGACTTTTAATCATAAGAACTTCATTAATGAGATAGTATGGTGTTATACTGGCCCAAGGAAAACGCCGCGAGCATTCGCTCGAAAGCACGATGTAATACTATTTTATGTAAAAACAGACAAATACAAATTCAATCAGATTACTATTTCTCATAAGAGTGGATTGCACGATACTGGAAAAGTCGGTTTATATGGCTCAGATCGCGATAATAAGGAAATAGAAAAAAGAGATGAGGAACTTAAGAAATTAGAAAAGAAAGGTAAGATATTGGAAGATTGGTGGATAGACATCTATCCAACCGATCGTGTTAGAGCCGAATCACTTGGATATCCTACCCAGAAACCGGAGTCGCTATTAGAACGAATTATCAAAGCCTCATCGTCAGAAGGCGATGTCATTGCCGATTTCTTCTGTGGCTGCGGAACCACGATTGCAGTAGCTCAGCGATTGAATCGAAAATGGATTGGCGTTGACATTTCGCATCTGGCAGTGAGGCTCATTTATAACCGAATTCTCGAACCCTATCGCAACAACAACGGTAGATATTTAGAGGTCAAAAGCAATATCGAAGTCTCTGGCTTCCCGCGTGATATCGCTTCGGCGCGCGATCTTGCCGCTGGTGGAAAAAAAGGGCGCATCAAATTCCAGGATTGGGTGATTGAGTATTTGTTGGATGGCGTTTCCAATCCCAAGAAGGTCGGCGACGGCGGTTATGATGGTTATTTGACCTTATATCGTGATGAGAAAGTTATAGATGTAATAATCGTTGAGGTCAAGAGTGGGGGTGTAACTGTAAAGAATATCCGTGAATTTATCTACGTTGTCGAACATGAGAAAGCGGTGATGGGTGTATTCGTCTGTTTTGAGAATGAAGTGACTAAACCGATGCTTCACGAGGCTTTATTAGCAGGTTACTATGACCAAGAAGCCTTCGGAATAAAATACCCTCGTATTCAGATAATGACTATCGAAGACCTCCTAGCAGGTAAAACTGTCGCCCATCCAAATCCGAGTATGTTTAACATTACTTTTAAGAAGTCTCGATAAGTTATTATATTTTATAATTCTACATTTATGTAATGTCCACCCTGTCCGCCATCGAATGGACTAACACCACTTGGAATCCCGTTACCGGCTGCACCAAAGTTAGTCCGGGCTGCAAGTTCTGCTATGCCGAGCGGTTTGCCAACCGGCTGCAGCGCATCGGGCAGGCTAAATACGCCAGTGGTTTTCAGTTGACGCTCCATCCCGGCGTGCTGAACGAACCGCTGCGCTGGCGCACGCCGCATATTGTGTTCGTCAATTCGATGAGCGACCTGTTTCACAAGGATATCCCCCAGGATTTCATCCAAGCCGTTTTTGAAGTGATGCAAAATACTCCCCGCCATACTTTTCAGATTTTAACCAAACGTGCCGAGTGGCTGGTCGAACTGGCGGAGGCTTTGCCTTGGCCGGAGAATGTCTGGATGGGCGTATCAGTCGAAAATGCCGATTACACTTATCGTATCGACTTATTGCGTCAAGTCCCGGCAGTTGTGCGGTTTTTGTCTTTGGAGCCGCTACTTGGACCGATATCGGATTTAAATCTGAAGGGTATCCAATGGGTGATTGTAGGCGGCGAATCGGGACCGCAAGCCCGCCCGATGAAGCCGGAGTGGGTGCGAGAGATTCGCGCGCAGTGTTTCGCACAGGAGGCGTCATTCTTCTTTAAGCAGTGGGGTGGTTTCAACAAGAAATCCGGGGGGAGGATTTTAGACGGTCGGACTTGGGATGAGATGCCGGACTTAAACCGCAAGCCGGCGTTTAGGCTGGCGATATAAGATGCTTTAACTAATCCAATAATTCGAAGTATCATTATAAACAGTATTAGGGGAGAAAAATGGTCAAAGACTTAACCATCGACAAAGTCGGACGCATCAGGCTGCCGAAGGAGGTTCGTGAACGATTTGGCAATAAAGTCCGCATTCGACTCTTTACGGATGGACGGTTGATGCTCGAACCGACACACTCTATATGGGAATTGAGAGGCTCTGTCGATCCAAAAGGTATCCATCTAAGTATAGAAGATATGCATCGCATAGTTCAAGAGGAGGCTATGCAAAATGCTCGCTCTTGAAACTAATGTGTTGGTGCGTTTTATCACCCGCGACGACGAGATCCAAGCCGACGAAGTCGATCGGTTTCTGGAAAATGCCGCCCAACAAGGTGAAATCTTATTTATTTCCGACACAGAATTTTGCGAA
>VGIO01000261.1 GCA_016867855.1 Calditrichota bacterium
TCGACCGCGCAGCGGAAGGCTTCGGTTGAGTTCAATTTGAAAGCGCCTTGCGCTAATCCGCCATAGCCGCGTGCCTTGATTTGATTCACGTGGCCGTCTGAGTCCATTGTGAGAACAATATAACTTCCATATACCGGCGTCTGCTCTAAGGTCGAATTTAGGACGACGATAATAGACTTGTTCTGCCGGTCGATATGCTCGATGGTGTATTCGCAGCCTTCTGTATTTAAATCTTTGTGGTTGCTGTGAACATATTTCAGCGCTGACGCCGCAATTTGACTGTCGGTCGGATTATTACCAGTCAAGGCGAATGGTTCGCCGACGGCCAGCGCGATGCCGCCGCCGGCATAGCGGAAGGCTTGCCACGGCGCGATGTTCGCTTCGGGAACCGGCTGCCAAACCGACGGCGCAACATCGACTTTTCCGAGCATCGGCTCAAGCGCCGGCGTCGGAAAGCCGTGATTATTCCAATTCTTTGGCTGCTGAACCGCTATGACTTGAGAAGCGAATAGGAGCAGCCCGATAGTCAACCCTAGTTTGCAGTGTATAGTTGTTTTCGACATTTATATTGATTTCCTTTGTTTTCAGTGGCTGTAGGCTTTGGGCTTTGGGCTTTAGGGATTTGGGTTTTAGTAAATACTGATGCTGATGCTAATGCTGATGACGAAATTTAAGGGGCAAGGCGGACGCCCTCGTGCGCCACAACTCAAGAAAGATTTTTCAGCGGACGAGGGCGTCCGCCTTGCCAATTACACATTCTCAGACAACATGTATAACCTACAGCCTAAACGCAAAATTCATACCTCCCCCGCTTTCACTCGCCTTTGCGCTCGAAGGCAATCCTTGGATCCACAACCGAATATAATATATCCGAAATGAGTATGCCAAACAAAGTCAGAAATGACACAATCGTCAGTTCTGCCATTATCACCGGGTAGTCGCGGGCTAAAATCGCCTCCCAAGCCAGCCTGCCCATTCCGGGAATGGTGAAGATGGTCTCGATGATAATCGACCCGCCGAGCAGCGCGGGGAAAATGCTCGACAGCAGGGTAACGATCGGGATGAGCGAATTGCGCAAAGCATGCTTATATATTACGACGCGCTCGGCAAGACCTTTGGCTCGCGCGGTGGTGATGTAATCCTGCCGGATGACTTCCAACATCGCGGTGCGCATATAGCGCGATAACACCGCAAACGATGCGTAAGTCATACAAAAGATGGGCAGCGTCAAATGCCAAGCGGTATCCCAGAACTTCCCCCAGAACGACAGTTTCTCCACCCCGACCGACGCCAGCCCAAATACTGGGAACATATCCAAAAAGTCCCCGCCGCCGAAGAAGACTATCAGCATCGTGGCTACCCAGAACGGCGGCAGCGAATATAGTATGAACAGCGCCAGCGTCAGCAGCCGATCGAACTGCGAATACTGCCGCGACGCTGAATATATTCCGATGGGGATGCTTATCAGATACGACAGCAGAATCGCGGTCAGCGACAATTTAATCGACACCGGCACGCGCTCAACCAGCAGGTCCCAGACCGGCTTCTGGAACTTGATGGACTCGCCGAAGTCCAACGTAGCGATGCGCTTCAGCCACAGCCAATATTGAATGTGCAGCGGCTTATCCAGCCCGTAGAGTTCCCGCGTCTTGAGGATGACCTCTTCGGATATGCCTTGTTCGGACAGCCCTTCAGCCGCGCGCGCCTTCATCGCCGCCGGATCCCCCGGCGCCAGGTGGATGATGAGGAACGCCACTATTGTTATGCCGACCAGCGTTGGCAGCATCAGCAGGATGCGTTTAAGGATGTAGGTGGGCATTTAGATTAGAATTCAGAAATTACTGACATATTCGATAGACTATTTAGCCAGGTCTCTTTCGACTGCCTCGTGCTCGATGAGCGGCTCGGTCTCGGCAGACTCCATCGCCCGCTCGATTTTGCTGCGCGCATAGAGACGATAGATAATATCGTCATAAGAGACATCGTCGGGGAGTTCGCGCAAAATCTCCCCGACGGATTGTTTGGGAGTCAACATATTCTTGAAAATGCTAAATTGTTACTTTCAGCGGCGCGCGCCTTCATCGCCGCCGGATCCCCCGGCGCTAAATGTATGATAAGGAACGCGACGACCGTTATGCCGAACAGCGTCGGCAGCATCAACAGGATGCGTTTAAGGATGTAGGTGGTCATATGTTATTCGGGAGTGTAAAATCAAATCCGACGATTTGGTTAAAGTCACTCAGATTCTTTGTTTTGAATAATCCTGATATTTCGAATTGGACTGACTCTTTATTAAAAATTTCTTGATAGTAATCGGTGGTAATATTCTCAACAAAATGCCCCAATTCAGATATTTCGCTAACTATAAGGTTATGCGTCTTAAGTAAATCTTCTAATGTTCCTTTAGTCTGTAAACAAAGGTTGTCTGCGAGTTTCTGAATGTTACTTAATGTAGTTTCACTTAAATCACCAGATTGTAGAGCACTTTGTGTTCTATATAATTTTTTTAGTTCCTGCCTTTCAGAAATCAGTTTATTAATAAATTCACCTTGTTTGAAACATTTCTGAATATTCTGAATCACTTTGTTATTAATAGTTATTCGATTCAACTCAAACATATGAGCTACATGCTGCACTATGAGTGAAGATCTTGACAATAATATATCAAGATGGTTATGTGCAGAAAATGCTATTACAA
>VGIO01000262.1 GCA_016867855.1 Calditrichota bacterium
GTCGGCAGCGGAAACGCGCATTTTATTTTCATAAATCTCAAATAAAATCTAAGAACAACGGATTATTTTATGCCACAACAATATCTTAACTATATCGATGGCGAGTGGAAGCCGGCCGCGTCGGGATCTTGGAATGAGAACCGCAATCCGGCGCATTGGAACGAAATTATCGGACTATTTCCTAAGTCTGGTGTTGAAGAGGTGGACGAAGCGGTCGCTGCCGCAAGGGAAGCCTATAAGAGTTGGCGGCTTGTTCCTGCTCCTGAGCGCGGCGCTATTCTGAAGAAGGCCGGCGATATTATGGTCGAGCGCAAGGAAGACCTGGCTCGCGATATGACCCGCGAGATGGGCAAGGTGCTGGCTGAAACTCGCGGCGATGTGCAGGAAGGCATCGACACAGCTTATTACGCTGCGGTTGAAGGTCGGCGTTTGTTCAGCCATACCGCTCCATCCGAACTGCGTAACAAGATGAACCTCTCGTTTAGGATGCCGATAGGAATAGCCGGACTTATCACGCCTTGGAACTTCCCAATGGCGATTCCCTGCTGGAAGACCTTGCCGGCGCTTCTGTGCGGGAATTCGGTGGTCCTCAAGCCTGCTTCAGATACGCCACTTACTGCGACGCATTTGGTGGAAATCCTCATCGAGGCCGGCGTCCCTAAGGGCGTTATCAACCTCGTGCACGGAGGCGGCGGCGTGGTCGGCAACCGGCTGGTCGAGCATCCGGATGTGGATGTTATTTCCTTCACCGGTTCGTCGGAAATCGGTAAAGCCATCAATGCCAAAGCCGGCGCCACGCTCAAGCGGGTGTCGCTGGAACTCGGCGGTAAGAACGCCCAAATCGTGATGGAAGATGCCGACCTCGAATTAGCATTGGATGGCGTCCTGTGGGGCGCATTCGGCACGACCGGACAGCGCTGCACCGCCACCTCCAGATTGCTCTTGCATCAAGCCATCTACGACCAGTTCCTCGATATGCTCGTTGGGGCGATTAAGTGCCTGACGGTCGGCGATGGACTGGATCCAAAATCGAAGGTCGGACCGGTGGTCAACAAAAGCCAAATTGAAACGGTCGAGTCCTATGTCAAAATCGGCAAAGCCGAAGGCGCAAGACTGATTGTCGGCGGGCATCAATTGACCGACGGCGCTCATAAGGACGGCTGGTTCTATGCTCCGACAGTCTTTGCGGATGTCCAGCCCAAGATGCGCCTCTTTCAGGAGGAAATATTCGGACCGGTGCTGTCGGTCGCCAAGGTGAAGGACTTCGACCAGGCGGTAGCCTATCACAACGACTGCATCTATGGATTGTCGTCGTCGATTTACACCCGCGATGTGAACCGGGCGTTCCGGGCGGTGCGCGACCTCGAAGCCGGCATCACCTACGTCAACGGCGCGACCATCGGTGCTGAGTGCCATATGCCCTTCGGCGGTGTCAAACAAACCGGCAACGGACACCGTGAAGGCGGTTGGCCGGTCTATGAATTCTACAGCGAAATCAAGACCGTCTATATCGACTTCTCCGGCAAACTGCAAAGAGCGCAAATTGATAATTATTAATGCTGATGCTAATGCTAATTGTGGCGCTGATGGGGCGGGCGTCCCTGCACGCCGCCGGGAGTTTAGAGTTCACCGCTTTAGCGTGTTAGCAATCAGAACGGCAGATGCCTATATCCGTCATGAGTAGTAATTTGAGCAATACTAACTTCGAGCAGGACGGCGTCGAGGGAAGACTTCGATGCCGTCGCTCGTCGAAAAGGAAGTAATATGTCAGATCAATCGTAAGTTCAAGAGGTTCGGTCGTCATACCGACCAGAGTCAGGCGTAAACTGAGAATTAAGCCCGGCAGCCGGGTGAGATTCCGCGAGAACAAAGAAGGTGCGGTCATCCTTGAAGTGGAATATGACCTAAGTGCATTGAAAGAAATTTTGGATCCAGGTGATGTGCATCTGACGGTGGAAGATATGGAACAGATTAGCGCTACTCGGATGTCAAAAATATGATAGCACTGGACACTAATGTTCTTTTACGTCTGATTGTCAAAGACGACCCGGGACAGACTCGTATTGCCATTGATATCGTGTAAAATGCAGTAGATATCAACGAGTCGATTCATATTAGCGATATTATCCTTTGTGAATTTGTCTGGAACCTTGAAAGTGGCTACAGATTCACCAAACTGGACATTCTAAGTGCATTAAAAAAAGTTACCGGAGCGTCTAATGTGCATTTTACATCACTTGAGAGAGTAGAGCGTGCCATTATTGCATTCCGAAAAGGCAAGGGTGATTTTGCGGATTATCTTATTCGCGAGGATGCGCGAGATAATGGATGCCGCAGACTTGCATTATTTGACAAAGACCTACGAAAATCCAATGGGTTTATAATTCCTTGAGGCTAGTATGAACCGTCTTTTCTATGCCGACTGCCTGGATGTGCTGAAAGGCAGCGAGCAAAAGCAGGAAATCGAGGACGAGAGTATCGACCTCATCTACATCGACCCGCCGTTCAACTCCAAACGCAACTATAATGTGCTGTTCGAGGCGTTGAATATGTCGGACACCAAGGCGCAAAAGGAAGCCTTTGCCGACACTTGGTCGAATGTGAAGTATATCGACCAACTGGTCGAGATACAGCGGCTTCATCTGGATTTATACAAATATTT
>VGIO01000263.1 GCA_016867855.1 Calditrichota bacterium
CGGATGACGCCCACCTTCGCCGCGCCTAACGATGGCGCGCATCTTGGCCTAATCGACTCCAGCGGCTTTGTCTTCGACGAACCGGCCATCCATCGCATCGACCTGCATTTTTACACTGCCAACTGGCCAGAATTACTGAAATACAACTTCGAAACCCTCGACAAAGAATACGCGCCGGTCCGATTCACATTCGACAACGCCATTGTTCTCGACAGCGTCGGCGTCCGCTATAAAGGCAATTCATCCTATACACTTTCCCGCCATACCCCTAAGAAACCCTTTAAGTTCCGTTTTGATAAATATAAAGAATGCCAGACTTTGTATGACCTTTTAAAATTGAACTTGAGCAATGGCATCAGCGACCCTACTTTTATGCGCGAGTATATTGCATACTCTATCGCCCGGCGCTATCTGCCCGCGCCGCGTGTCAACTACGCCAACCTCTATATCGAGGGCGTCCATATCGGCTTCTATGTGCTGGTGGAACAGATCGATACGCAATTCCTGCAGCGCTATTTTGACGACCATACCTTCAACCTCTACAAAGCCACTAACACCGGTGCCGCTATGGCTTACAGAGGAATAAATAAATCCGATTATAGTTCTGAATTTCGCCTGAGGACTAACCGGGATGAGGACGATTGGACCGGTTTGCTGGAATTACTGGACAAACTAAACAACACGCCGCGCCGGACCTTCCTTGAGACTATGTCCATCAGTTTGCATCTTGACCAATGTCTCCGTTTTCTCGCCTTTAATATGATTCTTTCCAACTTCGATAGTTACACCGGTTCAGGCCGCAATTTCTACCTTTACGACGACCATTGCACAGGACAATTCAACATCATCCCTTGGGATCCTAACGAAGCCTTCGGCGTCTTCCGCAATAATTGGAATGTTATAACACAAGACATCGATGTTCCCTCCAATCTGGCACAAAGACCGCTGATAAAAAAACTGCTCGAAAACGACTCCCTTAAACATAAATATTGGGCTTATATCAGGGAAATGATTGAAGGCCCGGCGGCTTATGATGCGGTGTCGGCAATGGCATCAAACCTATATCGAATGATAGAAACCTCCGTTCGCAATGATGAGAACAAACTATATGGCTATCAATATTTCCTTAATAACATCGAAGGCGAAGTGCAACTCGAATTAGGGCGGACGATACCCGGCCTGAAATCGTTTGTGCAAGACCGCAATACCGCCATCCTTGCCCAACTTGCGCAGGAGAAGGTCTATCCCGGCGATGCTGACAATAACGGCGTCGTCGATGAGTTCGATATCCTGCCGATAGGAATTTACTTTCTGAATACTGGTCGACCACGGCTATACTCCACTTATGCCTGGAGCGCCCAGCGCGCAAACCTCTGGGCTGTTTCCGCCGCGACCTACGCCGATGTCAACGGCGATGGTCAAGTGAACGCAAAGGACATCGTCGGCATCGGTCTGAACTGGCGCAATACCCACCGCCAAGCCTCCCCGTCTTATGAAATTGACCCCGCCGACGCGGTCTTGCTCAAATCTTATGAAAGCAATTTTAAACTGATATACAATTCTTTAAATAGCCAAGACGCATCTATAAGCGCTATGAAAGCCTTATTGGGCAGGTTTATCGACCTTGCTGAGCCGCTGCCCGGCGATTATATTCTCTGTCAAAACTATCCCAATCCCTTCAACTCCAGCACAACCATCGGTTTCTATCTGCCGTCTGAACAGAATGTTTCGCTTTCGGTCCATAATCTCCGCGGGCAGACATTGCTCATACCGATCGATGGGCAAGTCTTAAAACCCGGTCATCACGGCTGTTATTTCAGCGCGGCTGAATTGCCCGGTGGAATATATTTCTATCGTCTGACTACTCCGACCAGCGCTGTCGTGCGGATGATGACGGTGGGGAGATGATGATGATGATGATGATGATGATTAATAATATGCGTATTGGTCTTTTCATTGGCGGACTGGGACTCATCGTTCTAATTGGTTGCCAGAAAAATCCGGCCGATACGATTGTCAAACCTTATCCACGCCTATTTTTCGCTCCGTCGGTTGTCGATATCGCCATCGGGCAGCCGGCTCGCCTGAATTTAAAACTTGAGGGCGTCAAAGAGGCAGTTTTCGCTCTCAGCCTGCGCCTAAGTTATGCCGATTCGATTATCACATTCCCCGATTCGGCCGGTCTTCAAGCGGGCGATTATTTCGCGCCCGGCGCGCTGGTCTTCGCCCGCGCTGAAAATTCAATCCTTCACCTGTCAATTTCCAGCCTTCAAACCCAACCCGCCGCCGGTGATTCTAACACCGTCTGTTCCATCGTCTTCTGTGGCTTAGCCACCGGCTCAAGCCCCATCCGCATTCTGCCCGACCAACTGGATTTCTACGATATGGAAGGTGAGAATATCAACCTTCCTGCGCTCGAAATCTCAGCTGCGGTTATTAATGTGCGATGATGTGATACTGAAAACCTTTTAACCGGCACACCCTTTTGTGAAAAAAAGTTACAAATTAGATCTCGCTGAATTATTCTGCCGTCGAACTATTGTTTTTTTACTATAGAGTTTTATTTTATATCTATAAATTAAATCGCCAAATGTTTATTTGCCTATTGAAATGAACATAAACTGCTAA
>VGIO01000264.1 GCA_016867855.1 Calditrichota bacterium
TGGAATGCGGGAAATAATTGCCTGTTGCAGACCTGCCGCGGTTGGCA
Source organism: Calditrichota bacterium (assembly GCA_016867855.1). Classification (GTDB taxonomy): domain Bacteria; phylum Electryoneota; class AABM5-125-24; order Hatepunaeales; family Hatepunaeaceae; genus VGIO01. The sequence continues at coordinate 48 of VGIO01000264.1, forward strand.
GTCAGTTTGAGATTGTTGTAAAACGTTCGCAGCGATAGACAGCCTCATTGCACGTTCCGGCGGGAAAATTTCTTTAACAGTGCAGAAAATGGACTTCTCACCGAATCGGGATTATTCATAAGCGCTGCGGCTTCCTGTGGTTCGTCGATGGTCGCAATGTGGCTGATATGGTGGTCGGTCGCGCCCAAGAGCAGTAGTTTTGCACCCATCCGCACTACGACCAGCATCCGGCGCGGTCCGAGCGATAATCCACTGACGACCTCAAGCCCGCCGGCCGCGACGCTGCGCCGGCCGGTTAAACTCTTAAGCAGCCTTATTGTGAACCATAACGCTGCCAAGACTACGCCTAATATCAGAATAACTTTGACGAACTGCCAGAGTGATACGCCGGACGACCACTGCGGAGTAGGAATATAAGTTCCAGCGCTGTCAACTTGGGCATATAGCGTTTCGGCAAAGACTAATCCAAGACAAACGGCTAACGCAGCCGAGCGCAAAATCTTAAACATAAAATTATTTTAGCGCTTTAAGCCGCTCATCGACCTTGAGCAATTCGGTCAGCCGCACGCCGAAATTCTCTTCGATGACGACCACTTCGCCGCGGGCGAATTTTTTCTCGTTCACATAGAGGTCCACCGGTTCGCCGGTTAGTTTGTCGAGTTCGATGATTGAGCCGGGTCCGAGGTCGAGGACGTCGCGGATGAGCATCTTAGTGCGTCCAAGTTCGATAGTGATGGGCAGGCTGACATCTAAAAGGTTAGTAATATCACGGCTGGGGACTTTGTCTGGCTCTGGCGGCGCGCTGTCGAACTCGGTGAATTCGGCTGTTTTAACGACCGGCGGGACACGCGCCGCGCCATGTGCGCCAGCCGAGGCGAAGGGTGGCGCCGCTGTTTTTGGCGCGCTTTGGGGTGCGGTAGTTTTAGAAGGTGGTTCCATTTCCTCAGGTTGTGATTCGACTTCGGCCGTGCGTTCGACAGCAAAATGCCGGATAAAATCGGCTTCGGCTAATACTACCGCCCGCTCCTCGGCGGCATTTTCGATGGAGATTAAACAATCGATAACCGGCATTCCGCCAGACAGCGCGAGGATATTTTCGGGTTCAAGCGTCACATCAATCGTTTCGACAGCAAATCCCTCGCCTAATTTCATCGCTATGTCTGGCTCGACGGCCGAAATAATCTGCGCCCAGACCTCCTTTAATGCGACCGGATGGTCGGCTTCGTTGAAAGGCGCGGCGCCTTCGCCCAAAGCCGCCAAGTCGGCGATTGACGCGGCTAATCCGCGCGGCAAAAGTATATGAAATCCGCCGAAGCCCGTGCTGAACTGCGCCGTCAAACCGACCGGTCCTTCCGGAAATTGCAAAGCGATGTCGCCCATCGTGATGCTGTGCGGCTCCGCCAACTGTAGCGAGGTCTTCCGTTCTAACATTGCAGCGAGCGTCGCCTCGAGGCGCGGCACAATTTTAAGCAGCCAGTCTAACAAGTTTAGAGTGCCGTCTTCGCCGTTGCCGATATTGGATTTATTCATAGATGATTTCCTCTTCAGGTGTTACCGACCTTAGGATGCGGACAGCGCTGCGCTTGCCCAGCCGTCCGGGCGAGCCGAAGTATTTCATTTTATCAGCGATGATGACTGCAATCGGGGCGCTGATGCGATGCTCTAATTTTAATATATCATCGACGCCGAGCGCGATGAAATCGCGGATTTTTAAGGTTGTATCCGACAGAACGGCTCGCAGCGGCAATTTAGAAGCGATTATTCGACCGCGGATGGATTCAATATCTTTTTGCTCGGCGCGTCTTGCCGCCAGCGTCAGCGCCGACTGTGCGGTTAATTTCGTCATTATCGGTTCAAGGACTAAGTAAGGCACGACTAAATTCAGCGGGAAGTTAGCGCCGCGCACACGCGCCTCAAAGAAGATAACCGCCAACGATTCCGAGGCCCGTGCGACCTGCACGAATTGCGGGTCAGACTCGAAACTGTCGATTTTTAAGCCTAACAGCTGCACCGGCGACCAGGCGTCGTTCAATAGATTGACCATCATCTGCATTACGCGCTGAACGACATTCTGTTCGACGATAGTAATTTCGCGCGGTGCCACATCTGTATCTCCGAAGCCGCCAAGCAGCCGATCGACGATAAACAATAGAAATTGCGGGCTGATTTCCAAAATCATATCGCCGCCGACAGCGTCCATCTTCAGGATATACAACGCGCTCGGCACACGCACCGACATCGCATATTCGCTGAATGTTACTTGGTCGATGGCATTCAAATTGAGGTCAACAATCGTGCGCAGGCTGGTTGATATCGATGTGCCGAACATACGGGCGAAGTTATCGTGGATAGTGCGCAGAGTGCGCATCTGGTCTTTGGATATGCGCTCGGGATGTTTAAAATCATAGACCTGAACATTGCGCCCAGCACCGGCTTCACCGCCCGGACCAGATCCGACCGTCGATAGCAGTGCGTCGATTTCTTCTTGAGTGAGAATTTTACTCATTCTTCGGATAGATAATAGTGAAAATGTCCGTCTTTAAGCCGTTGAG
>VGIO01000265.1 GCA_016867855.1 Calditrichota bacterium
TTGGAAAATGATGCATAAGCCTCACTTTCCGAGCGTCGGCTCCTCTGTATTTTATCGGCAATAACGTCCGGTTCTTAATATAATTATCACTACTTTTATTTGTAATGGTGTAAGAGTGTTAACCTGCTCTTCAAGTCCGGCTTGAAAAGCCTCGTTATCGGTTTCGATGGATTCCAATACTAGCGGTTCGTTGCCGTGTTGCTGATGCTAATGCTGATACTGATGTTGATTGTAATAGATTGATAAATGAGCATTGCTTCTAAAACAAGAGAGATTGCTACACAACCTTCACAAAGACAATTCCAAGATTATCATCATCATCATCATCAATTATCACATCTTCGCAAAATATTCCTTCAAATTCGCTTTTCCATCTATGATTGGGTCTATGAGACCTTCCGTCGAGGTGAACAACGTCATAACGCCTGGTCCGTGTCCGGCCAGCGCCGAGCGCGAATGCACAATTACGCCAACTGAAACGGACTTCTCCCGATAAATCCTTCCGAAACTGTGGTCGGCATTAAGCACGGCTACGATGTCCCCGAAACGCAGGGTGTTCAGATTATACTTCTCAACTGTCGGCGGGTCGAACATCTGAATGTCGTAATCGCCATAGAAGGTGTTGTTGCGTCCAAGCCCTGATCCGAGGATGGCGGCAGGAATGGTGTGCGTCACCTGTATTTTAAGCCGGCCGGTCTTAATATTGCCGGCGATGCCCATTGTCTCAAGCAGGTCGGGGTCGAGGTTGCGGACTTTGACGCCGGGGAAGTCGGTCAGTGCCAGTCCCTGCCCGTAGGCTATGACTTGGATGCGGTCGCCGACCGCCATCTTGTCCATCTGCTCGCGGGTGAAGTCGATAATTATATGGTCGAGACCGCCGTGCTTGCCCGTCACCCTGCCGAATTCGCTTTTGGCATCGCCGGAGACTACCCGCGCCCGGTTGCCGACGCAGGAATAAAGGTTGAGTCCGCCGTTGGCGGCTGAATTGTCGATAGCCTTGTAGTTCTTGATAGTAACCGCCGGTTCGATATGGTCGCCCCAGATGTCCACGGCGCTGTCGCCGATACGGGCGTTGTAGGTGATGCCGCCGGTGCCGGGCGCCACTACTGGTTCGCCATCAGCAGAAATGCGATAGGGATTGTTGACCTGCACCATCGGGTCGGCAATCTCGCCGATGACCGACAGCATTATGAGTTGGGAACGATTGGTGTGTAAGGTTGGCATAGATGTGATTTTGTTGAGTGATTTTGTAGCCGGCTTCTTGAAGCCGGGTTATTATATTAACGAGTGCAGAATAAAGTGTCCCCTCCCCCCGCTTGCGGAGGGATGAAAGGGGGGTGTAATGACTATTTGATAACTCCCCCCCCTTACTCCCCCCGCTTTCGGGCGGGGAAAGACAATTACACAGCAAACTATATTCCGCCCCCATTAATAGTATGATACCGGCTTCAAGAAGCCGGATATATGCAGAGGATTTCAGCGTAAAATCTCCAATTTAGTAGTTGATATATATTCTGCAGTAGCCATTTTTAAAACATATATACCTGAAGGTATTTTTACTGCGTTATATGGTAACCTATAACTTCCAGGTTCACAGAATCCTCGATAGATATCCGCAACTTTTCGACCATTTAAGTCAAACAGAGACAAATTAACATCAGAAGCAACCGGCAAAGCATAACCAATGATAGTATTTGAATTGAACGGATTTGGGAATATAGGACCTAATTTAAATTCTTTGGGGATTTCCGGTCGGCTGACCGGGCCGTCGAATGTCAAATCCCCCGCCCAAATAGAACCGTCATTCTGCAAATCAGCGCCGGCGGTGCGTGTTCCATTTGGACGAATCTCCTCGTTCTCGCTGCGGTCCCAGAATCTGAAAGTTATGTTGCGCGAATTTCTATAGCCGTCGATGGCCGGGGTAGTCTCATCGTCGCGCCATGCCGCAAAGCCCAGCGGCATCTCGCCTGTCCAAACTCCGCCGCCAATGCACAAAGTATCACCATCAAATACACCGATCTCATCGCCCTCTTCGGCTTGTCTGCCGGCAACTTCCAAGCCCAACACCAGGACCGGTAAAAAGTCGCCGGTGCGGGATGTGAACCGGAAATGGGCTGTTTCGGCGAGCGGTGCCTCTCCCGGCAGGCTGTTGAAACGTTGGGCAGGATAGGGATAATTCAGCACCACATCGTTCGCTGCCTTCACCAGATAGCCCTGCCCGGGCGTCCAGGGCGGCATATTGGAGAAGCCGCGTAAGGGCCAGATAAAACGCCCTTCGGCATTCTTGGCGATAAGAACATTGTCGATGATAGTAGAGATTACATCAAACCCCGGCGCCGCCGCGCTGAGGTTGTAGAACGGATAATACGCCGCAATATTCCAACCGCGGTGCAGCGGGACATCGGCGTAAGGCTCAACCGGCTCGCCGGTCCATTCGACCTCCACCGCCGACAGCGCTTTGACGAAGTAGCCGCGCGTCAAATCCCAATAGGGGATGTTGCAGAACCTCCCCTGCGGATAGTAGAACCGTCCGATTTCATCCTTAAGCAGGACTATCCGGTGCAGATTATTGTCCACCCGCA
>VGIO01000266.1 GCA_016867855.1 Calditrichota bacterium
GCCGAAGACGCGCTGTTCGCCGGATCCCCACAGTAGTTCGCCGTCCCATTCGAGGTCTTTCATTCCGTAGTTGGACTCGCCGGGCTGGACAAAGGCATCGACGCGTTCGCCTTCGCGGTTGACGACATAGATGGCGTTGGGGTTTTGCCCGGCGGCGCCGGAGACGAAGAAGTTAACGCCGTCGAAGGCGACGCCTTCGATGCGGTCGTCGTTGAGCAGGTTGCCGATGGCGTAGTTGCGTCTGAGTTCCCACGGCGCGGCGTTGGCTTCGCCAAGCAGCCGGCGTTCGACACGGTAGGTCAGCGGTCCGTTGCCGTTGTTGGCGATGCTAAAGTCCATATCGGTCTCGCCGCCGGGTTCGAGTTGCGTGAACAGTTCTTCGACATCCGGCGTGCAGGTCGAATGCAGCATTGCAATGTTCAGGTCGACTTCGCCGGCTTCATCGAGTTCGACTTGTTCGGTGTGGGTGAGGTAATCCGGCGCAGAATAGGTTATTTGGTATTCGCCCAAGGGGAGATTAGGGAGCGCATAATAGCCTTCATTATCAGATAGGCGGGAGATTAAATAACGGTCTAATTCGGCAGACGCGCCGGCAAGCGGATTACGGTTGGCTGCATTAGTTATTGTTCCTGCAATATTTACCACAGGCGATGCGACCGAGATAACGACCGATATCTGGATAAGATTAGGGTCTAATTCATTCTGTTCATTTTCAGCATCGCCGAGTTCGATAGTCAATGTAACATTATAAATACCGGCTTCATAACCTTCAGCGTCGAGGGATAGGATTATCGTAGTCGAACTGTCAGCCGGGATGATACCGTTCTCGGCATCGAAGGTGAGCATATCGAATTCACGCACGCCGTCGTCGATGACATACCAGGTATTATCGTTCACACCATAAACGCCGCGCCAGAGGTTTTCGCCGTCGTGTGCCAGTCCGCAATGGCTGCCGCCGACATTCGCCGCGACGGTAGCAAATTGCAGAACAAGCCTTGCCCGCCATTGATTATCGACTTCATACTGGAACATTCGGTCGCGATTGCAGAGCCATAGCCATCCATTGTTGTGAACACGGATGACTTCCAAACCCCATACATCGACGCCGATGCCTTCGCGGCAGTCGATTACAGCGACTTCGCGCATATTGTCCTGCCGGTCGAAGACATGGACATCGCCCTGCCCACCGCCGCGTTGATAAGCCACCGTATAGATATAACGGTCGTCGCCGCCGATGTGCGTATCGGTTAGATTGCGGTTTATGCGCAGGTTTTCCAACGCTTGGCCTTGGGTATCGAAACGGAAAATTGTATTGGGGTTGGCACTGTAACCTCCGGCATAAAGCACACCTTCACTTAAAAATAAACCAACCATCCCGGCATTCAACGCAATGTTAATCGGGACTTGACCATTGGCGAGGTTCAGCGCTAAAAGCCGCCGGTTAGTCCATTCCAAGCCCCACATCCAATTATGGTCGGCATCCCAAGCCAATCCGATTGTCGTATAATAGGCAAGCGGTAATTGATATCTACGGATTATATCGCCCGGATTATCGCGCTGCGGACCAGCCAACCGTTCGTCATCATCGACTATCAATCGATATTTCAACGCGAATTCGACAGTAAAGTTATAATCGTTCACAAGCAACAGTTCGGACTCGGCTTGACCATTTTCAGCAATGGAAAATGCTGCTCCGAAAGGTTCTATGGTTACTGCCGCTATCGCGCTTAAGGTGTTGAAAAGCACTTTTAAACTGACAGCAAATAGCGTGATTTTCAATAATTTAAACATATGAACTCCGTAGTTATTGATGGGTGCAGATTATAGTGATTTTTTTATTGAATTATGGGCGATGACAAGTATCGCCCGTACGGGCGAACCTCGTGTTCGCCCTTTATTATACTACTATAAACTGACCCCATTAAAATTATAACTACTTCTTTAAAGTATTTTGATTACGAATTGGTATTTTGGGTAGTTAGTCCGCCTTATTAATCGAGAATGGACTTCATCTGTTTTCCGGACATGCACTTATCATTAACGCTGTGTTAAATGTTAGGTATTGTTCTTAATCCATCGACAAGCGCTTTATCTTTTCACCCGATAGGTGCGGCTATGTTATGCCGACACTTCCCAAAGCGGGTGGAAGCATAATACTCGTTAAGTATTGACTCATTAACGACATAGTGTAAAATTTATCCGCTCTATCCGTTTAATCCGTTGTGAATTCTTTACTTCACCAACGCCGCCTTCGCCTGGAATACTCTGCCGCCAGCCTCCAATCGCACTACATACACTCCGCTCGCCAGAGCCGTCCCATCAAATGCGATTTGATGACTGCCTGCCGCATATTGCCCTGAGGCTAATTTCAGCGCCAGCCTGCCGCTCAAATCATACACACCAGCCTCCACCATCCCCGCCTCCGGCAGATTGAATTTTATTTTTGCAACCGCATTGAAAGGATTCGGATACACCCCCGTCAAGCCGAATTCGGTCGGACAGGCGGCGCTGACTGCCTCTAATTCTATTACCTTAA
>VGIO01000267.1 GCA_016867855.1 Calditrichota bacterium
GTGCTCTGGTGCGCCTTGAAATCCTCGATGCCTCCAAGGTTGTTAAAAACGCGTCTGAAATGCACTTCGCAGTAACAAACGCAGCCTAAACATAAAGGAATCCCAAAATGACCACCCAACTAAAAGCGAACCCACCCACCGCCGCCAAATCCACCCGCCCCAAACTCACGCAACCAAAGCAAGCGGCGCTGAAAACGGCGGCGCTCGACCTGGCGGCTGCGGCGGTGGTGTGTGCGGGAGCGGGATTCTAAAGGAGTAATGAAATGTTTATCGATAAAGAACAAATAGACCTTCGGCAGGATGAAGACGGCATTTGGATTGCTAAAAGCCCTATCCTTCCGGGTTGTCACGCTTGGGGAAAGAGCGAGGTCGAAGCGGTATTGAATTTCCAAGAAGCCGCTATTGCGCACCTCGAAGCCTTGAAGGATGCCGGACTGCCTATTCCTGCGCCATTTCGAGCCAAATTCGTGCTGGTGGCGTAATGGGCAGACGATTTCCATCTCTGAATGGTCGTATGATCGATAAGCGGCTGCGCGATTTGGGCTGCCAACTAATCCGGCAATCCGGCGGGCACAAACACTATAGCAATCCTTATCGACCATCCCAACTCATCACCTATTCCGACCATCCGGGCGATGTCCCCCGCGGCGTAATCGAAGACATCATCGAAGACCTCGGTTTCACCAAAGAACAATTCTACGATTTCAATTACTTACCTAACAAATAAAAGGAGTAGAAATGACCACCCAACTAAAATCGAACTCACCCACCGCCGCCAAATCCACCCACCTCAAACTCACGCAACCAAAGCAAGCGGCGCTGAAAACGGCGGCGCTCAGCCTGGCGGCTGCGGCGGTGTTGTGCGGGGGAACGGGGAAGGGATGGGGGCAGGTGGAGTTATCAATTGGCTTATGACCGAATATTAAGGCGAATGCGCGAGTGCATTCGCACCCATAACTACCGGATGACAGAACATGCGCAAGACGAGGCTTGGAAAGATGACATTGCAGCAGAGGATATTGAAAATACGATAAATTATGGTTATATTATTGAAAAACAGAAAGACCGGGAAACCGGTGAAGCAAAATTCGTTATCCGAAACATCCTGAAATATCAACAAGGCGTCGAAGTCGTTGCCAAAATTGGTTTTACCGGACGCCTTTACATCCTAACTGTTTATTTAATTTGAGGTTCACTATGCAATGCGATAACTGTGGCAAAGAGGGCGCTTTCATCCGCAAAGTTACCAAAACCTTCGGAAAAGGCGACGATTTACTCGTCATCGAAGATGTGCCTATCATTCATTGTCCGCACTGCCACGAAAACTACTTAACAGCCGAGACTGTTCATGAACTTGACGACATCCGCCGCGCGCGTAAAGGCGCTACCCGCCGCAGTGTGGATGTTTCGATATTTGCAGCCTGAAAACATCAAAACCCTATAATAAAGGATACCTCAAATGAACGCAGAACAAAAACCCACCGCCGCCAAATCCGCCTGCCCCAAACTCAAGCGTGCAAGTCGGGCGGCGCTGAAAACGGCGGCGCTCAGCCTGGCGGCTGCGGCGGTGATTGGCGGGGGAGCCGGGATGAGTTGGGGGCAGGTTTTGTTATCAAGTTCTATTAAAGCATATTGACTTTTAGGAATCATACAGTTATATTTACATAATAAAATCTAATTCTAATAAATACAAAAATGTCCGAATTAAGCCGTTTTTTCGGCATCGTCATAACGATGCGTTTCAATGACCATTCGCCACCGCATATACATATAAAATACGGCAACCAAAACGCATCTATTAATATCATCACATTAGACATTTTAGGCGGCAAATTATCCAATCGGGCGTTGAATTTAGTCCGGGAATGGATTCTTGCTCATCGTTATGAACTACTTTCGAATTGGCAGCGAGCCCGCAAGCAATTACCGTTAAATCCAATTAAACCGTTGGAGTAAGTATATGGAACTCAGAAACATAACTAAAGTTCAACCGTTAACAAACTACCGACTTCAACTCTGGTTCGACGACGGTGCTGAAGGTATCGTCGATATCGGTGATTATATCCCTTTCACAGGTGTATTCAAAGAGTTGGCAAACGAAGCCTACTTCAATCGCGTCCGGGTTAATCCCGAATTCGGTGTCATTGAATGGCCTAATGGAGCGGATTTAGACTCGGAAGCGCTGTATGCGGAGGTTACCGGACACGAAATCGAAATAACAAGTCTCGAATCGCTCGAGATGGCCTGCTAAACGCAAACAAAGTCGGTTGACTCGCATAAATTCACTTTAAAAACTACAATCCGTTGTCATTTAAAACCCAAAATAAAGGAATCCCAAAATGAACACCCTACCAAAATTGAACCCATCCGCCGCCGCCAAATCCACCTGCCCCAAACTCAAGCGCGTAAGGCAGGTAGCGCTCAGCCTGGCGGCTGCGGCGGTGATT
>VGIO01000268.1 GCA_016867855.1 Calditrichota bacterium
TAAGTCTGGGCGAAGATGTATTAGTCTCTCCCCTGCTGGACATTGGCAGCGGCGGCGGATTGCCGGGCATCCCTCTTAAAATTGCCAAACCTGAACTAAATATAACCCTCCTCGATTCCAATCGAAAAAAAACTCTCTTTTTAAGACGCGTAATTAATGAATTAGCCTTAAGCGACACTCAAGCCATTTGGCAGCGCGCGGAAAATTTTGTGTTCAAAATAGAGAATACCGGGCGGTTCAACACCGTGGTCTCGCGTGGAGTTGGCTTGATCGACAGCCTTTTGGATTGGAGCGCCAACCTGCTCAAATCCCCAGGCCATTTGATCGTCTGGAGATGCGACCTGAACCCGGTCGCAGAAATCCTTCACCCGGACTTCGAACCTATGCAAGTTTTTCGATTTAAAGATTCCAATACACTACTGGTCTGGAAGAAGAGATGACTAACATTCCAAATTCCAAATTCCAAATTCCAAATTAGTAGCGTCTCGCTATAGAGTATTAATTGACATTCTTTGACAGTGTAGTGATGGGCGTTGTGCAGGGCTTGACCGAATTTCTTCCGGTGTCGAGCAGCGGGCATTTGGCGCTGTTTCGGGAACTACTCGGCGTGGGGTTGGCAGAAGATGTCGGCTTTGAGGTCGCCGTTCATACCGGGACGCTCATCGCTGTGCTGATATACTTCCGGCGGCAATTGCTAAAATTAGCCGTTGATATCATTCGCGACACGGATGATGGCCGCCGGTGGGCGTTATATCTCATCATCGCCACCATTCCTGCCGGCATCGTCGGCTTATGGATTAAAGACGATGTCGAGCGGTTGTTCAACGACCTCGCATTAGTCGGCGCGGCGTGGATATTCACAGCGGTCGTGCTGCTTATATCCGAGCGCTTAAGCGCTTCCAAAATTGAGCCGGGCAAGATGGGCTCATTGCGGGCATTGTTCATCGGCGCGGCGCAGGCAGCCGCCATTCTGCCGGGGGTTTCGCGCAGCGGTTCGACGATTGCCGCAGGATTGTTGTCCGGCGTCGAGCGCCGCGGCGCGGTCGGCTTCTCTTTTATTTTGTCCCTGCCAGTCATTGCCGGCGCGATTATATTGACTCTAAAGGACTGGTCCGCGGGCGCCGTTTCGCTTGGCTTACCGCATTTGGCTGGAATGACAGCCGCATTGATTTCGGGCTATGCCGCCATCGCCTGGATGCTGCGGATAGTAAGTAACCGGAAGTTGTTCTGGTTTGCGATTTACTGCTTCATTTTGGGCGCGGGAACTTTGATTTATACTTTCGGAAAATGACGCCAGCGCCAGGCGAACACTGATCAGCAGAAAAATCGCCTCTTCGTCACAAGGTGGTAGTATGTCAAGGCGGTGACAAGAGATACGGTGTGACGGAATGGCGACGAAAATAAAACACTTAGACACTTGACACAAAGCATTTTCCATCAGCATTTTACTTACTGAAAATCTATCGGTCGTGAAATCAATTCAATAGAAAATTATTAAAAGAGAAACCTGTTTGCTAAATTAGTTCATAAACCTTACGCTCGAGGGCGAGCGCTCGCATCATTAAATCCAAATCTATGAGGCATTGAAATGAAACCTAAATATGCTGTTCCGCCCCGTTATATCCAACTTCTAAAATACCTGCTTCTGCTGGCAGCGCTGACCACCTGCACCGAAGAGAATACCATTTTAACACCGCTGCCGGATGTCCGTCCGCCGGTGGTAGAATGGATTTCGGTCGATGGCAGAACAGGTTCGCAGATAGTCGTCGCCGATAGCGTCGAAATCGTCATAACCGCCTTTGACGAATCCGGACTCGACTCCATCTGCATCTTCAAGAACGGCTTCGCCCCCGACCTGTGGCGCATTGCATCCCGACCTGCAACACCCCTGAATGATACCCTCTACACCTTCACCTGGAACACCCTTCCCGATTCCGACGGCGTATATGCCCTCGAAGCCCGCGCCTACGACAAAGCCGGCAATGTCGGAATATCGCCTACTCTAACCATTCGCGTTCAGAATAATCCGCCTTCAGACGACCGCATCCCGCCGGATGTCTGGTTTGAGGCGCCCGTTCCGGGCGCGACCTTGAGTGATACAGTGCGGATTATAGTCAGTTATTTCGACGAGTCGGGGGTGGATTCGGTGCAACTGCTTAAAGACGGTGCAGTTATCACTCCATTGTTTAGAGGTGGAGAGATAAGAGGTGAGGTGGTGTATCTTTGGAACACCAGCAGCGACTCGGATGGCGTCCACCTCTGGCAGGCGCGCGCCTGGGACAAAGCCGGCAATGTCGGCGTGTCGATGTCCTTGCTCGTCCGCGTTAAGAACAATCCCGACCCGCCGCCGGCCGACCATCAGCCGCCGGTTATCGTTTGGATAGCGCCGCAGCCGGGCTCAACAGTTCGCGGAACGGTGGA
>VGIO01000269.1 GCA_016867855.1 Calditrichota bacterium
CTGGGTCGCCGTCATAGGTGACGCCTTCGACCAGCAGGCTGTGGTTGTCAGCCGTCTCTGTCCATTGGTAGAAGATATTGCCCAGCGCGCTGGTGCGCAATAGGACATTTATCACGACTTCAGGATTATTCGGGTCGTTGGAGCGGATAGTTAAGATGCCGCGATACTCCTGATCGGCTTCGAGTTCAGTCGCATCGAAAAGAAGGGATACATCCTGTTCTTCACCGGCCGCCAGGACGCCGTCGAGCGGGTCAACGGTCAGCCACGGGATACCTTCGGCGCAGCCATCGTCGATGAGCCGGATGAAGGTCTGGGCGTTGTTCCCAACCCAGAGATTTCGGCCATCATTAGCAATGCCGAACGAACGCACATCGGTCGGGACCTGGAAGTGCTGCACAACCTCGTGATTCCATTCGTCATCGACGCGAATTTGCCAAGCCTCGGAGAGCGGACCTCCCGGTCGCTGGAAACTCGCCCACAGATGGCCGTTGAAGTGTTCCGGCGCCCAATAGATGCGGGTGCGGCAATCGGCGTTGCCGCCTTGTCCGAGGAAGTTTTCGATGCGGCCTACAATTTGGAAGTTGTTTCGGATAGCATAGACCGTGACGCAGACCCGCGCCTGGCCGCCGGCATACAAAGTGACAATCATAAGTAAAGCCCGGTCGGGATCAACCGCACAAGCCATAGGATAGGTCGCGCCGATGCCGCCGGAGGCATCGAAATTGTTTAAGCGGTTGCCGCGTATATCATAACGCAGCACAGTGCTTTGTCCATCCCATTGTCCTGCATAGAGAACGCCGTCAAAGTAGGTTCCGCCGAGAATATACGGACCGCCGCGGTTGACTTCGAAGTCAGCCACGACTTCCGTAACTTCCTGTCCGTTCCAGCGGTAGCCGGTCCAGTAGTTAGTCACGGCTTGCTGGTCGGTGTGGCAAACCCACATAATGCCGTTTTCAAAGTCGCGGCTTATTCCGAGTTGACCGTTGTGACGGAGGTTGACCTGACCAAGCACATCGCCGGGGCGGTCGCGACGCGGACCGGCATTGCCGTTCACGGAGCGGAGTCCGCGGACAGTGGCATCGCGGTCCTGGTCGTCCTCTATAGGTTCAGCCCAGATCTGCCAGTTCAGGTCGTCGCCGCCGTCGCCGGCTGCGTTAGTGATAGTTAGTATCCGCTCAACCGGATTGGCGCCCGGCGGCAATCCGACTTCGATAGTCGAACCTGGCGCAGGCTCGGTCTCAACCCGCGGCGGCGTCTCGCCGATACCGATGAGATTCCACCAAACGATGCCATTTTCGGCATTCTCAGCGTTGGTAATCAAGGTCAATCTGCCTCGGCGCTCGCCGACATCGGTCGGATGGAAGGTTACCGTGCGGTCGATGGTCTCGTTCGGTGCGACATTGCCGGCTGCGATATTCGTGCCGAAGTCGTCCCCGTTATCCAGTTGCACTTCCTGAATTTCGAGGGCGTTGGTGCCGACATTGCGAATCCGCACATTGATGACGGCTTCGCCATCGACATAAGTTTCAGGGAAGACCAAATCTACGGCATTAACTAACGGACGAATAATCGGGTCAGTTAAAATCGCTGCCGCGCCTACGATATGGAGCAGAACGCTGATTTCGACGCGCTGCTGGTCGGGGTCGTTGGTGTTGAGGATGATGGAGGCTTCGTAGTCGCCTTCAATCAAGCCTTCAGCGTCTAAAATAACGCTCATATCCAAATCGGCGCGTGGCTCGATGCGCGCCTCGGTCGGCTCAACTGAGAGCCATCTGGCGCCGCCGGCTTCAACTAAGTAATAGAGGATTTCCGCGCTTATGGATCCCCACATACCCTGCTGCCAGAAGTTGAACCAGCAGTGTCCGACCGGATGCCCGACCGTCAGAACCGTGCCGCGTCCGAAGCCGTAAGCCACCGCTCCAGGATTCTGCGTGTTCTGCTGATAGGCTATCACTTGATACCATTCGAGCGTCCCGTCGTTCAGTTTGTTGACGAATTGCTGCAGTTGATAACCGGAGTGCAGCCAGGCGCTGCCCTCAATCACTTCGCCGCGCAGCCAGAAGTTCGGCTGTGCTTCGCGGCAGATGGCAGCAAACAAACTGTAGTCATCGTCCTGTTCGTTGGGACTCACCGCTAACACGCCATTGGAAGCGCTTTGCTGAAGGTTGTTGACGATGTCGCCCGGGCTATGCACCCGGCTGTTCGGGTCGGCGACTTCATAATAAGCCGCGCCGCCGCCGGCGACATAATCCTCAAAGCGCGCAAAGTTGTTGGCGTATTCCTGCGACCACATATTATCGCGCCCAGCGACGACAATGGCGTCGTAATCTTCAAATTCAACGCGGTTCCAGTCCGCGGCGTTACGATAGGAAATGAAGTTCTGGTTGGTG
>VGIO01000270.1 GCA_016867855.1 Calditrichota bacterium
TCGCATCGTCCGGCGTCCCGTTGTTGTCGAAGTAGTTATTGTTAAGGATTTCGCGCGCGATGAGATAGACTTTGCCGTTGTCGGTAAGGCGGACGATTTGATATTTGTCCGCCATCCAGGAGTTGGCGAGTTGCGTTTCGGCCGCGCTTGGATTATTTTGGACTAAAGCGCTGAAGATAGCATACCAATCTGTCAAGACCTGGTCGGGATTTTGCAGGTTATCCACGACTTGATAGGCGCCGAAGCCGTTAGTTTCGCGGTCAAGTTCGGGCGGGGCAAAATTGCCCGGCGTCCCAGTTGCATCATACTCGCTGGTGTGCGAAATCCAGTTGTCATAAGCGCAGCCTTGTTCAGTTCCAGCAAAGAATTCGCGCAACGAGCCGGTCTCTTCGATGACGGCGGATTGCACAGGCAAAGCCATAACTACAGCGAGTAACAACGTAGGCAGGGGAGCAGGGACAGGTCGGTTGATTCCGAAAGGCATCAGAGCATCCTTTATTGATAGTATAAAGTTAGCAAGTAGGCAAGTAAGTAAACTTGAAAGTTGGAAAGTCGGCAAACTCGCCATTATCTTTTACTTTAATGTTCGTGAGCCGGATAGACGTTTAGGCGATCTAAATAGAATTGTTAAAATTTATAATAATCGCAAAGTATTGTCAAATGTTTGACGAAGAATATTATAAAAAAACCAGAAATTCTAACGGTATGCGCTGCAACATTTTGCTGATTTGTAGAGTCTAAATAAACAAAGCCAAACAATAATGGAGTGTTTGCCCGACGGATGGGCGTTTTCGACGAACGACAATTTCTGGAAGACTATCGGCTGCATCCGGAGTCGGCGTTTCGTCAATTAATGGACGCCTTCCGCGATCGGGTCTATCTATTGTGCCTGCGCGCCGCCGGGCAGCGCCAGCCGGCTGAGGATTTAGCGCAGGAAACGTTCATTCGGATTTGGAAAGGACTGGCGCAGTTCCGCGGCGAGAGTTCGCTGGCGACTTGGATCTATCATATAACCTGGAATGTCTGCGCTTCCTTTATCGATAAGAAAAGTTCGGCGCAGGGGATGCCCTCGGTTGACGACGAAGATGCAGAAGGGCGGGAAATGGATATGAATTTATCGATTTACGACGCAAACATCAAGACTTTTGAGAATCGTCAGTTTATTTCAACGCTTCTGGCAAAACTGCCGGCGCCGCAGCAATTGGTCTTGACGCTCTTCTATCTGCAGGAATTGACTTACGAAGAGATGAGCAGCGTAACCGGCTGGCCGCTGGGCACAGTCAAAGCCACATTGCACCGCGCCAAAGACAGAATGCGGGCTTTGGCATTCAAAGAATTACAAATCGAATCATAGATATATGCGTTTTCTACTTTATCGCTTTTTAGACGAATGGCCGCCATCTTTTTTCGGCTGGTCGCAGTCTGGTCGTCGGACAACGCTCGACTGCAGGTCGGCGCGCCGGATGCTGGATTTCAGAAATCCGCTCGGCGAGACTGAGCGCGCGCGTCTGCACACGCATTTAGGCGAGTGTCCAGCTTGTGCGGCGGTTGCAGGGCTTGAGCGCCATTTACGCGCGGCGATAGCGCCAGTTGAACTGCCGCGGCCGTCGGTCGAATTTGAGATGATATTATTTGAGAAGTTGGAGGTGGGCAAGACGGTTCAATATGACCCGATAGCCCCTTGGGGCTGGTTTATCGGATGGCTGACGATTGCTGCGATATCGGTCGCGGCGATTGCACAGATGTGGGTGCATATCATTTCGTCGGGCGGTAGATTAATCGGCTATCTGGCGAGCCTTTTAAAGCCGGCTTACGGCATCGACTTTGCCAATCTGGTCTCGATAATGCCTCGCCGGTTCGATGTGATGGTTGTCTATTTAGCGTCGCTGACAATTATCATAATCGGGACCATAATCGCCATAAGGACTTCAGCGCGGGATTAGAATCTACGGTATGATAAGAACAGAAAGGGGCGGTGCAAGCCGCCCCTTTTAATTTTAGGCTAATTCGCTGTGAATTATTGATTGGTGCACAATATTGTGTAAGTGACTTGTCTGCGTCAACCACCCACGCTTGCGGGGGGATGAAAGAGAGGTGTTCAGAGGGATGAGGGATGAGGGATGAGGGATGAATCCCGCCGTTGACTCGCCGTAGTCGACGGCTAGTGGGGCAGTGCGTTTAGCCCGCCGTTGACTCGCCGTAGTCAACGGCTAGTGGGGCAGGGCGTCCCGACCTGCCAGGAGAACGGACGTCTCTGCCCGTTCACATCCCTCTCCCCCCGCTCGCGCAATAAGAACTCTCTCCCCCCGCTCGCGGGGGGATGAAAGGGGGGTGTTCAGAGGGATGAGGGATGAGGGATGAGGGATGAATCCCGC
>VGIO01000271.1 GCA_016867855.1 Calditrichota bacterium
ATTCCAGATAAAGACGTGTCGAAAATTTCATCATTTTCAATAAAATTTCTTGAATTTTGGAATTTGTGTCCTGGAATAAGTCGGGGGCGTTCAACTAAAGACCAAGCATTCAAAGAATGGAAAGAGAAAGAGGGCGATACAGTCATAGCGAACCTTAAACTTTGGCTGAAAAGCCCGCTATGGACGAATGATAATTTTAAGTATGTTCCAGCAGTTCATCGGCTTTTAAAAGCGGGCAAGTTAAAAGAACCACCGCCGGCAATAGAAAAGCGTGAGACATACGGCGGACGAGCGAGCGGCGTCCGGGCAACTGGGTGGGAAATTCCAAAGGATAAAATTATATGACGCTTGAACAAGTAATAATTCAGATGGAAATTCCTAAGCCTTATCGACATTGCACTTTTGAAAACTGGCAAGGTGATGCCGGCGGCAAACTGAACGACATTTTAAAAGCGGCGCAGGAACGGCATAATATCCTTATCGGCGATGAGCGCACCGGAATCGGAAAGACGCACTTGGCAGTCGCCGCATTAATTCACTCGTGGTTTTACGATTTAAAAGACAAGTATCAATACGATGCAAGCCTATATAGATTTTACAGCATCAGGCGTTTAGGTTTTCAATTAGACCTTGCAGGAATACGGCTCGAAGAGATAATTGACGAGGTGTTGGAGCATCGGGGATGTTTGCTTGACGAACTCGGCGCTGAACCGGAACGCGCTACAGAAAAGATTGAACTTGTGATAGATGAACTATATCTAAAAGGCAGGCAAATCATAATCACAACGAATTTAATCAGCGAATCTTTAATACAAAAATATAATCCGGCAATTATACGCCGGGTAACTGAAAACGGCATTATAGTTAATGCCGACTGGAGTAAAAGAAAATGAAACTCTATAAAATCACCAACATAGACGGGAAAACTCGAGCTGGTGAAATTAATGAAACAGAGTGGGGAGATGGCGTAACCCATAAAGCAACTGGCACAGGGGGAAAATTATGTTCGGATGGTTTCATCCACGCCTACGAACACCCGTATATTGCGGTTTTAATGAACCCCGTTCACGGACATTATACTCCGTTTCTATTATGGGAAGCAGAAGGAGAGATTGCAATCCGTGATGGTCAAAAAAAATGCGGATGCAAGGAATTAACCACTATTCGCCAAATTCCTATCCCGATATTGACTAAAGAACAAATCGTCGAGATTGCGATTCGTTGCGCAATGGAGGTTTATAAAGAACCTTCATTTACGAAGTGGGCAAATAATTGGTTGAATAATGTCGATAGAATGATAGCGGTGGAGAGGGATGTAGTGTTGAATATAGAGGTAGCATCGGCGTCAGAACGGGAGAAGAGGGCAGCGATGTCGGCAATATGGGCGGCGGAGTGGGGAGCGAGGGATCTGGTAGCGAAGTTAGATTTATACGCGGCGAATGCTATGGCGAATGCGGTGAACTTTAAAGAAGAAATAAACCTAATCCAAATCATTGAAAAGGTTACTGGAGTAAAAGATGGATCTATCATATAAAATTGACGGTCCGCCTGTCGGGAAACAACGCGCTGCCGATAATTCGCGAGCGCCGACGAAACGTTCCACGCCTGAAAAGACACGCGTCTATGAAGACAAGGTCGCCAAACTTGCGCTTGCAGCCCGGCAGGAAGCCGGGATTTACTCGCCGACTGATAAGCCTGTATGCGTCCGGCTCGACATCACGCCGACTGGCATCTGGGTAGAAATCCACGAATTGCCAGATAGTTTCAGCATAGAAAAGCCCGACATCGACAACATCGAAAAGGTGATATTCGATGGGATGAAGGGCGTAATTTATAAAGACGACTGCCAAGTGGCAATGGTCGTCGCAAAAAAAGTGAGGTAAAGGAATTAAACCGATGATAACTCAATATGATAAAAATTTCCTACTGTTAGAAAATGCGCTAATCAAAAAACCGCAAGATTATGGGAATGAAGAAACTTTTGACGGCGGTTGTGGTTGTGGCTGTTTAGCGTTTATCAGATTAAAAGGTCGGCTCGGTGACGATTGGGGAGTCTGTGTTAATCCCAATTCTCACCGGTGCGGTCTATTGACCTTTGAGCATCAGGGATGTGAACAAGCCGTTTATGATAAATTAGAATTAGATATGATATTATCACAAGCCGTAACGGGTTAACCGATGGCGAATAAAATCGAGCGAAAAATAAAACGCCAATTAAATGATATTTTAAAACTAATCGAGACGCATATAAGGAATGGTGGACTTGATTATAGATGGCTTAAGTATGAATTTTATAATTTTGGGATAGAACATACTTTGGCTAACGATATATTAATGATAAAACCATTTCCAGAAGAACTCGTA
>VGIO01000272.1 GCA_016867855.1 Calditrichota bacterium
CGGAGTATCAAATGGCTCGTCCAGCCAAATCCATAAATCCCGATAAGTGAATAAGTTCCAGCGCAGCATCGCTACTAAATTAGACAATGACCACGCCAATTTGGATTTCAATTGCAGGAACTTTAACACCAGCATCGCAATTAATGCTGTCCAAATTATTTGTTGGAATCCTATTTTGGACAGGTGTGAAGTTAGAACTAATATTGAATACAAAATCTGGGTGCCGGGAGCGAGCAATGCCATTCGTAATGTAATCATCGAATATCGTGTCGCTAATGCGCTGCGGTTCTTTGACGACCACGATGAGTTATACTGGAATGTTACCGGTAACGAATGGGAGATACCTATTCATCGTGCGAGTGCATCGCTGCATCTGCCTGCCGGGGCGAGCCAGGTCCGAGCCTCAGCCTTTACTGGGCTTTTTGGGTCGTATAACCGGGATGTATTAATCGACACGACCGCTGATGGTTTCGAATTCACGGTTAGAAGTTCACTTTCTTTCCGCGAAGGCTTGACATTTGCCGTAGGTTGGGCGCCGGGAGTGGTAGCGCGTCCTTCGGCATTCGATAAGGCGACTGGGTTCTTCAGAGCCAATGCTTTCTTTGCGTTGCCGTTTATTGCCCTGGTGGCGATGTTCACCCTTTGGTATCTGCGCGGTCGCGATCCCCGGCGGCGTCCGATTGCCGTCCAATACGAACCGCCTGCCAAGATGACGCCTGCCGAGATAGGTATGTTAGTTGACAACCGCCTCGACCTGCGGGATATCACGGCGACTTTGGTCGATCTAGCCGTCAAAGGCTACATTCGAATCGAAGAGAAAGAACCGACCGGTTTCACCGGATTTCTGGATGACCTCGGATTAGTTGACCGCAAAGATTACGGATTCACCATCTTGAAGCCTGAATCAGGATGGAAAGACTTAACGTTGCATGAGACCTTGATGCTCTCATCGCTGTCGGCAGTCGCGGTTCAAGGTTATCTCAACCTATCCGATTTGCAAAACAATTTTTATCAATCCATTCCCGCTATCAAGTCCGCTGTATATAAAAAACTACGCGAACGCGGTTATTATACTAACAATCCTATGACCGTTGCATCTATTTATTGCATTGTAGCGTTCATTCTTTTCGGTTTGGGAATTATCTTGATGATATGGAGGGGATTATCTATCGGGTGGGGGGATTTATTATCACTCCTGTTGACTATCATCATAATTTATATTTTCGGTCGGATTATACCTCGTCGGACAATCGCCGGAACACGAGCGTATGAGGGCGTGCTTGGTTTTGAAGAGTTCCTGGACCGTGTCGAATCGGACCGATTTAAGAACATTGTCAAGACACCCGAAATGTTCGAGAAATTCCTGCCTTACGCGATGGCTTTGAAAGTCGAAAAAAAATGGAGCCGCGCTTTTGAAGGCATCTATAATCGCCAGCCGGAATGGTATGCCGGAATGGGAGGCGGTATGTTTAGGTCCTATATGCTGGTTTCGGCTCTCGATGGCTTGTCGAAGCATAGCGGTGCGGCGATGATGTCTTCGCCTCGCAGCGCCAGCGGCTCAGGGCTGGGAGGCGGAGGTTTCAGCGGCGGCGGCTTCGGTGGAGGTGGTGGAAGGGGATTTTAAACCAGATAGTATAAAGATTGATCCAAAATCCAAAATCCAAAATCCAAAATTCAGAGATAGTTCGTATATATATCGACGGCGCTTGCCGCGGCAATCCTGGTCCGGGCGGCTGGAGCGCGATTTTACTATATGGGGAGCGCCGTAAGGAACTTTACGGCGGCGAGGATTTTACGACTAACAACCGGATGGAGTTAACCGCCGCGATTAGAGCGCTGGAAGCGCTCAAGCGTCCCGTCCAGTGCCAAATTTTCACCGATTCGTCGTATTTATATAACGGCATCGCCAAATGGCTGCCGCGCTGGAAGGCACGCAATTGGCGGCTGACTTCCGGCAAACCGGTCGAAAACCGCGACCTCTGGGAACTGCTGTCGAATTTGGCAGCCACTCACGAAATCCAATGGCGCTGGATTCGCGGACATTCCGGTTATATTTACAATGAAGAAGCCGACCGGCTGGCGGTCGCGGCAATTCCGAAAAACAATGCTAATGTCAATGACAATGTCAATGACAGTGTTAAAATTTGAGGTAATTGCAAAAGTGTTGGATTTATCAACTGATGGCAAGGCGGACGCCCTCGTCCGCCGCATTCTATGCTTGGTTTTCGGCGGACGAGGGCGTCCGCCTTGCCATGGTCTGCGTTTTCTGGATTAATCATCACTTTTGTAATTAACTCAATTTATTCAAAAAGAGATTTATACTATGAAAGGATATCTATAAACCAAATG
>VGIO01000273.1 GCA_016867855.1 Calditrichota bacterium
GTCGGTGTCGAGGAAAACCTGCCGATATATGCGGTCCCAGAATGGGAATTCCCAGCCTAACTGGACGGCGCCACTGTTTTGGTCGTCGCCCATATTGAAGGCGCGCGTGCCTTGCCACTGGCGAATGTCAACCCATTCGTATTCGGGTCCGTCATCTTCGAGGATATCGCGCCATTCGTAGCCCATATCATCCACCGCGCTGCGGCGGTCGCGGACTGGGCCATTGTGAACGTTGCGCAAAGCGCGGCCGTTGGCGTCGTCGCCGGGTTCGCCGATGATTTCGGCGTCCGTCGTCCAATGCAGGTCGGCTTCACCATCGTTGGCGAGGTTGACAGTATGTTCAGCCGTCTGACCGGTGAACAAATCGTCCTCGATGGACTGTGGGTCAACAATCAGCGTCGGCGGACGATGAGCCAAGGCGTGCAAAGCGACAGTCACATCTCCATCCGGGTCGTTGGAGGGGAGGGTCAAAGTCGCTTCGTATTCATCCGGAGCGTTGGCTGGCGCATTGAAGGTGACCGTAACGACCTGCTCGCCTTCCGGTTCGAGGTTGAACTCGGTCGGCGCAACTGTGAAGTATTCGTGGTCAGTTGCCACATCGGCGACTTCGAGCAGCGATGTTCCTGTATTGGTCACAAGGACTTGCATCGCATACGGTCCGCCGGTGAACAGGTTCGGGTCGTAGCGGGCATTCCAGTTCAATACCCTTGGATAGCCGTAATTCTCAGGCCATTCGACTACGAGGTTCGGCGCGCCGCTTACATGGATGGTTACGCTTGCCACCACATCCGGCTCCGCCGGGTCGTTGGACAAGAAATGCAGGTCGGCAATGTAATCGCCTTCGATTAAGCCGTCGGCATTCAAAGTAATCAGAATGTCCATATCCGCGCCGGACGCCAAGCGGCCCTGGTCAGGCTCGTAAGCCAGCCAGGTCAGGAAGGCGCGCGATGGCCCGCAGGCAATCGTCCGTCCCTGCACCAGATAACCGGCGCCGGCGCCCGGCGCATTGAACTGGAAGTTCTGCGCTACGCCATGCCCGATTAAACCGGCTTCGCTGCCGTAATGCCCATTGTCGAACCTATTGCCGCCTAAACCATAGTTCAGACCATATTGGATCTTTATCAATCCTTTGTCATTCAATATGACCTGAACATCAGCGCAAGGCTGCTGATAGCGCGAATACCACTGATTCCAAGTGATGACCGCCATATCGCGCCGATTCGTCCACATATAGACCGGGCCTGAAGGAAACCCTAAGCCTTGTCCGCCATGCCAGTCGCCATCGCCCCAAAGTATTGTTGCAAACCAAGCAGCGTCGTTATTACCGGGAATATCCGGCACAGCGCGCTGATAAGCCGAACGCTGGAACGACATCCAGCCGTCGCTGCAAACCCAATACTGGTTATACTGGCGGTCATACAACGGGAAGTTCCAGCCAAGGGCGAATGGACCATTAATCTGGTCATCGCCCTGAACTTGTTGCTGCACGCCTTCCCATTGACGAATGTCGATCCACTCGTATTCGAGACCGTCGTTCTCAAGGTTGTCGCGCCATTCGTAGCCCCATTGATTAGGTCCGCCGCGGCGGTCGCGGGCAGGCCCGGCATCGACGCTGCGCAAAGCGCGTCCGTTGGCGTCGTCGCCAGGTTCGGCGACAATTTCACTCTCGATGGTGAACGCGAGCAGCGCATCGCCGTCGTTGGCGACATTGATGGTCCGCTCGACCACATCGCCAGTGAACATATCTTCCTCTATCGAACCTGGGTCGATGACGATTCTCGGCGGCAAGAACGCCCGGGCGTGCATCTGTATCGGGTATTCAGCCGGACTCGGGTCATTGGAGAAGATAATCAAAGTCGGGTTATAATTGCCCGGCTCGTCCCGCGGGGCATTGAAGGTGACCGTGACAACCTGTTCTTCTCCCGGACCCAGCACGAACTCGACCGGCGCCGCCGTGAAGTAATCGTGATTAGGCTCGATGCCTTCGACGACTAAATCGGCTGTGCCTTCGTTGGTAACCGTAAATGTCATCGGGTAAGGCCCGCCGGTGAAGAGGTTCGGGTCATAGCGCCGGTTCCAGTCCAGAACGGCATCAACGCCTACCGTCCAGCCCCAAGCCGCAGGCCATTCCGCGACCAAATCCGGCGCGCCGGCAACGTGAGCCGTTATGCTCACCGCAACATCCGGGTCCGCCGGGTCGTTGGACAAGAAATGCAGGTCGGCTATGTAATCGCCTTCGATTAAGCCGGCGGCATTCAAGGTGACCATAATGTCCATATCAGCGCCGGACTGCAAGCGGCCTTCGTCTGGCTCATATATCAGCCAATACATCTCCGTAACGCCGTCG
>VGIO01000274.1 GCA_016867855.1 Calditrichota bacterium
GGGACGCCTGTCCTCCTGCCCGCCATACTGTAAGCCATTAATGCAAGTGAGCACTAGTTCAGAGTTCACAGATTCAGCGAGCGAGATGTTTCTTTTATAAACACGCTAAAGCGGTGAACTCTGAACGATACAATTTTACAGGTAATTCTGGGACTGATCACTAGTTCAGAGTTCACAGATTCAGCGAGCGAGATGTTTCTTTTATAAACACGCTAAAGCGGTGAACTCTGAACTTTCTAATTCTATAGGTAATTCTGGGACTGAACACTTGCCTCAAAGATTTCAGACGGCAAGCGCCGCGGATGCTATAGAAGAAGGTGAACTAACAAAGGGCGATTCCTATTTCAACTTCACTAATAATCAAAAAGAGTGGGAGTCTTAAAATGACCAAACATTCTTATCGACAACCCATAATTACAATCCTAATATGCCTCGCCATCATATTACTGATGGGATTTCTGGATTATACCACGGGATACCAATACTCCTTTGCTTTCTTCTATCTGATTCCCGTGATAATCGCTGCCTGGTTCGCGGGATTCAGAATCAGCCTTGCAATATCGATCGTAAGCGCGCTGGTTTGGTATCAAACGAACAAACTTGCCGGTGAAACCCATTCGGCAATCAGCATATATTATTGGAATACCTTCACTCGTTTGGGGTTCTTTATCGTCTCGGCTTATCTGGCGGACCGACTCAAACGAGCGCTGGAAACTGAAAAAAAGTTCGCCAGAACCGACTCCCTCACCGGATCGATGAATAGCCGTTCTATCTATCTATATCTTGAGGGTGAAATTCAAAGAATCAAGCAAACAAAAGAGCCAATAACCCTTTGCATTATCGATATCGATAAATTAAAGCATATAAATAACTACTATGGACAGTTAGTTGGCGACGATCTGGTAAAAGTCGTCTCTGAATTGATTAGCAAAACGCTGCGGGAAACCGATATCATTGCCAGATTAGGCGGGGATATATTTGCAGCATACCTACCCAATACGGACCAATCTTCCGCCCGAGAATTAGTCGATAAAGTTCGCGGTGTAGTTCTGGCTGAGATGAAAACACGCGGCTGGCCGGTGACGCTTAGTTTTGGAGCGCTGACTTGTGTCGAACCGCCAAGTAATGTCGATGCAATGTTTAAAGCCGCTAATTCTTTGACTTATGATGTTAAAGCATCCGGCAAGAACGACGCTAAGTTTGGGATAAGGCAGGTGTGACTTTATAATTATGAACGAAGAAATTCTAAATCAAATATTTTCGCACTCCTGTGAGTCGATGACGGAGATTCAAGACGGCAGGATTGCTTTAACGGTAACCTCGCCGCCCTATTGGAATGCAATCGATTACGATATCCATTCGCAAGACAAGACGCGTTATTATCGGACGAGGAATTATACGAATGGGTATTCAGATTATAAGGAATATATTGGGTGGTTAAGCCGTGTATTTGCTGAAGTATTGCGGGTGACGAAACCCGGCGGCTTTTGTGCCATTGTAGTAGGAACTGTTTTACTCGAAGGGAAGCATTTTCCAGTCCCGTTCGACACGGTTAGAGCGCTATGTGAGAACGGGTGGGAGTTTCACCAGGATATTATCTGGCACAAATGCACGGCTGGCGTAAAACGAGCAGGTTCGGCCATTCAGAAACCTTATCCGGGATACTACTATCCGAATATTATGACTGAGTATATCCTCATATTTAAAAAAGCCGGTCCAGCCATATATCAGAATAAAAGCCAACATAATAAAGCCCAATCCCCCTATCCGATCAACCGCTTGTTCACAATGGATATAGCAAATAATATATGGCATATTGCGCCGGTGCCGCCCGGCATTATTGACCACCCCTGCCCATTTCCCGAAGAAATACCTTATCGACTGATTCAACTCTATTCCTACCCGGATGATGTCGTATTTGATCCGTTTGCAGGGTCAGGGCAGACGCTGAAAATTGCCCACCATCTAAACCGGCGTTGGATTGGATATGAGACCATTGAAAAGTATGTCAAGTTATCGTTACAAAGGATTAATGAACCGCTTTCACTTCGTGAGATGCAATTAGTGGCTAAATTTGACAAGATACAGATAGATGAACCGACAGGGGATAAGACTGCTAACAAGCCAATTATTAAATCTCGTCAGAAGAAAATGTTTGTCAATGAAATCAAGGAACTTTTCGATGGAAAAAATATTTGAACTTATTTTAAAGATTGCAGAAGTTGGACGCGATCATCCATCTCAACCTCAACTGATTAGAATAGAGCCTTTTAGAAATTACTTTAATGCGAAAGGCTCGATAGTACAAGCAAAACTCGATAATAGAGATGGT
>VGIO01000275.1 GCA_016867855.1 Calditrichota bacterium
CCGGCAGGAAGAAACCTGGCGCATCGAAGCTGTCAACGGCAAGGATGTCCCTGTGACTATCTATGTCGAACAACGCGTTTATGGCTATTATACTGTCACTGCTGCTGATCTTGATGGTAAAGCCGTCCATCCCGAAAAAGACGCCGCCGACAGACTCTACTTCCCGATGGCTATTCCTGCCCGTAGTTCGGCGACGCTGAACTGGACAGTAAGTTATGGATATTAAAAGTTGTAAGAAGTAAGTTATTAGCATTAAGGTGTAAGTATTTAATGACAGTGAAAAATTGAGTAATATTCATTGACATTAACATTGACATTGGCATTGACGCTATTCAAATGCTTAGATACACACTAATCGGACTTATTATTATGATCGGCGCGGTGATGGCGCAGGAGCAGACCGACAGCACTAGTGCGGTGGAGGAGATAGCTCGGCAGGCGGAAGAGACAGTGAAGGGCGGTTTCAAGGTCATCTGGGACTACCGTGTGTTGAACGATATGGCAGATGCCTCCCGCGACACGAACAAGACAGGCGTCATCGGTTTGGCTTGGACGCCGCTGACCACAACTATCGGCAACGAAGGCGCTAAAGAAATGGCAACGCATCCAGGCTGGGCGGCTTGGCTGGTGAAAGAACTTAAACAGCGCAATATTGGACCCGGCTGCCGGGTGGCAATCTCGCTGACCGGCTCATTTCCGGCGCTTAATTTGGCTGTCCTAGCCGCCTTGCAGGAGTTGAGAGTCAAGGTTGTCGGTATCAACTCCATCGGCGCGTCCAGTTTCGGCGCTAACGAATACGGCTTCACCTGGCCTGAGTTAGAAACCCTGTTGCGCGATGAGGGCGTCCTTAAGGTCGGCTGTTCGGCGGTTACTTTGGGCGGCACCGGCGACCGCGGCGCCGAATGGGATGAATACGCCAAAGGGCTGGCTTATGCCTGCGTCAAACACAGCAAACTGCCGCTCATTGAGCCTAATCATCTGCGTGACGCGGTGCGCCGGAGAATGGCTTTCTATGGCGAGCCGCGCGGTTATTTCTGCTTCATCAATGTCGGCGGGAGTCAGGCTGTTTTAGGCTCAGGCGCAAAGCAACGCTACAATCGCGGCGGCTGGTTCTACGAACCTTCGCCTATCAAGGGCGATCCTCAAGGCGTGTTCGATTATTTCCTCGAAGCCGGCGTCCCCTGCCTCAATCTTTTATTCATCGACGAATTGAACAAACGGGAAAGGATATTGCAGCCTTGAGTTCCAGCCGCAAGGAGTGGCAGGTCAGCCGGTTAGTCGTCGGCGACCTGATGGTTAATTGTTATCTCGTGATGTGGAAAGCGACACGCGAGGCGGTCATCATCGACCCGGGCGACGAGCCGGAACAAATCATAGATTTTTCAACTAAACATCAAGCCAAAATCACCGCCATCATCAACACGCATGGGCATGGCGACCATATCGGCGGTAACAGCCGGCTCAAAACCACAACGCAAGCCCCGATTTTAATCGGCGCCAAAGACGCGCCGATGTTGACTGATGCGCTGAAAAACCTGTCCCGTCCATTCGGTTTCGATGTCTTATCGCCGCCAGCCGACCGACTGCTTAATGAAGGCGATTCCATCAGCATTGGAGCTGGGAGATTGGAGGTTCTGGAAACGCCGGGACACAGCCCGGGCAGCGTCACTTTAGTCGGGGATGAGTTCGCAATTGTCGGCGATTTACTATTTGAAGGCTCAATCGGAAGGACAGACTTTCCCGGTGGAAGCGAAAAAATTCTCTTAGAATCGGTCCGGAAGAAGATCTTCCCACTGGGGGATGAGTGCTTAATTCTTCCCGGTCACGGGGCAACTACAACCGTCGGCGCCGAGAGAAGGTCTAATCCGTTTTTACAGGTCTTTCTAAAAACCGTGATGCAGCGATAGCGCTATTTCAAGCGTAGATGTCGTCATCCTGAACGAAGTGAAGGATCTCGTCCTAAAGATTTACTTATCTAGACGAGATCCTTCACTTCGTTCAGGATGACATGCGACATTGCACAATTGACATAACATTAGTATTTTATTTCAGTTTCAGCCCCTTACCCTTGACCTTGACTTTGACAGTCCAAAAGAGCGGCGGGAAGCCGGTAATTTCCGACTCAAAGCGCGGCGCAACAATCATATCGACGCCGGGTGATTTTTCGATGGCATTGTAGATTGCCATTCCTTCGACCGGTCCGACCGGTTGTCCGAAAGGACAAATCATCGCCGGATTGTAAAGCACGCCGCGCTGCGGTTTGTCGCCAAGCGGAATGAAGAAGAACACCCACGATACAATCGCTTCCCCAGCCACCTCGCCGGTGATTT
>VGIO01000276.1 GCA_016867855.1 Calditrichota bacterium
GAATGAACTGGAACATTTTCCTTATGAAATCGCATATCGGCGCGGTTCGATTATCGAGGGTGTAAGCGATTGGACTGTCAATTTTGCGCGCGACATCAATCCCAAATTAACTATTGATTGCGCATTAAATTGGCGTAATGAACTACACACTTTTTGTCCCTACTATGCTTCAGGAGTCAATTGGCTTCTCATCGACCGCCGGACTAAAACCGCCGAATGGAAAGTCAAAGCCGAAAGCGAGCCTTTGAGAAATCTGGGGCTGTCGATCTGGGGCATCGCCCGCACGGTCAAAACGAGCGGTTTGGCAACGGGAAGTCGCTCTCCGCTAACGCCGAAACTCTCAGCGGGACTTGAATCGACGGTCCTCTGGCACCGCTGGACGCTGTTCAACTCAATCGTCTGGGAAGACAAGGCGGCTTTGAAATTCGACGGCGATGCAACTATCCCTTCGCGGCTGGTGTGGGACAGCGCATTGCGAATGAACATCAATCCGAGCCTGGATGCCGGTCTGGAAATCTTAAACTTATTGGACCGGCACAATTACACCTATCCGCGCTTCGATGATGTCCCGCTGACCGTCACATTATCGGCGCAGTATCGTTTATGGTAATTCGCTGATTTTTCATCCACTATTTACATTTCAACAATTCAAACCTTATGGATATTATTTGAGCCTGTTCGACATTCTCATTCGCGGCGGCTGGCTGATGCTGCCTATTGCGCTGTCGTCGATAGTCGTAATCGCGCTGGGCGTCAACCGCTGGCTGATTTTGCGGCGCGAAGGCGCTAAACTCGACCTTTTCGTCAAGAACTGGACGGAAGCGCCGCCGGACGCCGCGCGCTTTCGCTCTGCGGCATTGACCGGACCTGATTTTGCCAGTGCGGCGGCGATGCTCTTCAACCACCCCGGCGCCGACAAACGCAGCGAAATTGAAACCCTCGCGCAAGCCAAATTGGAAGAATTTGAGAAGGGACTCGGCACATTGGCGACCCTGGCAGCGATTAACCCGCTGATGGGCTTCCTCGGCACGGTGACGGGGATGATTAGAGCATTTATGCAGATTCAGAACCTCGGCGGCAATGTCAACGCCAATGTCCTTGCCGGCGGCATCTGGGAGGCTTTGATAACGACTGCCGCCGGGTTGGTCGTCGGCATCGTAGCGCTGGTCATTCACAATTACTTAGCCGCTCAGGTCCGTAAAGCCGCCGGGGCGCTGACGCAGGTCGGCGAAATTGCCCTGCGCCAGATGGGAGGCGGCAAGTGAAACTGCGGTTCAGCCATCCGCCTCTTTCCTCCTTTTCTCTGGCGTCGTTGACCGACATCGTGTTATTGCTGCTCGTATTCTTCTTATTAGCCTCGACCTATGTCATTCAGCCCGGCATCAAGGTCGAACTGCCGTCGAGCGAAACGGCGCAGGTTGTGGACCAGAAGAGCATAATCATCACTATCACCCGTGATGGCGCAGTGTGGGTGGGCGATGAGAAGACCACGCTGGACGGCGTCGGCGCGCTGCTCAGACGGCAAATCATCAGCGGGACGGCGCAGACCATCGTCATCAAGGCTGACCGCACTGTGTCGCTGGAAACCGCGGTTAAGGTCATCGACCGCATCAAAGCCGCCGGCGGAGAGCGTTTCTTAATCGCTACCGTGCGGGAAGAGCCGTGAATAGAATGAGAGTCTGGCAAGGCGGATGCCCCCGTCCGCCGAAAAATCGTGCTTACAATGAGGCGGACGAGGGCGTCCGCCTTGCCGCAAAGCTGTAATATGACCACAGATTGTAACGACAGGCGTATCGGCTGGACAACCTCGATTCTGCTGCATATCCTTCTGCTGCTGATTTTCGTCCTGTCCCGGCTGGACATCCGCCCGTTTGAACTGACCTTCACACGGATTGAATTCGCGCCGCTTTCGACTTATAAAGCGGACGAAGGCTCAGTGTTGGCGTCGCTTGAGAGCGGGAAGCCTATCGTCGAGTTGCCGCGGCGGTCGATGTTAGAGGATGAGTCGCCGCTTTTAAGGCTGCCTGACAGACCTAAGCCCATTATCGAAGCCGTCGCTCCACACGAGCGCCCGGAAATCGTCGATAGGGTGACGACTCAGACAGGTCGCCGAATTGCGCTGCCGACCGAAGCCAAAGGCTTGCGCGAGCGTCCCGTTATCGAGCCGCTGCCAGTAGCGGACGACTGGCTGGCTGGCGAGCGATCGCAAGCGCTATCTGAGAAGGTGGCAGGAGACGAGATGTTCAGCATCAGTTGGGAAGGCGCAGCCCGCACGAAACTCTCCGGTGCTTTGCCGACTTTTCCGCCC
>VGIO01000277.1 GCA_016867855.1 Calditrichota bacterium
ATAAAACACTAGTCTTCCGTGAATATAAATTAAAGATTAATTTACAGACACGGGCGTCCCGATGTGTCCGAAAATTTGAAATAACCGCCATTGATTCGCTATAATCAATAGCAGAACATTGTAAATTAGTCACTTCCGTTGCTACTCGCCGAATCAGCGGCAGAAAATCGCTTTCAAGGAATATCAAATCAATGGACCTCGATGCCATTTTGTCCTAAGTGTCGGGTCGAATATGACTACGGCGTCGAATATTGCACTGAATGCAATGCCGAGCTGATACCGACGCATCCGACGCCAATACCCGAAGAATACGCCGATGCCGACTGGGTCGAACTCGAGACCTTCCCCGGCACGCTCTATGCCCGGATGGCGATGGAACTGTTGCAGCGCGAAGGCATACCGGCATATACTCAATCAGATTTCATCGGCTCCGCTTACAGTGTCGATGCCTGCGGCATTGTCGGCTGCGCTGCCGTTATCTTTGTGCTGGAGCCGGATTATGAACGCAGCCGCGAAGTCATCAGCCCGATGCTCGACGAAATCCCTAACGGCATCGATGCTGATTCGTTCGATGAATAATCTTGATTTCGCGCTTGGGTGTAATGGAATTTTATTTAATGACGGATTCAAACACTAGAATATTTGAATTTAATAAATCCCAATCTAATTGAACGGAGGTTGAAATGACCGAAATTATCGATGTCTTTGCGCGGGAAATCCTTGACTCACGCGGCAATCCGACCGTCGAGGTTGAGGTCGTCCTCGCCGGCGGCGCAATGGGCCGCGCAGCGGTTCCTTCCGGCGCTTCGACCGGCGAATATGAAGCCGTCGAACTGCGCGATGACGACCCCAAACGCTACCTTAAAAAAGGCGTGCGCAAAGCGGTCGAAAATGTCAATGTCATCATCGCTCCCAAAATCACCGGTCTGGACGCCGACGACCAAATCGAAATCGACCGTTTGTTGATAAGTCTCGACGGCACACCTAACAAAGGCAATTTAGGCGCGAATGCCATTTTAGGCGTATCAATGGCGCTCTGCCGCGCTGCGGCTGAGGCTTACGGGCTGCCACTTTATCGCTACATCGGCGGAATAACGTCGCGCGTCATCCCTGTGCCGATGATGAATATCCTCAATGGCGGCAAACACGCCGACAACAAAGTCGATATTCAGGAATTTATGGTTGTCCCGCACGGTTTTAAAACCTACAGCGAAGGTTTGCGCGCCGGTATCGAAGTCTTTCATAATTTGAAAAAGGTCTTAAGCGCTAAAGGACTGGCGACCACCGTCGGCGACGAAGGCGGCTTCGCACCAGACTTGGACAGTAACGAGGAAGCGCTGAAACTTATCGAAGCCGCTATCGAAAAAGCCGGCTACGAACTCGGCAAACAGGTTTCGCTGGCGTTAGACCCGGCGGCTAGTTCCTTCTATAAAAAGGCTGAAAAGGTCTATTTTCTCGAATCGGAAAACCGCACTCTCACTAATGCTGAATTGGTCGATTATTGGGAGAGTCTGGTCAACAAATACCACATCATCTCCATCGAAGACGGAATGGATGAGGAGGATTGGGAGGGTTGGAAGATGATGACTGACAGGCTTGGTCATAGAATCCAAATCGTCGGTGACGATGTGTTTGTAACCAACACCAGCCGGCTGCAGAAAGGTCTCGACCTCGGTGTCGCTAATGCTATTTTGATAAAATTAAATCAAATTGGCACGGTCACGGAGACTATCGAAGCCATCGAACTGGCGCGCCGGTATGGTTATAAGTCCATCATATCGCATCGTTCTGGCGAGACGGAAGACACCTTCATTGCTGACTTTTCGGTGGCGATGGGAACTGGGCAAATCAAGACCGGCTCCGGCAGCCGCACCGACCGTATCTGCAAATATAACCAACTGCTGCGAATTGCCGAAGAATTGGGCGACAACGCCATCTATGGGCTATCCGCTTAGACAACCGGCGCCGCGTAAACGTGTCTTTGGTCTGCGCCCGCATATCTTTAAAATGTGGGCTACGGCGATTATCATCGGCGGACTCGGACTGATGTTCCTTTTCGGCAATAAAGGCCTCTGGAAGATCTTTATCCTGAAGCAGACCAACGATGACAAACGCGAGCAGGTTGACTCGCTCGCAGTCGTAAAACGCGAAATGCAGCAGCGTATCGCCGGCTTAAAACGGCGCGACAGCACAGCCATCGAAATCGAAGCCCGCAGCGAGAATATCCGAATGGTCTATGAAGGTGAAAAGATCTATATTGTCAAAGAAAAACCGGATAAACGGTAG
>VGIO01000278.1 GCA_016867855.1 Calditrichota bacterium
ATTCATTGAATTTCTTCAATTCGCCTTTCATTCCGGCTTTGAATGCCGTTCGAGGCTTTGTTTAAGATACTCATCTGCCTCTTTCCAGCGCTCAAGGTCAATCATTGTTTTACTTTGAAAACCCAACGCTTCCACCCGGTTGGCATAAGAATAATCGAATCACAAGCGGTTTGCATCTTTTGCAGCGCGTCGTGTTCGTTCAGCAGGCGCAGCATTTTCACCTCGTCGGCGCCCATCTTGGCTGTGTAGCCGACGATGTCGGTGAACATTATGGCGGAAAGACGTTGCTCTTCCATTTAAAAGCCTTTCAATTTGGCTTGCAGTTCATTAAAGCGTTGGATGGAGCGTCTTATTCTGGATAGCGCCGCTCGTGTTCTGAAAATTAGGTGTTTCATTTGCCGGTAAGCCGTCCAACCGACTCACTTTCCATACTTGATTAATTGCAGCAATAGGGCTTGCTGGATTGTTAAATATACCGGATGCATTCCCAGATTACCTCGTTCGTCGAATTTTTTCCATTCACCCCACATTTGAGAATTTTTAATTGACAAAAAGGGCTGTGAAGTTCCGTTTTTAATCATTCCAGCGTTAAGCAGAATTCTGGCTTTGGCAAACAAATAATAGCCTTCCTCAGATATTTTCAATAAAATAAAATCATAATTAGCGCCTTCATTGCGGACTATGCGTCCCAACCATTCATCGTCAATGCCATAACCTTGAAATTCTTGCGAGTCGAGATTCCTAATCAATCTATAATCGTAAGGTATTCTGAATCCAATGAATTCTTGATTGGTAAAACTCCGGATTGTATCAGCATAGGCGGTTGAATCGTGAGTATTTTTATCAATCAAATTGCGCAGTTCTTCAATCGATAGGCGCAACTTTTCGATCTCATCGCCCTTTGCTGTCGGTTTCAGCACAACTTCAGATTTAGGTCGATGATGCGAGGTGTATAATTCGGAATCATTCCGTGCTGCGAATATAGCGCTATCCATTGATGAAATTGCATCGGATTTGGCGATGGACTTCTTGAGACCACCTTTATCGCTCGCAGCCAGAAGTTGCAGTGTTTGGTGGGCAGAATCAAGTTTGAATCTGGCGATATCGCCCGTGATTTGAGAAAGAATTTCATTTGCCGCACGTTCTTGCATCTCATTTCGATGCTCAGCATCCATCCGATATCGTGCATTGAAGAGCCGCCGGCCAGCGCGTGTATCCAATAATTCTATAACAACAGTCAAACTGTCTTCCTCGCGCTGAAGACTGCCGGTAACTAAATAGTTCGCGCCTAATGAGCGTCGGATACTATAAAAATTCCGCCGGTTGTCTTTGAGTTTGTAAATTTCATCCAGCGGATAGACATAAATATCCTTCACGGGCAACAACCGATAAATAATTTCTTGAGCGAATCCTTCGCATAAATGGCTGTCTTCCTCCCGTTCGGTCAGATTTCGCAGCGGCAAAACCACTACACGATTTTGATAAACATCAATTTCGGACGATAGAATGTCAATTTTATCTCCGACTAACAAGCGGATAAATCCAAACTGCCATAACGCTGCCAATAGAGCCAAGGTTAAAAGACCGAGTGAAGCGAATGTAATTACCTTGCGGCGTTTTATCTTTCTCTTTCGGGAGCGGCGCATCACTCTGCTGCTGATAGTGCCGACTAACAGATGAAAAACCTCCACCGCCTCGTCCACATTCTTCAACTGCTGCGGACCTAATTCCACGGCTTTGATCGCCATCTTGCGTTTAACTACATCATAGACTGCTCGCGTGATGCAAATACCGCCCGGCTCGGCTAAAGGCTGCACCCGCGAGGCTACATTCACCCCGTCGCCAAAAACATCACCCTCGCGGATGACAATGTCCCCTAAGTGAATGCCGATACGCACTTGCACCTGGTCAGGCTCAGTTTTGTCTTTGTTATATTCACTGTGAGCCTGCTGGATTTCAATAGCGCACAAAACAGCGTTTAGGGCGCTGTCGAAGTTGACCAGAAAAGCGTCGCCGATGCGCTTGACGATGTCGCCTTCATAGTTGGCTACGGCGCCTTCGACGATTTGGTAGTGGTCATCGAGCAGCCGCAACATTTTCACCTCGTCGGCTTCCATCTTGGCGGTGTAGCCGACGATATCGGTGAACATTATAGCCGAGAGGCGGTGTTTTTCCATAAAACTTCGCCGATTTTCTTTATTACTAATTCATCTTAAATGAGT
>VGIO01000279.1 GCA_016867855.1 Calditrichota bacterium
AGAGCGAAGCGGTCGCCAGGATCCTTCCATCGCTTGATAAAGCTGTCGGCGATTCCGTATTATAGGTCGGTTCATCCCATATTAGGTCGCCATTTTGTGCATTATAAATGTAGAGATGGAATTTGCCGTTAGCCGCCAATAACTGTCCATCACGCGTTAAAGTGACGCCGGACCAGCCGTAAGCCTCTGCGGCATCGACTTCAGCCGTCCAGACGGCTTGCGGATTGCCGTCGCGAAACGCCCAAAGGCGGTTGCGCCGCCTCTGCGGATCCAAACCGGCAGCGTAAATCCAACGCCCATCGCCGGAAATAGCGACCTGCATCGTCGTAAAGCCGTTGAAACCGACGCGCATAACCGGCTGAGCGCCATTCTGCCGCCGAAACAACCAAAGGCTGTCCATCGCTGAAAAGGCAATTAAACTCCCATCGCTTGATATGGCGACATTACTCCCGCCAGTTTCGACCGAATACGCGAACTGTAACTGCCCGGAAGCCGCGTCGCGCACTTCGAGACGTTCGTCGTTCAATGTAAAGCCGACCGCCACCCACCTGCCGTCGGCCGATAGCGCGATATTCTCGGTTATGGCATTGTTGTCATTAAGCGACCAGAGTAACCGGCCTTCGCCGGCGTCGCGCGACAGCGATGACGATGACGATGATGATGATGATGATATAATTTTGCCGAACTGTTCATCGATAGTCTGCGACTGAACGACTGGCAAATTTGTATCATCAAGTGTAAAAATCCGGTCAGTTCGGGTGGAAGATATCTCAAGCGAAGTCGAGCCGAGCAGTAATGTAACTACCAATAGGCTCGACGTGTGAAAATATCCCGATAATAAAATCGGTCGTGAGAACATCGCATTAGTCTCCGCGTTTAATAAATCCGTTCTCGTCGATAGGAGGGCGAAAGCCCGGCAGGGTCAGCAATTCATTCACAATAGTATGCTCTTTGCGTGATAACTTCTTCGGCACACACAAATCGACGCGCACTATTATATCGCCTCTGGGCAGGTTCTTGGACGCTGGCAGTCCGCGGCCTGGCAGCCGTGTTGTCCAGCCATTTGGAAAACGAGCCGGAACAACGATCGTTTCTGCGCCGTTAAGCGTCGGCACTCGCAGACTCCCCCCTTCAATGAATAAATCCAGACCAACTAAACCGTTGTATTGCAAATCGTTGCCCTGCACTGTAAAATAGTTATGGTTTTTAAACAGGAAATTGACTCGCAGGTCGCCGCAGCCACCGGCTGCCCAATGCCCCAATCCCTCGCGTGAAAGGTTATCGCCGGCGCGGACGCCAGCCGGGAAATCTATTTCAACGCTGATTTGCCTGACAATGACGCCAGCGCCCTGACAAGCGCTGCAGACGGTCAAATTGAAGCCCGCCTTCTGGGAAGCCGGGTTGTATTTACCCCGGCAATCCAAGCATTGAACCTTGCGCCCATAACGAATGGTCTTCCTGCCGCCAAAGTAAGCCTCTTCAAGCGTTAGATATATATTAATCAGCACATCCTTGCCGCGAATATTCAACCTCGACGCTTCATCATCTGAACTCTCCTTAAATCCTGCGCCGAATGCGTCTTTTGATTTTATTTCCCGCGTTAGTTTATCGTAAGCCGCGTTCACGCGCTTAAAGATGGCTTCAGCGCGTGGGTCGTCCGGATTGAGGTCGGGATGATACTGCTTGGCGAGCCGACGGAAGGCAGTGTGAATTTCACCTGCGGCAGCGTTCGGCGGAACGCCTAAGACCTGGTAAGGGTCAGGTTCGGCGCGTTTAAGGATTTCGATGCCTAAGTTGAATAATGGACAATATGGACGGTATGACTATAAGGACATCCATTCAGAGAATTATCATCATCATCATCATCATCATCATCATCATCATCATTCTTCCGTGCCTTTGCCTTTACTGCTTTTAGCGAGTCCGATTTTCTTGATCAGTTCCGGCACAGTTTCGATGAGGGCGTCGAGTTTGCCCTTGCCGATAGCGATGAAGCGGATATCTTTGCCGTCATAAGTTATGAAGCCGATGGGGGTTACATTCGCGCCCCCTCCGCCACCGCCGCCGCTGCCTTGCCCCTGGCCTTTTGCCGGATCCGAGCCGCCGCCCTCGCCGGCGCCGGCGGCAACTCCAACGGATATTT
>VGIO01000280.1 GCA_016867855.1 Calditrichota bacterium
ATATCTTTTTTTTAATTTCAATCTTCTTCAGGGAGACAACAATGAAGCGCAGACTAATTCCGGCTATCGTCTTCAGCGTTTTGATGCTGGCGATAGTTGTCGCGGCGGGAGTGCATATTTTGCATAAGGAGGCTTATGCAATACAAGTGCATAAGATTTATGTGGAAATGAACGGCGAGCCGGTCGAAGATGTTCTAGTTAGATTTGGCTATCTTAACATCGATCAAGAATTCGTTCATGAAAATGCTCTAACAGAGGGAAATGGCATAGCCTACTTATGGGCTAACCTTGGCGCCGGCGCTGCTGAATGGTCAGCACAGGTTATCGACGATAGATATGTTCCTGTGCCGGCAGAAGAGCAATTCATAGGCTATCCTGTGATAGTCGCCGAGTTCGAAGTTTGGCCCGCCCGATAATAAAACTATATGCGCCTACCGGCAGTCGTGGGATGAAAACCGCCGACGGCTGCCGGTTGCGTATCAAATATGGAGTATTAAATGAAATATATAACTCAATCGTTCATTATCTTTATATTGACTGCGGCAAGCCTAAATGCCCAGCCGGCTGTCGAGTGGATTCGATTTTACGATAATAGCAGCGTAGATGAATTCAACGATGTTTACGAAACGGCTGAAGGCAATTACGCAATGTGCGGAAGTTCAAAGATGTTAAATCCTAATAATGTCGAAAGAAGCGGATTTTGGCTGGTGCTGGCTAATCTAGGCGGACAAATGATTTGGCAAAGGACTTACTTGAATGATAATGGCAATTTAACAAATTGGGCATATAGTCTAATAGAGACGGACGACGGAAATTTCGCGCTTGGGGGTGAAAGTTACTCTGGTGGCAATCAATATTTTAGCGTGTTGTTGGTCGATGCGAATGGAGATAGACTTTGGTGGCGCTTTTATAACGAAGACTATAACAATCTGGGCGAATGCTTAGCGTTAATCGAAACTAAAGACGGTCCTATTCTTGCTGCGGGTTTCGCAGAAAATGAAAATCGAACTAATAGGGCTTACGCGGTATTATTCGAACAGGCTAATGGACGCGTTATATGGGAACAGTATTACACTCCCTCTCGTTTTTATGAAGTTCGTGAAAAAGAGGGTGGTTTTTTATTTGTCGGGTCTGGACCCGGACCAAATGGATGGATTGTCCATACTGATTTCAATGGCGATACTCTTTGGACAAGACGCTATAACCCTCCCCAGCAATTTAATGCGCTCATTTCCTGTCGTGGAGACGGATTTGCGGCCGTAGGACCTCATGGACAAAATCCCAACAACCGCTTTCACGATACTTGTGTTGTCATCGTTAGAGTAAATCTGAACGGCGAACTTCGATTTAACGCCCATAAATCATTCATCCCACAAAATTATTACATTGTTTCACAAGAAATGTCGGTTGCTTGTCCTTTGGACGGTGGATTTATCGTTGTTGGTTCACTACAGGATATGAATTTAAACGGAAATTATCGGCCTTTCATTTGGCGCGTTGACGCTCAGGGCGATGAGATGTGGAGCAGGATTGACCGTAACGGGATTGGACGAGGTGAAGATTATCGCTCGGTTATTGTTGATAGAAATAATAATGGAATTGTTGCCGGCTCGGCCGTAACTGAACTGGGACGCGGCGATGGCGTATTAGTTAAAATAGTTCCAGATTTTTCGCCGCCGCTGATAATTGCCCGAACGCCGGCAGATACGCTGCTGAAAGTCCTGCGCGGTGATTCTATCTTCTTCGATGTCGAGGTCTTCGACCGGCAGGGAGATTCGATACGATATATCTGGCGGGTAAACGCTGCATTATTTTCGACGGATACTTCTGCTACAATTCCGTTCGACAGCGTAGGCAACTATCAAGTCAAGTGCATAGTATCGGACGGCGATTTGTTCGATTCGACGGCTTGGTCGGTTAAGGCGCGGAATTTATATATTCACTCACAAACTCCTGATACCCTCAACCTAATCATCCGCCGCAACACGGTCGTCTCTTTTTCCATCGACAGCATAGCTTACATCGACGACGGGCGGGGACGCCCGGCCTACCGGTGGAGCCTCATCGACCGGTTAGACGACGACCGGCGCGAAGAGGTC
>VGIO01000281.1 GCA_016867855.1 Calditrichota bacterium
TATAAGTCCATATCCCAATTTAATAAAAACCTTAACCTGAATCAAGTGCATACCTATATACCACAATATATTGTGTATACCTTACTCAAGTGAATATCCACATTATATTAAAGATTATCACATATAACTTTATCCCTTTATCCCTTTTTTACATCGATGTTTAAATTAATAAGATTCATCATCATCATCATCATCATCATCATCAATCCGGTGTTCGCCAAGACGCTTGACGACCGCGAGTCAGTTGGACTGGTCATCTACAACCGCGATTTGGGGATGGTGCAGGAGCGGCGCGTCGTCAATCTCGATGATGGCGCTAATCGCATCGATTTTCACCACATCGCGCCCGGAGTCTATGGAAATACCGTCTCGATAATGCCGCTCATCGACAGCGAGAAGGCTAAGTCGAAAATCCACACCCGCGCGGTTACCTACAATTTCGACTTGGTCAACCAGGAGAAGATGCTGCAAACCTACACCGGACGCTGGTTTTCGTTCACTGCGGATGAAGCCAATTACTCCGGAAGACTGCTGCATTTCGACGCGACGCACATCTTCCTGCAGCCGGACACGACCGACCCGATGGTGTTGGTAGTAGAACGCGGCAAACTGAAGGAGATGTTCTACCCCGGCCTTCCGGAAGGCTTGTTCACCCGCCCGATGCTGCGCTGGGAAGTCGAAGCCGATAAGAAATTCGACGACTTGACGGTGGAACTTGCCTATTTGACCGGCGGTATAACCTGGATGTGCGACTATCGCGGGGAATTAATTGGCGACAGCCTGGCGCTGTCGGCGAATTTCACCATCGCCAACGATATTAATCTGTCGTTCCCCAAAGCGTCGATTACTTTAGTTGCCGGCAAGCCGCATCGCTCGGATGACCCAGCCGGCGGCGGCAGCGCAGTGAATGATGAATTGAGCGATAAAAGAGCCATCGCTTCCGGCAGCCAAACCCGGTCGCCCGGCGAGCGGCTGGACGAATACTATCGCTATCGACTGCCTAATCCCATCGACCTGCACAACGGGCAGACGGTTCAAGTCCCATTCTTCAGCCAGCGCAAAGTCAGGGTCGAAAGGCGTTATGTCTATCCGCACTTGCTCGACGACCGCATCGTCCGCACGAAGATTCGTTTTAAGAACGATAATTCGTTCTGGTCTGAGCCTTCCGCATTACCGGAGGGAGAAATTGGGCTGTATCGTAAAGATAAAGACGCCGCATTAATCTTCATCGGCGAGGACGCTGTCTCAGGGACACCGGTCGGCGGCGAAGTCGAACTCGACCTCGGAACGGCATTTGACTTGACGGCCAGACGCATTCGCGTCGCCCAAGCCCGTCCGGCCCGCGACCGGCAGGAAGAAACCTGGCGCATCGAAGCCGTCAACGGCAAGGATGTCCCGGTGACTATCTATGTCGAACAACGCGTTTATGGCTATTATACTGTCACTGCTGCTGATCTTGACGGTAAAGCCGTCCATCCCGAAAAAGACGCCGCCGACAGACTCTACTTCCCGATGGCTATTCCTGCCCGTAGTTCGGCGACGCTGAACTGGACAGTAAGTTATGGATATTAAAGAGTTGCAGGTTGTAATACCAATTCGCATTCAATCGAATATAAAAGTTCAGTATTGATAGCAGATTTAACGGATGAAGCATAAGATTAAAGCATTATTTCTGCTAAATCTGCTTTATCTGCTGTTAATTATAGGCAGTCAACTAACCGAGATTATTAGTATATAATCGAATGCAATTTGGTATAAGTTGTAAGTTAATAAAATGCAAGGTGAAAGGTGTAAGTATTTAAATGACA
Source organism: Calditrichota bacterium (assembly GCA_016867855.1). Taxonomy (GTDB): domain Bacteria; phylum Electryoneota; class AABM5-125-24; order Hatepunaeales; family Hatepunaeaceae; genus VGIO01. The sequence continues at coordinate 1,809 of VGIO01000281.1, forward strand.
ATGACAATAATGAATCAGTTCTATCAGAATTGACATTAGTCTATGTTTAGATACTCAGTCATAGGACTTGTAATTATGATCGGCGCGGTGATGGCGCAGGAGCAGACCGACAGCGCTAGTGCGGTGGAGGAGATAGCTCGGCAGGCGGAAGAGACAGTGAAGGACGGTTTCAAGGTCATCTGGGACTACCGTGTGTTGAACGATATGGCAGATGCCTCCCGCGACACGAACAAGACAGGCGTCATCGGTTTGGCTTGGACGCCGCTGACCACA
>VGIO01000282.1 GCA_016867855.1 Calditrichota bacterium
GACTGGAGAATAATCTACCGCATCTATCGGGAGCAACTAATCGTCTTGATTGTCGATATTGCTGACCGCAAAGATATGTAAAATAGACTAATATATAAGTAAAACCAATACAAGGAACAAAACCACAATGGTCGCATTTTTAGGTGAACTCACCAACACCGCTTATGCATACTTATCAGCCGGTCTGGGTGCCGGTTTAGTTACTATCGGCGCCGGGCTGGGCATCGGACGTATCGCCGCCAATGCTATGGACGGCATTGCCCGTCAGCCGGAAGCCACGGCTAAAATCCAGACCGCGATGATCATCTCAGCGGCGCTCATCGAAGGCATCGCACTGCTCAGCGCGGTCATATGCCTGTTGTTGAATCTAAAAGCGTGAAATAGGTGTAAGGAACAAGGTGTAAGGTGTAAGTAAGATCATTTATTATAACTGCAATCACCCAATAAATACTACTTACACTTTGCACCTTACACTTTTCACCTTAAGACTAACCATTTGGATAATCCGCTATGATGGAAATCCATCCAGGTCTTATGATCTGGACTATAATCTCGTTCATCGTCCTACTGCTGATTCTGAACAAGTTCGCTTGGAAGCCTATTCTGAAGGCGCTGGATGCCCGTGAACAAGGCATAAAGTCGGACATCGAACAAGCCAAGACTGCCCGAGAAGAAGCCCAGCAGGCGCTATCTGCTTACCAGCAGCAATTAGCCGAAGCGCAATCGGAAGCGCAGCGCATAATCGCCAAGTCGCGCGCCGACGCCGAACGCGTGCGGGAAGAGTTGTTGGCGAAATCCAAGGCTGAAGCCCAGACGCAGGTTGAGCGCGCCCGCAAGCAGATTGAGACCGAAACCCAAGCCGCCATCACTACGTTGCGCGGCGAAGTCGCCAACTTGGCGCTCTTCACCGCCGAGAAGGTCATCGGACGAACGCTGACGCCGGAAGACCATAAACGCTTGGCGATGGAGGGCTTGCTGGAGTCGCGCAATTGACCGGCGGATTAGCAAAGCGCTATATTCAGCCGCTGTTTGAAGTCGCCCGCCAGAAAGATATGCTGGACACGGTCGAGGCTGACCTGTTGTCGATAACCGAAACATTGCAGTCATCGCCGGAATTGAAGAAACTGCTCTTTAATCCAGCCGAGTCGCGCGCCGCCAAACGCAAGATGCTCGAAGGGATTTTCCCGGGCGTTTCGCCTTATACGATGAACTTCCTGAGGCTGCTCGTCGATAAGAACCGCGCCGATGTGCTGCTGACAGCGCATAAGTTATACGTCCAGTTATTGAACGCGCAGCGCGGCGTCACGGTCGGTGTAGTTGAGTCGGCGGCGCCGTTATCGGAAGATGACTTCGCCGGTTTGCTGATCAGCCTGTCGGAACGTTTTAAAGGCGCGCTGAAGTTAGAGCGGCGCATCGACCCAGCGCTATTGGGCGGCGTACGGGTGCGCATCGGCAATACCGTGCTGGACAATTCGCTGCAGAATAAACTGACAAGATTGAGGTCGGTCTTCTTGCGGGAATAAATTTGGATAAGAACAAACTCATCTGCGCCGACAACCTAAATGAATTAGTAACGATGGAGTCGGAGAGCGTTGACCTAGTCTATATCGACCCGCCGTTCTTCAGCAATCGCAACTACGAAATCATCTGGGGCGATGAGGCTGAAATCCGCAGTTTTGAGGACCGTTGGGCGGGCGGCATCAATGTCTATGTGGATTGGATTAAGCAGCGGGTGATGGAGTTGCACCGTGTTCTGAAGCCGACCGGCTCGCTCTACCTGCACTGCGACTGGCACGCCGGACATTATCTAAAGGTGATGCTGGACGAGGTCTTCGGTAGGAACAATTTTAAGAACGAAATTGTCTGGCATTACTTTATGGGCGGCAAACCTAAGCGATTCTTCGCCCGTAAGCACGATACAATTTTCTTTTACACCAAGTCCAACAAATGGAATTTTAATTATAGCGAGGTCGAGCGCCGGCTGCCTAAAAAGCCGAGCCTGGGCAGTCATAAGAAAATCGTGAATAAAGACGACGCCTGGTATAGCGCCGTGGGGATAGACGATGTGTGG
>VGIO01000283.1 GCA_016867855.1 Calditrichota bacterium
AACGCTATTGGCGGACAGAGACGCCCGCCCTACCGCACGCTGTCAACCGCAGAGGGTTGACAGCCGCGAGTTATGCTGCCGACTGTAGCGAGCTTGCAGCCCGGCTTCTCGAAGCCGGGGAATCTGGGCGAACACGAGGTTCGCCCGTACGGGCGATGCTTGCCATCGCCCACTTCCCGCTGGTGACTCGCCGTAGTCAACGGCATCGCGTTCCGTATTGCTTGCGCATAGCGTGCGACCTGCCGGTTAGATGCGTCAGGTCACGCTCGCCTGCGGCGAGCTAAGACCTGACGCAACGTTATTGGCAGGCAGAGACACCCGCCCTGCCGACTGACTCCGCTTAATCCGCTCTGAATTTTCAATATAGCGCAGTGTAGAGCATTGCCCTGATTCGGGGCTTATAGATGGTCCATAAGAGCATCCAATGGATAAAATCATCGATTATTCGGATATGTCCAAAAAGGCTGGTTGTTGACTTGTTAAGGAAATTGTATTAGATTGATATAAGAAATTTCTTGTCTTCCACCTTGCGCTGCAACACCGCTTCCGGTTTTTATACCTTTCAAAACACAGGAGTTACTAATGACGCCTAAACGCATTTTTCTCTTATTCGTCGTTGCGATGCTTTTTACAAGATTCGCGACACTTCATTCTGCTGTCACCGTCGAACCATTCGGCTTTGCCTTGGCGCTTGAGGAAGGTGAACAGTCGGAAGTAACGCTCACGCTGAACAACACCGGCGATGAAGATCTGGTTTTCGAAATCGATTACCGGTTGATAGAAGATGACGAACAGCGCGGTTTGGGTCCGCGCCGCGATGATTTAGGCGATCGGTTGGGCGCTGTTCGAGTGCAGGCCGGCCGCTGGATAGGATTGGCTTGGGATGGCGAGCGGCTGTGGGGGTCGAATCAAAACGACGGCTGGCGGATGACACCGGTTACGCGCGACGGAAATGTGGGCAACATTATGGACCCGGAAGTCGATAACTATTATGGCACTTGCTGGGACGGCGAGTGTTTTTGGGTTGCCCATTATCAGAATTCGCAACTTTCCCGCATAGATGTCCAAGGCCGTTTATTAAGAACCATCCGCTTGGAAGCCCAGCCGTTTGGAATGACCTGGGACGGCGAAAACTTCTGGTGCGCTCTTTATGCTGCAAGGCAGATACAATTAGTTTCGCCACAAGGCCAGGTTTTGCGCCGCTGGAACGCACAGGGAATCGAACAAAACCGGACAATGGAATTTTGCTTTGTTCCCGGTCATCGCGATGGTCAGTTATGGGTAGTGTCCTGCGACCCTGGGATCATCTATCAGGTCAATGTCGAACCTGACCCACCCCAGATTGTCAACACTTATCGCACCAATATTGCTAATGTCTATGGTCTCGAGCATGACGGCGAGACACTATGGTATACTACCGACGCTGGCGACTGGATAAATATCGACGACGGCGCGCCGGAATTTCATTTACTAACCGCCAATCCCGAAGAAGGCGAGTTGCCGGCAAATGAAGCCCAGGATGTTATCATTTTAGTGCAAACCGAAGGCGTTGAAGCCGGCGTCTATAATGTTATGCTGGAACTCAATCTCACCGGAGCCGACGGCGAAGCGTCGGCGCTGGTCGAATTATCGGCCGTAATTTCCGTGGATGAACCGGCAAACGATATAAATGGCGTCGTTACTGATTTGGCGACCGGACGCGCCGTGAATAATGTCCGGGTCGATATGGACCGATATCGAATTACAAGGTATTCCGACGAGCAAGGCAACTATGGCTTTACCGACCTGCCGCCCGACGATTATCGTCTCACCTTCACCGCGCTCAATTACCTGCCTTTAATCCTCAATGTGAATAATGCCGAAGATGATGTCAATGACGCTGATGTAGCAATGCTGCACTCGACCTGCACGCCGGATGTCGATGAGTTGTTCACGCAACTCGAGCCCGGCGGCGAGACCGATATGGACTTCACCATCGCCAACAACGGCAATGGACCGCTTGCATACCGCGTCGAAAGAAGGCTGCTGGG
>VGIO01000284.1 GCA_016867855.1 Calditrichota bacterium
AGAAAAGGCGTCGAAGACATTGATACGTCGCTGGTTGATGAGCCATTCCATACTTTTGGATGTAACGCGAGGAATCGCCGCCCAATGTCCCGGGGAGGGATTGATTTTATTCAGCACGGCTATCAGCGCCGACATCAGCAGGCAGCGCAGCAAGGTTGGGTCGTATCCCAAATCGCTATGCTCCGGCAGCCACTCGTCGCAGAGTTTGTCCACAGCATAGCGCAGCGAGTCGATTTCGAGCGCCTGCCGCACGCCGATGTAACTGTTGCCGTAATAGAGCGAGAACAGGCTGTAAGGTTCGAGTTTGTGCAATGTGCGATAAGCCGCCAGCCGCTGCGGTGTGAACAGCAGCAGGAACTCTTCCGGCCAACCTTTGACCAGTTCGGGGCGCATAAAGTAGGGGTAATCTTCGCAGAAGTCGCGGTAGGCTATCCATGATGGCCGCTGCCCGACTTCGTCGGTCATCATTCTGCGCTCGTAATGCAATGGCAATTCGAACAGTCCTTCCAGGTGGCGGGTGTTGGCGGCGAAGAAGCGCCGGAACGCCAGACGGGCTTCGCCTTCAAAGCGCGGCTGCTGGTTGTAGTTCAGCAGGGTTTGACCGATGACCATCGAATAGCGCTGGATGTCGTTGGCGACCATCCGGCAGCGGTCTTTCATAGCATAGCCGATGGTGTGCGTGCCAGCCATTAAGTCGATGATTATATCGCCGGGTTCGGTCAGGCGCGTCAGTTCGGCAATGACGAAATCCAATATCGCCTTCTTGGAACCCATATATTTGGTGACCAAAAGCGTCGGGGCTTGGCGGGATTTGGGCATAAGAAAGTGTGAAAGTAAGAAAGTTGGAAAGTTGAAAAGCAATAGGTGTAAGGTGTAAGTAAAATCTGAGAACTGAAAGTTGATGGCTGATCGCCGATGCAAACCGGATCCAGTTCTTACTGCGCATAAAAGATAACGAAAATAAATCGAATTGTCAAGGTTTTTCAAAAAAGCGGATCCAATAAATCTTTTAAACTACACGAGACAGCCTGAATAGACTAAATATTTTTCTTGATAAAAACTAAACGAATTCGTATATTTACTCGATAGAAAAGACGATTTGGACTGAATTCAGTCCGTCTCGTCCACTATATCTCCTTTGTCCACTATTTATCCAGATGCCGCAATGAAACGGTTAGTCTTAATTCTGTTTATTGCGCTGCTCCCCGCACTGCTTCCAGCGCAGGACGAACTGCGCATCCAACTGCTGCCCGGGCACAACCTCATCTCCTGCAACCTGCGTATGCCCCGCGAATTCTTCCGCGAAGGCGAAAACCGAGGACCTAACGTGCCTCTGATGATGGCGCAACTCGGCAATAATATTCGTTTTCTGGGCATAATGGAGGACGAGCGCGGACGTTTTTATGCTCCAAGATTGAATTTCTGTAATATACCTTACTGGGATGTAACTGATGGTTATTTATTAGTGATGAATCAAGCCACTGAAATCGTCTGGGAAGGCGAGCGTCTGCCGGCGGATATGAATATCCCTATGAATGTCGGTTGGAATATAATAAGTTATCTTCCAGAATATCGGTTGAATCACTGCTGTCCAAAATAAATTTTGGACACTCAATCGCTCTTTGATAATTAAGGATTTAGGACAGGGTTTTACCTATATTCAAAATGTGGTTGGACTTTAGTCATCATTTGCTGTCCAAGATAAAACTAACTGTGGAAAATGATGACATCAGCGGCGGAGTATCAAATGGCTCGTCCAGCCAACTCAAAAATCTCGATAAGTGAATAAGTTCCAGCGCAGCATCGCTACTAAATTAGACAATGACCACGCCAATTTGGATTTCAATTGCAGGAACTTTAACACCAGCATCGCAATTAATGCTGTCCAAATTGTTTGTTGGAATCCTATTTTGGACAGGTGTGATATTTTTACCTATTCTGTTTTTAGGTTTAGTCCGAATTATCTATTTTACCATCAGAGGTAATTGCAAAAGTGATGATTAATCCAGAAAACTCAGAC
>VGIO01000285.1 GCA_016867855.1 Calditrichota bacterium
TCAAGTCCGGTGAGCCGCGCCAAACGTATATCGAGAATCTCTTTGGCTTGAATTTCGGATAGACTAAAGCGTGCGATGAGCGCTTCACGAGCCGTTGCTGCGTCCTTCGACGATCGAATAATGCTGATGACTTCGTCGAGGTTATCGACGGCGATTTTCAAACCTTCGTAAATATGCTCACGTTCGCGGGCTTTGGTCAGGTCGAACTGGGTGCGTTTGGTGACGACTTCGTGACGGTGCTTGAGGTATTCCTCAAGCATTCGTTTGAGGTTGAGCGTTTTGGGGACGCCGTTCACCAGCGCTAACATTATGACGCCGAAGGTTGTCTGCAGCGCGGTTTGTGCATAGAGGTTGTTCAGCACAACCTCAGGGATAGCGTCGCGCTTCAGTTCAATGACCATCCGCATCCCATCGCGGTCGGACTCGTCGCGGATGTCGGCGATGCCTTCGATTTTCTTCAGATTAACTAGGTCGGCGATGCGTTCGATGAGTTTGGTCTTGTCAACCTGATATGGGAGTTCGATGACGACGATGCGTTCACGGCCACTCTTGGGGGTTTCGACTGTCGCACGGGCGCGAATGACGACGCGTCCGCGGCCGGTTTCATAGGCTTCTTTGACACCGGCTAAGCCGTAGATTATACCGCCGGTGGGAAAATCAGGACCGGGGATATATCTCATCAGATCAGCGACTTCGAGGTTCGGATTTTCGATGAGCGCAATCAGCCCGTCGATGACTTCGCCCAAGTTGTGCGGCGGGATATTAGTGGCCATTCCGACGGCAATGCCAGACGAGCCGTTGACCAGCAGGTTGGGGAATTTTGCCGGCAGGAGGGTCGGCTCTTTGAGTGAGTCATCGTAGTTTGGTATGAACGGGACGGTCTCTTTATCGATGTCGGCGAGCAGTTCTTCGGCGAGTTTGTGCATTCGGGCTTCGGTATATCGCATCGCGGCTGGGCTGTCGCCGTCCACGGATCCGAAGTTGCCCTGACCATCGACTAACGGATTGCGCATCGAGAAATCCTGCACCATCCGCACGAGGGCATCGTAGATGGCAGTATCGCCGTGCGGATGATATTTTCCCATCACATCGCCGACGATACGAGCGGATTTCTTATAAGGCTTACCGGCGCCGAGGTTCAATTCGTTCATTCCGAATAGAATCCTCCGATGCACCGGCTTGAGACCGTCGCGGACATCCGGCAGCGCCCGCTGCACGATGACCGACATCGAATAATCTAAATAACTGTCGCGCATCTCGTCCTCAATCGGACGCCGTATGATGCGCTCGCCTTGAATTATATTCAATTATTTCCTTATTTTGGTATGGCGGGCGTCCCTGCCCGCCATTGGGCTTTAGGCTTTAGGTTCTGGGATTTGATTTTCAGATGATTAAAATGTAGATTCGCTTTATAACTTGCGACGCTTAACAAGGCTATATACCACTGCCGACTTGTCGTAGTCGGCAGCAGAATAATCATTCTTTGCCGTCAACCACGGCGGATCGACGGCGGGCAAAGCGCGCTATAGCAACATTACGAGAGCATCACTTTAATTCGCTTGACCAAATCGCCTTTAGCGATGACGCCGATTTGTCGGTCGAGCAGCCGACTGTCTTTAAACAGCAGGAACGCTGGAATGGCTTGGATGTTATACCGACGCGCTGTTATGTAGTTCTCGTCCACATTTAATCTGCCCACATCGATAATATCGTTGATTTCTAAGGCGAGTTGTTCGACGATGGACGCCATAGCCTGGCATGGAGCGCACCACGGCGCCCACATTTCGACCCAAACCGGCTTGACCGATGCAAGAACTGCTTGCTCGAAGTTTGAGTCTGTCAATTCTATGATTAAATCCGGCATTTACGATATGATAAATCTATTTTAACCCTATAATATACAAATCGATTGGGCGTTTTGCATCATTTATTTGTGCAATTTTTATCAAAATTGGAAAGGGCTTATAAGTTTAGGACTATATAAAAACGCCCGTCTTAAGAATAGAATCTCTAAGACG
>VGIO01000286.1 GCA_016867855.1 Calditrichota bacterium
GATTTAGCCTCTATTTAATCGCGTCAAAAGTTATGGGTTAAATGGGGGAAGGGTTCACTCTGCCTATTTCCCCAAAAACACGCCTAAATGTCGGTTTTAGGTCGTCATAATCCTGTCCCTCGTCAAAATACCATCCGGCTTGAAAATGCCCTTTCGAGTTTCAATTTCTCGAGGGCATTTTGTTTTAGTGGAGTTGGAATTGACAGACACGAGGGCGTAAATTGAGGATTGTAAGGGTTTAGTCGAGGATATTTGCAGGCAACCCAGAGAATTCTTGGAGATTAGGCAGAGTTCACCTCTGAAATCCCATCGGATAACAAGGTTAGAAGTTAGTTAGGCAGCGCGCCGGTAATAGCGGTGATGCGACCGTTCAGAATGGCATCTTTTCCACCCAGCCCATAGTAGGCTGTTCGACGCGGCGAGGCTCGGGACAATCCTTACCGAGCGAGAGACGCGTTCAGAAAGCGTTGGATAATGTTATACCGGCAGATATCAACTTTGGCAGGAGATATGAAATCCTGACCGAACGAGTAATTAGTATGCGACAAACTATGACACAAGTCATAGATTATATCCGGCGACTATTTGAAAATGCTTGACTTTAAATAATCAATTGCTGATATTGAGTATATCGGTTGAAATGGAGGCGAGCGCTGCGGGAGTGCGACTCACTCTATGAATAGACCGACGGCAACTAATCCAAGTCCCCGTGAAAACGGTAATCTAGTCAAGTATTTGGACATTTATAACTTGTCAGGACTCCCGCCAGTGCGGGAGAGACGCGCCTGCGGCGTTTTTCAAACTGTAACATCAAGAATTAAATAAAGTTTCTACTCACACAAAACAACGAAGAACCAGAATTAGAGATAATCAAGTGATTTATAATCCTTTACGCCCCGGGACGCTTGAGGAAGCCCGCGCGCAAGGCTTGAGCGCTGATGAGTTCCGCCGTATCCGAGATATTTTAAACCGGACGCCGAATGTTACCGAGTTAGCCATATTTGCGGTGATGTGGTCGGAACATTGCTCGTATAAGAATTCCATCCTCGAATTGAAGACACTGCCGCGTTCAAGCCCACAGTTATTGGCTTCGGCTGGCGAGGAGAACGCTGGGCTGGTGGATATTGGCGACGGTTGGGCGGTGGCGTTCAAAATCGAGTCTCACAACCACCCCTCAGCGGTGGAGCCATTTCAGGGCGCGGCTACTGGCGTCGGCGGCATTTTGCGCGACATTTTCACGATGGGGGCTAGGCCTTTAGTCGTGCTAGACTCACTGCGGTTCGGCGAATTGAAAGCCTTAGACGAAAAGAAGGCGCTGCCGGTTGAAACTTACGCCCGGACGCGCTATCTATTCGATGGCGTCGTGCGTGGCATTGCGCATTACGGCAACTGCTTCGGTGTGCCGACCGCAGCCGGCGAAGTGCAGTTCGACGACACTTATGCCGGCAATCCAATTGTGAATGTGATGGCGGTTGGGATAGTGCGCGCCGACCGCATCTGCCGCGCCAAAGCCAAAGGACTCGGCAATCCGGTCTTCTATGTCGGCTCGCGCACCGGCCGCGACGGCATCCACGGCGCGACCTTCGCTTCGGAGGAACTCTCCGCCGACAACGAAGAGAAGCGACCGGCAGTGCAGGTCGGCGACCCATTCGCCGAGAAACTGTTGCTGGAAGCCACTTTGGAACTGGCGCAGACCGACGCCTTAGTGGCGATACAGGATATGGGCGCAGCCGGACTCACCTGCTCGTCGTCGGAGATGTCGGCTGGGGGCGCAGTCGGAATGGACATCGACCTCGATAAAGTCCCCTTGCGCGAAGCCGATATGGAAGCCTGGGAGATTATGCTGTCCGAGTCGCAGGAACGGATGCTGCTGGTCGCCAAACAGGGTGAAGAAGAAACCGTCAAGAATATATTTGAGAAGTGGGATTTGCAGGCAGTTGAAATCGGACAGGTTACAGCTGACCGTCTGCTCAGAGTG
>VGIO01000287.1 GCA_016867855.1 Calditrichota bacterium
CTGCAGAAGCCGGCAAAAGCGCGTCATTCCCGCTTACGCGGGAATGACGCGACTTAACACTCACTTCTATACTTCATCTTTATCAACACGATTAATAGACGCTGCTCATTAATCCTGTTGCAATGACAATTCTCAACTCGGTCTCTGCGCTGAAGCCCGTATGCCGGAATCGCTGGCGGCTTTGGGAATGATAGGCAACGGGCTTTTTTCGCGCTGAACTGTATTTTCAGCCAGAGCCTTTGCTTCCACGGCCGGCTCCTCTTCCGCGAGCAAGTCGATGAGTTCCAACTCCGAACGCAGCAAGGCTTTTAATTTGCGTATTAGATTATCGCGGCGGATAGAGAGTGTTTCGACTTCGCGACGAATATCTTCGCTGCGCTTGCGAGCGTCGTTCACGATGCGTTCGGCGATGACTTCAGCCTCGCGATGCATCAGGTCGGCGTCGCGGCGGGCGCCTTCGCGGGCGTCGCGCAGCGTCTCCTGCGCATTAACCATCGCCTCGCGCATATTCTGCTCCATACGCTGGTAAGACGCCAGTTCGATGCGCAGCCGCTCGATTTCGCCGGACTGTGAACGCACGCTTTCTTGCAACTTCTCAATTTCAGCCGCGACACTTTCGAGAAAGGCGCGCACCTCAACCGTGTCGTAGCCGCGCATCGCCCGGCTGAACTCATGCTTTTTGATTTCGATAGGGCTGAACATAGAAGCCCGCCTGCAGAAAGATGAATGAATCTATTAAAGTTTGATATGCGCTATGTGTAAAACAACTTATGCAAAAACGTTTAATTATAATTCCTCGCCCCAAACAACGCTGTGCCGATGCGCACCATCGTCGCGCCGCATTCGATGGCGATAGGAAAATCCCCCGACATCCCCATCGATAATTCCAGCCGTCCATCCGGCGCTGGTAAAATCCGCTCTATTTCAGCGCGCAAATTCCGCAAGACATCGAAAGCCTGTCGAATGCACGTTTCGTCGTCGGTCAGAGGTCCTATTGACATCAAGCCACGAAAATTCAGATGCCTAAATTGCGTAATTTGACGGCGCAAGGCAAGCGTCATTTCCGGAGATACACCGCCTTTAGTGGCTTCGCCGGAAGTATTGACCTCTATTAGGATAGCCAATTGTTTATTTAACGTCTGGCAGGCTCTGTCGAGTCTATTCGCCAAATCGAGCGAATCGACGGATTGGATAACATCGAAGAGCGCCGCGGCTTTGGCGGCTTTATTGCTTTGCAGCCGGCCGACAAAATGCCATCGCACCAACGAAGAATCGATGCCGAAGTCAGCTAACAGCGCATCGACCTCGGGACGCTTTGCGGCGGCTTCCTGCACGCGGTTTTCACCGATATCGCGTAGACCGGCTCTAATTGCCGCTGCAATCGCTTCAGCAGACTGGAACTTGCTCACGCCGATTATTTTGATAGCCTTTGCCGGACGACCGCTGCACAAGGTTGCAGCGGCTACTTGCTGCATTAAATTTCGCCAATTTTCAGCGATATCAGCAGACAACATAGACATCTATTAATTCGATTTAAATTTAATAATATAATCTTTATTTCATAGCAAATCAAGACAATATATTCAAAACAACAACGGCAGACTTTTCAGTCTGCCGTTTGTCTTATGCTAATGAATTAACATATCTCATCTCAATGTTAATCCCACTCCGACCGAGTAAGCATCATACTTGCCCATCGAGTAGTCGGCGTTGACTGTGATAATACCGAGTAGCCCTACTCGCATTCCCGCCGTCATACGCCCCTTGTTCTTGCCGTCCATATCCAGCGCAATGTTCGTGCCTTCAAGCAGCGGATCGCCCGAGTTCGTTACGGTGTAACCGACCTTTAGGTCGGAAGACTCCATACTAATACCGGCATAAGGCGTTACCGTTATGATGAGCAGGTTAAAGCGCCGCGAGACCTGCAGGTTGAGCGCGGTGTGGTTGGACTCAAGATT
>VGIO01000288.1 GCA_016867855.1 Calditrichota bacterium
AAGGCGGATGCTTCATCCGCCCGGGTTATTATTATCGATTGCAAATTCGTTCAGGGCAAGAGCGAAATTGGACATCGTCAATTCTTAGATTTGAAGGTAAAATGCGGTCAGAGGCATCTAGCGCTAGTCAAGCGTAAGATGTCGTCATCCTGAACGAAGTGAAGGATTGCGTCCCAAAGACTTACTTATCCAGACGAGATCCTTCACTTCGTTCAGGATGACATACGACATTGCACAATTGACCTAACACTAGAAGAGTCAGTCAGGTTTATGCTAATTGCAACTCTTGTGCCATTCAAAAATCAATCTTAATAATACCTTCAATTTACAAATAACTGCCATATAGACATATCAATATGCCAGTTAGGCAGTAATATGACATACATTTCTACATCTTTCCACCCAATCCCACCGGCAGCCAGCGCAATGTCAATCCGGCTGTTATTCTATTTCCCTTCTGATACAACGCGACCATACCCGGCGAAATTGATTTGATATATAATACGCCCGTATAGATATTCAAACGCGCTCTATACTCTCTTGGGCCTCCGAACTTAAGCGACCAAAGCAACGAACCATTCCGGTCGTAGAATACACCCGCCGCCGGCGTCAACTTCGCCGTTAACTTACGCGAACCGTTGGGAATATTAGCGTCGATTAATTCGCCAGCCTCATAACCGACGGCAAAAGAGAAGTCATCGACATCATTCAACCTGTAAGAAAATCCGTTTAAACCTTCCGTGCCGAAATAATAGAATAACCTCCAACGCTTCGAATGTGGAATATCCCATTTCATAACGAATTTCTGTCCGCAGTTGACCAGCCGGTTTGAGCCGGGGATGAATAACGGCGGCGGCGACCAGTCGGTTAAATGCAATTTACTTGAAAAAAATTGCGGCACACCCGGCAGACTGAACAAAGCGATGCCGAGCGGGTCGAATATCAGCAGGTCAGCTATTGGGTCAACATTTGAACCAGCGAAAGATCCGTTTTCGACAGCCTCATTGAGCAAGTGTTGGATGGCTTGAACGCAGAGCGAAAGCGTTTTGGGATAGGGATAGTTATAATATGCTAACCACTCGGCGGTGGCGATGTAGGTCATCCCGCCGCCGAAGATATGGATGTTGTAATTAGGCCAATACTGGGCGTTATCCGGATTCAAATCGCGGGGAAAAATCTCATCGCCGATGAACTTGCGCCAGCCATACCTGTTTATATTAGATCCTGGACTGGCGATATTTCTAAAGACATTCTGAAATCCCTTACCTATCATCTGCCGGTTCAAATTATTATCGCGGTTGGATATCTGGACGATGTCGAATGTAGCGGAAACAATGACCGACAGGGGATTATAATTCGCTTGCGAACCATAGTCATAATCCTTATAAAACAAAACGCCGCCATCCGCGGCGGCGCATTGCACGGCAATTGTTGCTAATACCGATATTACGGTTAAATAAGACCGGAAGAGCAATTTATTATATTTTAAGATGTTAATTTGCAGGTTTGTTTTTTTTTAAACTTATGAATTACATTATCGATGAATGCGCCCGCTTCCGCACAGCGCTCCGGCGAAAGCATCTCGCCCAATAATTTGACTACACGCTGCAAATCTGCTTCCAAGGCTCCGCACCGTAAAGCCCCAAGCGCGTGGCTTTCCAACTGCCGCGGTTTGTTCTTCACCGCCAGCATCGCAACGATACACAACTCCCGCTCGACTATTGGCAGAGTGTCACGGCTTAAAACCTTGCCATAACCCTCGACGAGCATCGCCGCCTTAAGTTCGGGGCTTATATTGGAGACGCGCTCCATCAAAGACTCATATTTATCGCCATAAACCTGCCGGCACAACTTCTCGCCGCGCTCACGCCAGAGCGCCAAATTGTCGGCTGTCCATTGAATATCATCCCGCGTAGTTATATCTGAGGCTGTGACATCATC
>VGIO01000289.1 GCA_016867855.1 Calditrichota bacterium
TTATCGGACGGATGATTTTAAGGTAATAGAATTAGAGGCGGGCAGCGCCGCCTGTCCGACCGAATTCGGCTTGACGGGGGTGTATCCGAATCCTTTCAACAACGCGTTGCGGGTGGAGTATAGTTTGGAGTCGGCAGGTGAGGTTCGGCTGGGGGTGTATGATGTTAGAGGAAGGGAGGTCGCTCGACTGGTCAGCGGAAAGCAGGAAGCCGGTGTTCACAATTTGTTGTGGGATGCATCTAAAGTGGGGTCGGGGGTATATATAGTGCGCCTTAAGACAGCCGGTCTGACGCAGATAAGAAAAGCCGCGCTGGTGCGGTAGAAGTCAGTAGGACAGACATCCTGTTTGTCTATCTGAATTCATAATTCACAGCGGATTAAACGGATAAAACGGGCTTCAATGGAAGCATTCTCAATCTATATTCACTACCCTTTCTGCCTAAAACGCTGCCCATATTGTGGATTCGCTTCATCGGTCGATGACAGGAAACTCGCTGAACGGTATAGAAGGGCATTACAGCAGGAACTCGTGTATCGCGCCAAAGAGCCTCGCTGGTATAACAAATCCCTGCAATCCATTTATTTCGGCGGCGGGACGCCTTCGCTGATGCCAAATGAATATATCGCCAGACTGATTTCCCAAATTATGCAGTCGTTCAATTGCCTCCCGGAACTCGAAATAACTTTGGAAGTCAATCCTGAGACCCGTGATGCAAACCAATTTGCATTTTTAAGAACTGCCGGGGTAAACCGTTTGTCGATTGGCGCCCAGTCCTTCCAGCCGGACGAGTTGGAGTTTCTTGGCCGCATCCATTCCGTCGAAGCCGTTTATGAAACCGTGCAGATGGCGCGTCAAGCAGGATTTGATAATCTGTCGCTTGACCTGATTTATGGGATTTCAGGGCAGACGGTTGAATCTTTTAACGCAAGCATCCAAAAGGCATTGGATTTAAGAATAGAACATATCTCAACCTACACTCTGTCTATTGATGAAGAAACACATTTTGCACAGGAGATTAACGCCGGCAGAATGCCCAAGCCCGACGGCGATTTAATGGCCGACCAGTATGCAGCGCTGATTGAAATTATGTCCAACGCCGACTTCGAACATTATGAACTAACCAATTACGCCCGTCCGGGTTTTCGTTCGCGGCATAATTCAGCCTACTGGACGCATCAACACTATCTAGGCTTGGGATGCAGCGCGCATTCATTTGATGGTGAAAAACGGTTCTGGAATGCGCGCTACATTAAAAAATATATACGGAATATCGGCAACAGCGTAAAATATTCTAAAGCTAATACCGATGATTATTGCGCTAATTATAGAGATGGTTTGGCGGAGGGCGAGGAATTTCTAACGCCGGAAATGCATCAGATAGAGGAATTTTATTTAGGATTGCGCACTTCGACCGGCGTCGATTTGGATTCAATGGCGGATTATATAAACATACCGGAATTAAATCGGCTGCTCGAAGCCGGTTTTATCGAAATCTTAGACCGCCGGCTGTATGCGGTCGAAGCACACTGGTTAATGTTAGATGAAATTATTTTGCGCTTGATTAATACATCTTGACAACCGCTTGTATTATTCGACATTATTGTCAACATAGCATATAGCGAATGTGATGGGCGGGCGGGATTGGAATATTCCAATCCGCCCACAAGGAACTAGCGCTCTGTCCCTTAAAAATAGCGGGTCATTTTCTCTTGGAGGGCGGGTTTATGGTTTTCAACTAATTATCCTGACAAACCAACATATTGAAGGATATCTACCGAACCATTATCCAATGTTCCAAATAGGGAGCTTACTTGTTCTTGAAATAGTCTAAAATCGTTCGCCCAAGGATGAGTATGAGTCAATCGTTGTCGAACCCATCTCCACACCTTCTCAATTGCATTTAACCACGGAGAATAGGTCGGCAAAGGGACTA
>VGIO01000290.1 GCA_016867855.1 Calditrichota bacterium
GATATCAGAACACCAATCAAGAGCAGCGGCAGGATCTTCTTGGCGTAATCCCAGGTTTGGCCGAACCACTCGCCGGATTCGTCGCTGCGATTGCTTAAAATCAACGATAATCCAATCACTCCAATAGTAAATGGAATCAACGGATAAGATTTAAAGATAAAACTCCCGATAACAGTCGCTGCGGTCAATACAGCAAGCGGTAACCAGTTGATATTAAACCAAAAGATTAATACAGCGCCCAAACCTAAAGCGAATAGACCTGCGATAAACCATTTGACGCTGTGAATCACATACCATAATCCGACCGTCCCAGAAGGTTCGCTCCAGTTTGCGAATATGAGTATCCCTACTAAAGCAGCAAAGAACAATCCGGTCTGCCATAGCGGACGCTTGACTTCCGGCTCGGGCAGCCCCATCTGGGCTTCGATCTTGTCATATTCATCCTTGCGGAAGATAAAGTGCATCGCCAGTCCGATTATGATCGAGAACACCACTGCGCCTACAGCCCGGGCGATGCCCAATTCAAGCCCTAAGACACGGGCAGTCATAATTATCGCCAGAACATTTATAGCAGGTCCCGAATATAAGAAAGCCGTCGCTGGTCCCAGCCCGGCGCCCATCCTATAAATTCCAGCGAAAAGCGGCAGCACTGTGCAGGAGCAGACCGCTAATATCGTCCCCGACACCGATGCTACACCATAAGCCAGCGCCTTGTTGGCTTTGGCGCCGAAGTATTTCATCACCGACGCCTGGCTGATAAATACAGCGATCGCTCCGGCAATGAAAAACGCCGGCACAAGACAAAGCAGCACATGCTCGCGGGCATACCAGCGCGCCAGAGCCAGCGAGCCGGTTACAGCGCTATCGAACCGATCCGTTCCAACCGGCAAATAGAAGCATAACAGAAACGCGGCGACGATATATATCAGCGGCTTCCATTCGGACTTCCAGTTCATAGCGAATCTAACCCGGCTTGAGCCTTGGCTTTGACGACGCTCTCAACGCAACTGAAGAAATTTACTATGCAAGGTATTGCCAGTCTGTAGAATATAGAATTGCCGCGCTTTTCATCATTCACTAATCCGGCTGATTTCAGTATCGATAAGTGCTTGGAGATTGTTGACATATCCGCGCCAACTAAGGCTGCCAGTTCATTGACGCAGCGCTCGCCTTTGGCAAGTTCATCGACGATAAAAAGCCGGCTGGGGTGCCCCAATGCTTTTAGCACTGCTGCTCGTGCTTCATAACGGATTTTGATGTTGTCGCTCATATATAGGATTGTTTGCTATTTGTCAATATAGCCAAATAGCAAATTATTTGCAAGTATTTTTACAAAGAATTCAGGAAAATCAAAAAAGGGCGTAACACTTTACACCCCTGCAGACGCCAATTTGCAGTAAATCGATGAATAATTCGGTTCTATATTCACAACGGATAAACGGATAAAACGGATTAATACTGCGGTTTTATAAGTTTATCCGTTTCATCCGTTTAATCTGTTGTTAATTCATTTCGATATTTGTATTCGATCGATTGCGATCTGGTTTAATATAGTGAAACATAGCATAAGAGAATATAAAGAGACACTACACTTCGTTTAGAGTGACGCATACTAAACCGTCCGCGCCATCATTTCAACTTAAACACAAACTTAATTTCCCCACGTTGATTGACTTGCTGCAAAGCCGGATCCAGCGTATTGAATCTCCATGTGCGGAGGGCGTCGAGGGCGGCTTTTTCCAGTTCGGGGACGCCTTTAGTAACCGGCGCGGCGCGGACGACTTCGCCGGCAGGACTGACTTCGAAGGAAAGAATGATAGTCGCGGCACGTTGGACGCCGGGCGGAAAAGTCGGCAAAGCACCGGAGAGTTTCGTGCGGGCT
>VGIO01000291.1 GCA_016867855.1 Calditrichota bacterium
GCCGCATCGCCTCCGTATCCGACAGCGACCAACTCGCCTCCGGCTCAAAAGTCACGAGGATATCCATATCGCTGTCTTTATGAAAATCCTCCCGCAGCGCCGAGCCAAACACCGCCAACTCACGCACACGCCATTTGCGTGTAAAGGACTCTATCGGGTAATCGAACTTAAGCATAGGTCAAGGTTTTCGGTTTTGGACTGCGTCTGCGCAGCGACTTTCGATAGCCGACGACTTTATCCGTATTAGGCCCGTCGAAAAGTTTCTCACCGCAGGCAAGGCATTCCAAGTATTCAACATCCGGGACAATACAGCCATCCAGCATCCGGCATTCGCCGACTTTTAAAACCATCGCCCTCTTGCCGCAGTTGAAGCAGGTGGCAGGACCATCGGAGCCTAATTTCGAGTGGTTTGGATTATAGTTCGACATTACTAACATACTTTATCAATGTTTAAATTCATAAGTTTCTTTGAGGTGTAGCCCACAGACAAGTAGAAATCGTAACGAATTATCTGTATTTCAATATGATAAGAAAAGCACGCAGTTTTAATTAAAACTGATATTTAGAGTATTCTCTTATTTCGCACTTCATAAAATCTAAAATAAAAGCGTTCTAATTGATGACAGAGGCCTTCATAAAATAATTTTGAATCAATTTTATACTGCCTAGTACGATCATTAAACTGAACACTTTTTAAATCGTCAGATAATTTAAAATCACCATGACTCAGACTATTACGAATATGTTGCCCAATTGTATCTGAACTATTTTTTTTACTTCCTTGTCGAAAAAAATCTCTAAATGGACGGATAGGCGAATTCTCTTTAATTGAATCTAAGCATCTTTCCAACTGTTTACTTCTCATATATACAAATGCGATGTACGCCCGAATAACCATTGCTCCCCTAAAACGAATAGAATTCAATTCTTCATCTGGAATAATTTGTTTTAGTGATCCTTCTTTAATAAACGATCGAAGAATTTTATTATCAAGATTGCATAATACATCTGTCAAAACATATGCACTTATCGCTTGTGTGAACTTGTCATCATTTATATCGATTTGTAATTTACTTAGTTCACAACGTAAATCTTATCACTCACAGAAGATAATCTCTTAGACCATTCTGCAATGTCAGGATTATCTGCTGATTCGAGTTCTTCACGGATGACATCGGCCGACACCTCGATGGTCATATCAGCAACTTTAGTGGGCATTTTCTCTCCTACTCTTATACTGGATTCCCGTTTGCACGGGAAAGACGCGCTCGCTATTTCACCGAATCCCATTCGGCTTCGGTAATCTCTGCTTCTCTTAATATGCGCTTCAGCAATCCTACGCCTATATCACCTTGATGCGGATTGGGCAATTGAACACGCAGCAATCCCCGCTGCATATATTGATGCCGTTTGCCCGGTTTCGGTCCGATGAAGTCTAATCTGCGCATCCGCTTAATGAGTTCGAGACGATTAACAGGCTTCACATTCTACCGCTTCCGGTTCAAAGTCAGGGTTGATATCCATTCCGTCGATTACCGGAATAGGCAGCGCATTGCGGATAGAGTAGAATATCCAATCTTCGACCGCCGATTCAAGTTCGTCCCGGCATTCTTCAAGTGTGGCAGCATTACCCCAGGCGCCTTGTATTTCAGGAATATGCCCGAAGAAGGTGCCGTCGTCCTCAATTATCTCATATTTCGCCCGCCGCATCGCGGCTTTTATGTAGTCGGTCAACATTTTCAACTCTTATTCTGGATTCCCGTTGGCACGGGAATGGCGCGCTTGTGGTTCGTTTAATAGAAATGACACACCTTGAGCGCGTATTCTTCAACGATACGCTTCCCGCCGGTGTTTGATAGTCAAGACAAT
>VGIO01000292.1 GCA_016867855.1 Calditrichota bacterium
AAACGCCCAATGGTGCGACTACTGGCGCGAACAGCGCTGGAACTACATAATCGACCTCGGCGTCCGGCAGGAAAGACTCCGCTGGCACGAGCACGAAAAACTCGCCCATTACGCCCGCGCGGCTTGGGACATCGAATACGAATTTCCTTACGGCTGGGGCGAACTTGAAGGCCTTCACGACCGCGGCGACTTCGACTTGACACGGCATCAGGAGTTTTCCGGCAAGGATCTCTCCTACTTTGATGATACGGTCAAGGAACGTTATATTCCGCACATCATCGAGTCATCGTCGGGGCTCAATCGGGCGCTGTTGATGTTGCTGTGTGAAGCCTACCGTGAAGATGAGCAAGCCGGTGAACAACGTGTCTATCTGTCGTTGGATCCGCGCATCGCACCGGTCAAAGCCGCGATATTCCCGCTAGTAAAAAAAGACGGACTGTTCGAAATTGCTGAAAGAATATATAAAAGTTTATTCGGTAAAATCCCGGTATTCTTCGACGAACAAGGCTCTATCGGCAAGCGCTACCGCCGGATGGACGAAATCGGCACGCCGTTCTGTTTCACTATCGACTACCAGACCAAAGAGGATGGCACGGTGACGGTCAGATGGCGGGATACGCTGCAACAGGAGCGGATCCATTCGGAAAATATTAAAGATTATTTACTTGATAACTTGAAATTAATATTTAGCACTTGACAAAATGTTTAGTATTCTGTATAATATGAATGGTTGCTATGCAACCGCTAATACATTCCCGGGTTCCATTTACCCCCTCGGAACCCGTAATAGATTCCCAGGGGATCATTTTTGATCCCCTGTTTTTTTGGAGTTTAGATGCACAAACTGGGAGCTTTCATTGATTTTTGGAATTTCCAATTAAATTGGAATGAGCGAGTTAAAAATGCGCGTTTCGATTGGAAAGGTTTGACAGGGGCAATAATGACTGAAGTTAAAAGGCTGTTAACTGAGTTTGAAGGTGATGCGACAATCACTTATCAAGGAATGCGGATCTATTCTTCAGTTAATCCCGAGAGTGAATCTGATCGAAAATTGAGGTCCTGGCTTATTAAAACTCTTGGGCAGATGCCCGGCAATTTCGTATCGGTCAGCGAGAGAAGAACCCGCCCCAAACCTATATTTTGCAGTGAGTGCAAGAACTCAACTGAATTATGTCCGGTTTGCAGCAAACCTTTCAAACGAGCGCCAGAAAAGGACGTAGATTCAGCCATAATAACTGATATGTTCTGTTTGTATATTGAAAATGTCTATGATATTGCCGTATTAGGATCGGCAGATGCGGATATGATACCGATGGTTCACTATTTGCAAAATCGTGGGATTAAAATAATCAATCTGGCTTGGGATAAAATTGGTAACGAACTTAAAAGTGTTTGCTGGGCATCCATCGTCTCGACCAACTTGAGACGCAGCTGATTATCATATAAC
This sequence comes from Calditrichota bacterium, assembly GCA_016867855.1. Taxonomy (GTDB): domain Bacteria; phylum Electryoneota; class AABM5-125-24; order Hatepunaeales; family Hatepunaeaceae; genus VGIO01. Next base: position 1,448 of record VGIO01000292.1, read on the forward strand.
AGATTGAAATTTCTGAGAGTCTTCAATGCTAAAAACGATTATCCAATTTGGATTAAGCGCACTTTTCCTACTCTTGATTTCGATTTCACTTTTCGCCGAATCCAAAGACGACGACGAAAAGACCGTTAAGGTTAAGAATATTACTTGGGAGGAGGATGAGGGCGGGATTTTAACGCGCGGCATCGGCTTCAGCGGGGGGATATTAGCCGGCAATGGTTTCAGTTACCGCCGCCAGCCGCCTAAAGGCCACGGCTACCAGTTCAGCGGTATTTATTTAATGCTCGAAGATTGGCATTATTTCAAAATTGCCGCGGCTTGGTTGTATTCTCTCGCGCGGACGAGGCTGACCTCGTTTTATATTATAACGGGTTTCTCGTATAAATATGTGTGCGAGCGAGACAGC
>VGIO01000293.1 GCA_016867855.1 Calditrichota bacterium
GTGAGGTCAACCTCCGTCTCGGTCTCTTAAAATCGATAATCTTATCCGAATTATCCGGGTCGAACAGCATCTCGCCGCAAACAGAACATTCGTCCCATTCCACATCAGGGACAGTCAGACCATCCGTAAGTGTGCAAGTCCCCGACTTATGCTCCATCACCGCCTTGCCGCAGGTAGGGCAGTGAAAATTCGGCTTATCCGTTTTCATTTTAAGTTTCGACATCGCGTTTTGAGGAGATTAGAAGTATTGATGCATTAGGCTATTGTATGCATTATGTCATGCTGAACGAAGTGAAGCATCTCGTCTGGAAGCGGGAACGAGATCCTTCACTTCGTTCAGGATGACTATCTGGTTACAATCTAATGTGTCAATACAATTAGAAAATAAAAGTCACTCAAAATATCACTGCAACATCGAGCCAAACACCGCCAACTCACGGACACGCTATTTGCGGGAAAAGGACTCTATCGGGTAATCGAACTTAAGCATAAGTCAAGGTTTTCGGCTTTGGACTGCGTTTGCGCGGTGAGTTACAGGTGCATCAGGACGAAATCAAGCGCGCCATAAGGTGCGTCATTCCCGCGCATCGGTAATCCTGTTCAATTACGAATCATCATCGCAAAGTATCTGTTCCAAATCCGGCAGCAATTTCGGCAAGTCAACCTTAACCGTATTCCAGACTTCGTTCAGGTCAACTTCATCGTAATCGTGAATTAACCGATTGCGCATCCCTCGCATCTTCTCCCAAGGGATATAGTCATAGATTTCTTGAATATCGTTCGATATTCGCCTCACGGCTTCGCCAATGATTTCGATGCGGCGAATAACTGCATCCTGACATTGAACATCGTTCAGAAAATCCGGCAGAGTCTTATCTTCCAGATAAGAAACAGCCAGCCTCGCAGCATTGACGATGTCCTCGATATAGGTGAAATCACGCAGCATAAATCACTTTGGCGGTCGAGAGTATGGCTTTCTTGCGCCGCTGGTTGCGGCTCATTTCGATTGCGCGGCGGCTGACCAAATCCACCTCCCGCCCAAACATCTTTACTAATTCGAGCCGCATCGCCTCCGTATCCGACAGCGACCAACTCGCCTCCGGCTCAAAAGTCACGAGGATATCCATATCGCTGTCTTTATGAAAATCCTCCCGCAGCGCCGAGCCAAACACCGCCAACTCACGGACACGCCATTTGCGGGAAAAGGACTCTATCGGGTAATCGAACTTAAGCATAGGTCAAGGTTTTCGGTTTTGGACTGCGTTTGCGCAGCGACTTTCGATAGCTAACAACTTTATCCGTATTAGGCCCGTCGAAAAGTTTCTCACCGCAGGCAAGGCATTCCAAGTATTCGACATCCGGGACAATACAGCCATCCAGCATCCGGCATTCGCCGACTTTTAAAACCATCGCCCTCTTGCCGCAGTTGAAGCAGGTGGCTGGACCATCGGCGCCTAATTTCGAGTGGTTTGGATTATAGTTCGACATTACCATCATACTTTAACAATGTATAAATTCATACGTTTCTTTGAGGTGTAGCCCATAGACAAGTAGAAATCGTAACGAATTATCTGTATTTCAATATGATAAGAAAAGCACGCAGTTTTAATTAAAACTGATATTTAGAGTATTCTCTTATTTCG
>VGIO01000294.1 GCA_016867855.1 Calditrichota bacterium
ATTGTCTTGACTATCAAACACCGGCGGGAAGCGTATCGTTGAAGAATACGCGCTCAAGGTGTGTCATTTCTATTAAACGAACCACAAGCGCGCCATTCCCGTGCCAACGGGAATCCAGAATAAGAGTGGAAATATGTTGACCGATTACATAAAAGCCGCGATGCGGCGGGCGAAATATGAGATAATTGAGGACGACGGCACCTTCTTCGGGCATATTCCTGAAATACAAGGCGCCTGGGGTAATGCTGCCACACTTGAAGAATGCCGGGACGAACTTGAATCGGCGGTCGAAGATTGGATTTTGATTTCATTTCAGCATCGATTGCCGATACCGATAATCGATGGTATAGATTTGAACGCCAAAGTAGAACTGGTTGAAGATGAAGCCTATCAGCCGGCTTGATTTCATTCGCCGGCTAAGAAAGTTTGAATTTGATGGCCCTTATCCAGGTAAACGACATATTTTTATGATAAGAGGGTCTCTGTGTCTTCAGATCCCAAATCCTCATCCGGGAGATATTAATGTGTGGCTAATTAAAGAAGTCCTACGCAAAGCGAGAATTTCGGATGCAGAGTGGGAGTCAGTGAAGTAGCGAGCGCGTCATTCCCGTTAAACGAGCTACGAGCGCGTCATTCCCGTGCAAACGGGAATCCAGAATAAGAGTTGAAGATGTTGATAGAACAATAGATATCGTTGCGAATGAATGAATAAATCCGACAGGTCTTTATTAACACCAATTTTCGGAGAATTATATGGGCAGATGCATCTATTGCGGTCAACCGGCAGGATTTCTAAAAATCAAACACACTGATTGTTATCAGAAACACCGAGAGTCAGAGCGACTACATGAACAAGAAGAATTGGCGAAAGCGCAATTAAAAAAAACTGGCAGGCAACAAATACGGCAAAATACACTACAGCATATATGTGGAATCGACGCATTTGAAAACCTGAACTTGAGTATTACCGAGATTGCTCAAAAATCGGATTTATCTGATTCGGATAAAAGAGAACAACTTATTAAAAGTTGGGAATCTGCAGTAGACAAGTTCCTCGAAGATGGTGTTTTAAGCGAATCTGAGGAGAAACGACTTATTGATTTTGGGGAGTATTTTCACTTATCTCGAGACGAATTAGACCGAAATGAAGCGCATTCAAAACTCGTTAAATCTGCGGTTTTAAGGGATATTTTAAATGGTATTATACCAAAGCGTATGTCGTTTGGAGGAGTTCTTCCTGTCAACTTACAGAAAGGCGAGCATTTGATATGGATTTTCAAAGATACTCAATATCTCGAGGATAAAACACGCCGCCAATTTGTAGGAGGTTCAAGAGGTGTCAGTGTTCGAATAATGAAGGGTGTATACTATCGCGTCGGCGCTTTCAAGGGTCATTATGTTGAGCAAACTGAACGTGTTCATATAGACACAGGTAATTTTTACATAACAAATAAGCATATATATTTTACCGGAAATAGTAAGAGTTTTAGAATTCCTTATTCGAAAATAGTTTCTTTTGAACCTTATAGCGACGCTATAGGTCTAATACGCGATGCAACCACCGCCAAACCGCAGATTTTCATTACAGGTGACGGATGGTTTGCCTATAATATGGTCACTAATCTGGCTCAATTAT